>VYCF01000053.1 GCA_009844085.1 Gammaproteobacteria bacterium | reverse complement strand
ATACATCCCTGTAGGCTTCGGGCTCGGCGTCCTGCCTCGCACGCCCGCTGAACCCCCCGCCAGCCGACGGCGACTCACATTGTGCAGAATTTCCTTATCCACAAGGACTAGAACGTGAGCAATCTCGAAGACGATATTGAAACGATAGAAGCGGGCTATGAATTCCTGCTGGCCTATGCCGCCCAGGGCCGTCCGGCCCAGGCGGAAACCGGCCCGGGACCGCATGCCCGGCCCACCATCGAAGGCATGAGCAAGGCCGTGCAGAACCTGCAGGACGCCCTCGCCGACTCCGACAAGGATTTCGAGCGCGTCATCGCCGAAGATTGCGCCAGGGCCGGCGCGGCGATGCGTTTCATCCTCGCCCAGGACAAGATCGGCTCGGAAATGGTCGACAATCTGAACGCCTCGATCCATCTGCGCGCGGTGCTGACCGACCTGTTCCTCTACAGCGAAGTGCTCAGGCCGCTGCCGCTCGACTCCGGCCAGGGCAACGTGCAGACCTACGATCCCTCCTCGGCGAATTGAACCGCTGCCGGGATCGCGCCGCTTCCCGCAACGGCGATGATTGACTACCCTCCGCGCCTCGATCTGGCCCGTCTGCCGACGCCGTTGACCCGGCTGGAACGGCTTTCCGCGGAATTTCCCGGTGTCGACATCTGGGTCAAGCACGACGAAATGACCGGGGTCGAGGTTTCCGGCAACAAGGTCCGCAAGCTCGAATTCATTCTCGCCGAAGCCCTGGCCCGGGATTGCGATACCGTCATCACCTGCGGCGGCGTGCAGTCGAATCATTGCCGCGCCACCGCCGTGCTCGCCGCCCGCCTCGGACTCAGGGCGCATCTGCTGCTGCGCGGCGAACGCCCGCCCGAATTGTCGGGCAATCTGATGCTCGACCACCTCAGCGGCGCCGGGATTACCTACATCTCGCAGACCGATTGGCATACGCACGAGGAATACGGGCGCGAGTTGCTGCGCGAATACGAACGAAAGGGGCGCCGCGCGATGTTCATCCCCATCGGCGGCAGCGACGCCATCGGTCTCTGGGGCTATATCGCCGCCTGCGAAGAACTGCGCGAGGATTTTGAGCGTACCGGAATCGAGCCCGACGCCATCGTCGCCGCTACCGGTTCCGGCGGCACCCAGAGCGGCCTGCTCGTCGGCCGCGAACTGTTCGGCCTGGGCGCGAGGGTGCTGGCCTTCAACGTTTGCGATGACGCGGCCTGGTTCGAGCAGAAGGTGCGCCGGGACGTGGCGGCCTGGAGCGAGCGCTACGGAATCGGCTTCGACGCGGAAAATCTCGCGGTCGACACGATCGAAGGCTATATGGGGCCGGCTTATGGCGTAGCGGGCCCGGAAGTGTATCGGACCATCGCCGAGACGGCGCGGCAGGAAGGCGTTTTTCTCGATCCGGTCTATACAGGAAAAGCCTTTAATGGCATGTTATCGGAACTCCGCAAGGGAGAAAGCGGATGTCTGGCAGGGGCCGGCACCGTGGTTTTCGTCCATACCGGCGGCCTGTTCGGCGTTTTTCCGCATCAGCGGCAGTTTGATTTTTCACAGGATTCAGAACATGAGTAGATTCGTCCTGCTACTTTGCCTCGTTGCGCTGGCGGCATGCGAGCCGCCTGCGGAAACGCATCCGCAGGGAATGCCGATGCCGCCGACCGCGGCCGAAGCCAACCAGGACACCGTGTATCAGAGCTTCGGCGCGGCAGCTATCGAAACCGCCGCGGCGGAAGATGCCGAAAGCTATGCCGACGGCGTCGCCGGCGCCACGGTCACCATTGATCCGGCGCCGGGCAATTTCGTCGACGGCGAATTCGAAGCGATTCTGCTTTCGAACACGCGGCAACTGATTACAGACGGCCTGCGTTCGGGCGAAGGCTATTTCAGCGCCGACGGCAATCGTTTCATCTACCAGTCGGAAGTGCCCGGCGACAATCCCTTCTACCAGATTCACCTGATGGACCTGGCCACGGAAACGGCTTCGATAGTCTCGCCGGGCATCGGCCTGACTACTTGTTCCTGGGTCCATCCGACGCTCGAGCGCATCATGTTTTCGTCGACTCACGAAGACCCGGACGCCCTGGCAAAACAGGCCGAGGAATTCGAAATCCGCCGGAGCGGAATAGATCGCCCCTATGGCTGGGACTACGACCGCCATTACGAGATTTACCAGGCCGACAGCGACGGCGGTAACCTGGTCAACCTGACCAATGCCGACGGCTATGACGCCGAGGGTTCCTATTCCTCCGACGGCTCGAAAATCCTCTTCGCTTCCAATCGCGAAGCCTACAGCCGGCCCCTGAGCCGAGCGGAACGGGCGCTGCTTGAGGACGACGCCTCGTATTTCATGGACCTGTACATCATGGACGCCGATGGCGGCAACGTGACCCAGCTTACTTTCTCGCCGGGCTATGACGGCGGACCGTTTTTCAGCCCCGACGACAGCAAGATCGTCTGGCGGCGATTCAATCCCGACGGCAACAGCGCCGAAATCTGGACCATGAACGTCGACGGCACCGAAGCTCGGCAATTGACGGCCGAGGCCATGGTGGCCTGGGGGCCGTATTTCCATCCGAGCGGCGAATACATCATCTATTCGAGCAACCTGCTCGGCCACGCAAACTTCGAACTGTTCCTGATCGACGTCGACGGCTACGGCCCGCCGGTGCGCGCCACCAATACCGAAGGCACCGACATCCTGCCGGTGTTCTCTCCCGACGGCAGCCGACTGGCCTGGAGCACCACGCGTACGCCGGACGGCGCCTCGCAGATCCACATCGGCGACTGGGACCACGCCGCGGCAATGGAGTTGCTTGGCTTGGACTGAAGCGGAGCGCGCTATGTTGAATCTATCGCGAAAACTGGCGCGAAAACCGTCCCGAATCCTGCTTGCCGGCCTGCTATGCTGCCTTCCCCTGACGGCCGCGGCGCAGGTTTCTGAAACGATCCACCACGATCTGCAAGTCAGCCTCGACCCGGCGACCGGCGAAATCGAAGTGCTCGATTCGATCACATTGCCGCCCTCTCTGGCGGGCGGCCCCGCCGAGTTCAGGCTCAACAGCAATCTGGAAGTAGCGCCGGGCGAAGCAAGCCTGCGATCCGCGCCCGGCCTGCCCGCTGGCATCCTGCTCAACACGATGAGCGGCGAAGTCGCACCGACCAGCGCTTACCAGGTCGAAACCGATGACGACGGCGTTTTCATCGTCGGCTATGGCGGCCGCATCGCGCAGGACGTGGCGCAGCAGGGCGCCGAATACGCGCAGAGTTTCTCCGAGACCACGGGCATCATCGATACCCGCGGCGTCTATCTGAGCAAGGCGAGTTACTGGGTTCCCGATTTCGGCGATCACCTGGTCAGTTTCGACCTGCGCGTGGAATTCCCCGATTCGGCCCGGGATTGGCTCGCCGTGAGCCAGGGCGACCGCAACGGTCCAAACGGCTGGAGCAGCCGAGACCCGATGGAGGAAATCTACCTGATCGCTGCGCAGTTCACCGAGTATTCGCAAATGGCCGGCGACATCGAGGCCCTGGCCTACCTGCGCACGCCCGATTCCAACTTGGCGATCCGCTATCTCGACGCCACCGAACGCTACCTGCAACTCTACGAACCCCTGCTCGGCGATTACCCCTTTTCCAAGTTCGCGCTGGTGGAGAACTTCTGGGAAACCGGCTACGGCATGCCCTCGTTCACCTTGCTCGGCTCCCAGGTGATCCGCTTTCCCTTCATCCTCGAATCGTCCTATCCCCATGAACTGTTGCATAACTGGTGGGGCAACGGCGTTTATCCGGACTACGAAAGCGGCAACTGGAGCGAAGGTCTGACGACCTACCTCGCCGACCACCTGTTCCGCGAAATGGACGGCCGCGGCGCCGAATACCGCAAGGATATGCTCGCGCGCTATCGCAATTACGTCGCCGAGGAAACCGATTTTCCGCTGACGGAGTTCACCACGCGCAATTCGGCCGCCTCGCAGGCGGTAGGTTATGGCAAGACCCTCATGCTCTGGCACATGTTGCGGGGGGAACTCGGCGACGACCTGTTCCTCGAAGGCCTGCGGCGGCTCTACGCCGACTATCGCTTCCAGCGCATCGGCTTCACCGGCATCGCCGAGTTGTTCTCGGAGGTCGCCGGCTTCGACCTCGGGCCGTTCTTCGCGCAATGGGTTAATCGAACCGGTGCGCCGGATATTACGGTAAGCGTCGACGAGGTGGGCAACAACCAGGCGCAGATCCTCTTTGCCCAGATCCAGAACGGCGAGCCCTATGAGCTGAACGTGCCGCTGGCGCTGTATTACACAGGGCAGGAAGAGCCGGAAATCCATCTCGTGCGCCTGACGCAGAAACTCGAAGGCGTGGTGGCCCCGGATTACGACCGCCTTGAAGCCGTACTCGTCGATCCCTGGTTCGATATCTTCCGCAAGCTCGACCGGGAGGAAACCCCGCCCACGGTGGGCGAAATGTTCGGCGCCCAGGAGATCGCCTTCCTGCTGCCGCGCGAGAATCGCGAAGAGTGGCGGCGCCTGGCGGAAGCCTTCGCCGCGGGCGTCGACGCGCGGATACTGACGGAAGAGTCGATGAGCGCCTTGCCGCCGGACCGCTCGGTCTGGGTGCTCGGCCGCGACAATCCCTTCGCAGTAGCGGCGCTCACGGCCGCGGGCGCCTATGGCGCGGCGGCGAATGAAGAAGATATCGTGCTCGCCGGCCAGCCGCTGCCTTTCGCCGACCGCAGTACCGTCCTCATCGGCCGCCATCCCGCCAATCCCGAACTGGCCATCGGCCTGATCCACGTGGACGGCATGGCCGCCATACCGGGCATGATCGAGAAGCTGCCGCATTACGGCCGCTATTCCTATCTCAGCTTTTATGGCGAGGAGCCGACCAACGACGTCTCGGGCGTCTGGAACAGTCCGGACTCGCCCATGCAATGGCAGCGTCCCGGCCTGGCCGCCGCGCCCGCATTTTCGTTGCAGCCGCTGGAAGCGCTGGCCGAGTTGCCGCCGAAATATCTGCCCGGCCAGTTCCTGCGTCACGCCGAATTCCTGACGAGCCCTGAACTCGAAGGACGCGGCATCGGCAGCCGCGGGCTGGAGGAAGCCGCGTTTTATATCGCCGATCAGTTTCGCGCCGCCGGCCTGCAACCGCTCGATGGCGCCTTCCTGCATGGCTGGCGCGAAGCTATTGACGGAACCGGGGCCGGAGCCGGAGATGTGGAACTGGCCAATGTCGTCGGCCTTCTTCCCGGCGTCAACCCGGCACTCAGTACGCAGCCGATCGTCATCGGCGCGCATTACGACCATGTCGGCATCGAAGGCGGCGAGATCCATCCCGGCGCCGACGACAACGCGTCCGGCGTCGCCATCCTGATCGAAGCCGCGACGAAACTCGCGCGCTCGTTCAGCCCCCAGCGCCCGATCATTTTCGCCGCATTCACAGCCGAGGAATCGGGCCTGATCGGCTCGCGGCGCTTCCTGCGCGAGCCCCCCGGCGGCTACAGCGATTTCTTCGCCATGATCAATCTCGATTCGGTGGGCCGGCTGGAAGGACGCACCTTGCAGGTCTTCGGCACCGAAAGCGCGTACGAATGGCCCTTCATGGCCCAGGGCATCGGCTTCACCATCGGTGTGCAATCCGAGTTTCCGGCCGCGGCGATCGCGAGCGGCGATCACGCGAGTTTTCTCGAGGCCGGCATTCCGGCGATCCACCTCTTCGCGGGAACGCATCCGGACTTCCATCGTCCGTCCGATACCGCCGACAAGCTCGATACCGCCGGCATGTCGGATATCGCTCTCTGGCTGGAAGAAGCTGTGGTCTACCTCGGCGGCCGCACCGAGCCTTTCCGCGTCACGCTGGAAAATGCGCCCACAATCCAAACTCCGGCCCAGGGCGCCGGTCCGCGCAGGGCGGCGCTCGGCGTCGTGCCCGACTTCGGCTGGACCGGAGAGGGAGTGCGCGTCGACGGTGTCACGCCCGGCAGCGCGGGCGAAACCGCCGGTTTACAGGCAAACGATATCCTCCTTCGCTTCAACGGCGAAGTTGTCGAAGACCTGCAAACTTATTCCAATTTATTGAGAGAGGTGGAGCCAGGAGATTCGGTGCGCCTCGAGATTCGAAGGCAGCGGCAGTTATTGCAATTGGAAGCCGTGCTTGGCGAGCGTTAACTTACGGTTCGCTTCACACCACTGTCGAGACGATCACTCCCGCCATCAGGGCGAGGCCGCCGATCACGACGAACTTCCAGATCAGTTTGTTTCTTCTATCCGCCCAAACATATCCTTCTTCCCGCAGGAAGATTGCATGATCGAGCTTGCGGGTCCACATTTATGCTGGTCCTCCGGTTGGTTGCCGACAGCGTTGATTCAACCATGAAAATAGTGATTTAGAAAGCACAAATTCGGGCAATTTGGCGAGGAAAAATGATGAATTGTGGCGATACGGATTCTATTCTTTCCCCGGCCCGCGACACGCCGATAAAATGAAATTGATTGTGACGAACCTCAGGCCCCGTTAGCGGGCGAATTTCCGGATGCTGTATAGTCCCTGAACCATGTTTCTCCGTTTCCCAGTCATCCTCTCGCGCTCTTTCGCCGCCCTGTTTTTCCTGGCGGCCGCAAACGCCGCCCTGGCGCAAATGCCGCAATTGACCCGGGTGGAAGAGGACGATGCTAACATCGAGCTCGACGGTTTCGTCGACGAGCCGGTCTGGGACCGGATCCCCGTCGTCGACGGCATGCGGGTGATCGACCCCGACACCCTCGCCGAAGCTCCCTTTGAGACCCATGTCCGCATGTTCTATACCGAACGCGGCATCTATATTTCGGCCGTCAACTTCCAGCCTCCCGGCACCTTGGTCGCACGCATGACTTCGCGCGATACGCGTCTTGACCGCGACGGTTTCGTCGTGGGCCTCGATACCTCCGGCGAAGGGCTCTACGGTTATTTCCTGCGCCTGAATCTGGGCGACTCGATGACCGACGCCACCTTGCTGCCCGAACGGCAGATGAACATGCAATGGGACGGCTCCTGGAGCGGTTTCACCCAGGCGCTGGAAGACGGCTGGAGCATCGAGTACTTCATTCCCTGGTCGATGGTGGCGCTGCCCCAGGCGGGAGACACCCGCCAGATCGGCTTCTATTTCGAACGCCAGGTCGGACATCTCGGCGGCGAAGCCTGGTCCAACCCCGCCCTGCCGCGAACCGTGAACGAATACCTGTCGGCCTTCGAGAAATACGAGTTGCGCGATATAGAACCGCGCCGGCAATTGACGTTCTACCCATTCGTCTCCGGCATCCAGGACGGCATCAAGAACGACGGCGAATACAAGACCGGCGCCGAGATCTTCTGGCGGCCGACGACGAATTCGCTGCTTTCGGCAACGATCAACCCTGACTTCGGCAACGTCGAATCCGACGACGTGATCGTCAACCTGACCGCGTTCGAAACCTTCTTCCCCGAAAAACGCGCCTTCTTTCTCGAAGGCCAGGACATCTTCAACGCCACCGAGCGCACCGGCGACATCATGCGCGGCCCTTCCGGCCCGCTGACCCTGCTCAATACGCGGCGCATCGGCGGCGCGCCGCAATGGGGCGATATCCCGGACAACGTCAACTACGTGCCGACCGACCTCAGCGACCCGACCGATCTGCTCGGCGCGGTCAAGTTCACGGGCTCGGCCGGCAATTGGCAATACGGCACCCTGTACGCCACCGAAGACGACACGGTCGTCGAAGGCTGGCTCGACGACGGCACGCCGATCGGCATTCACGCTACCGGCCGCGACTTCGGCATCGGCAGGCTGCTGTACGAGGACACCAGCGGCGGCGGCCGCCGCTCGATCGGCTGGATGGGCACCAACATCGACCACCCGGAAGTCGACGCCACGGTCAACGCCATCGACTGGAACTATTTCTCCGCCGACAACCGCTGGGTGGTGGACGGCCAGGCCATGTACAGCGACGCGCACGGCGTCACCGGCGCCGGCATATTCAACGACGTCAGTTTCCGCCCCCGGCGCGGCGTCAACCATTCCTTCCGAGCAACCTTCCTCGACGACGAACTGGAAATCAACGATCTGGGCTTCAGCCAGCGCAACGATGCGGCCAACTTCGACTACGCCTATTTCAACATCGAATCCGACATCCCCGGGCTGCGCGACCGCTGGACCAGTGTTTTCATTACCAATCAATGGAACACCCAGGGCCGGCCGGTGCGCCTCGGCGCGTTTTTCAATCGCAGTTACACCTTTCTCAACAACGACAACGTCAGTTTCAGCGTGCGCTGGTTTCCCGAGCGCATCGACGACCGTCTCGGCCGCGGCACCGGCGATTTCGCCGTGCCGGACCGCTTCGGCCTCAACATGATGTACATGAGCGACGTGGCCAAGCCGCTGTCGTGGACGGTCGGCGTGACGCTGGAACAGGACGAACTCGGCCCGCCCCGCAACTCGATGCAAGGCGGGCTCTCCTGGCGCCCGATCGACCGTTTCTACTTCGACCTGATGCTCAACTATACCGACAACGAAGCCCTGCTCGTGCATCGCGGCGGCGGCCGTTATACGAGCTACGAAGCGCACCAGTGGTCGCCCCGGGTCGAGACGAGTTTCTTCATCACCGCCAAGCAGCAATTCCGCCTGACTCTGCAATGGACCGGCCTGAAGGCCTTCGAGGACCGTTTCTGGATCGTCAATCCGCACAAGAAGGAATTTCTCCACAACGTCGCCAAACCCAACGATACGCCGGATGATTTCGTCATCAGCCGCATGACCTTCCAGGCGCGCTATCGCTGGGAAATCGCGCCCCTGTCGGACCTGTTCGTGGTCTACACCCGCGGCGGCAATCTGCCGCGCAGCAGTTTCCTTACCTTCCAGGACATGCTCGAACATTCCTGGAACACGCCCGTGGTCGACACCCTCGCGGTCAAGTTACGCTACCGATTCGGGTCCTGAAAAATGTTACGAATCCCTTTGTTTGCCGGTCTGTCGCTCATGCTCGCTTCCGCTTCCGTGTACGCCCAATCCGGGAAAATCGTCATCGCCCATCGTGGCGCGAGCGGCTATCTGCCCGAACACACCCTGGAAGCCAAGGCCATGGCCTACGGCATGGGAGCGCATTACATCGAGCAGGATCTCGTGATGACGCGCGACGACCGCGTGATCGTGCTGCACGACATCACGCTCGACCGCACCACCGACGTCGCCGACAGGTTTCCGGGCCGCGCCCGCGCCGACGGGCGTTATTACGCAATCGACTTCGATCTCGAAGAAATCCGCCAATTACAGGCCACCGAAGGCTTTCGCCTGGTCAACGGCGAACGCGAGCCGGGCTTCGTAAACCGTTTCCCGCTCGAACGATCGGACTTTCGCGTGCCGACCTTCGAGGAGGAAATCGAACTGATCCAGGGGCTCAACCATTCGACCGGACGCGACGTGGGCATCTATCCCGAGATCAAGCAGCCGGAATTCCATCGCGCCGAAGGCAAGGACATCAGCAGCGCCGTGGTCGATGTGCTAAAGAACTACGGTTACACCGAAAAGTCCGACAAGGTCTTTCTGCAGACCTTCAGCTACCCGGAACTGGAGATCATCAACAGCGAGATCATGCCCGCGGCCGGCATCGACATCCGGCTGATCCAGCTTCTCCGCGATACCGAATCCTACCCCTGGATTTTCGAAGCCGAAGGCATGCGCATGCTGGCGGAACACGCCGACGGCATCGGTCCGGCCCATCCCCTGGTCATCGACCCGGAATCGACGCCCGGCGCCTTGCACGTCAGCGCACTCGTCGAGCGCGCCCATGCCGCCGGGCTCGACGTACACCCCTACACCTTCCGCGCCGACCCCGGCCAATTGCCTGCCTACGCGGAGAACTTCGCGGACCTGCTCGAACAACATTTCTTTACCGCCGGAGTCGACGGCCTGTTCACCGATTTCCCCGACCTTGCAGTGCAATTCCTGCAAAGCAGGTGATAAGCGGAAACATTCGGTCTATACTGTATATCCATACAGCTACAAAGGCTCGACATGGCCAGCCCGCAAGTCCGTTTGTCCACGGTTCCCGCGCCGCGTCCGGCCCGTCCGCGGCGGACGGAGAAACGGCGGCCCGGCAGCCTCTGGTACGCCTTGCATCTGCCCCAGTTGCAGGCGCTGCCGGAATCCCGCCGCCGGCAATATCTGCTCGCATTGGCCGGGCTGATGGAGGCCTGCAGTTCCGACATCGGCCTGCATGAAACCGCGCTCGTCTGCGAGGTGCGCAGCGCCTTGCGCTATTTCGGCGGCATCGAGGCAATCCACGAAAAACTCTCCGGGGCGATCGGGCGGCAATTGCGCGAATGGGAATTGCCCGAAGACCTTTCCCATGCCGCGGCGCCGACCATGACCGGAAGCCTGCTGCTCGCCCGCGCCGGCGGCGGCAAGGCGGTATATCGCCGGGAAAACCTGCATACCGCCTTGCAAGGCTTGCCGGTCGCGGTGCTGCAGTCCGACCGGGAGCAGGGCCGCCGGCTGCATAACATGGGCATCCGCTATCTGGGCGATCTCTGGCGGCTGCCCGTCGGCGGCCTCGTCACGCGCTTCGGCAGCGACTTCGTCGATCAACTCGACCGGGCGCTCGGCAAGACGCCGGAAGCCGCGCGCAAATACGTCGCGCCGCCTTCGTTCCGGGGCAAGTTCGAACTGCCCGCCGAATCGGCCGATCTCGGCCGGCTGCTGCCCGCGGCGGGAGAGTTGCTCAAGCGGCTATGCGAGTTCCTGGTCAAGCGCGACCTCGCCACCGGCCGCCTCGAATTCAGTCTCTTGCACGAAGAGCGGGAAGCCACGGCGGTGCGCATCGAACTGCGCCGCCCGGGCCGCAGCCGGGAACATTTCCTGATGCTGCTGCAAACGCGCCTCGGCGAGCTCGAACTGCCGGCGCCGGTAATCGCGCTGCGCCTGGCGGTCAGCCGCTTCGACGCCTATCTCGACCGCGACCTGCAACTGCTGCGTAACGACAAGAACTCTTGCGACGACAGGGGCGTCGATCATCTGCTCGAACAATTGCAGGCCCGGCTCGGAGAAAGCCAGGTCCGGGGCATCGAGGCGGTGGCCGATCATCGGCCGGAATACGCCAGCCGGGATTTCGATCACGCCGAAGGCGGCGAGACCGGGCCGGATACGCCGGTGGCCGGTCTCGCCCGCCCTCTCTGGCTGCTCAGGGAACCGCGCCGGCTCGCTTGCCGTGACGGACAACCGCTGTATCATGGCCCGGTCACGCTCGTCAGCGGCCCGGAACGTATTGAATCCGGCTGGTGGTCGGGCGATGATATGCGCCGCGACTATTACGTCGGCGAAGAAGAGAACGGTTGCCGCCTGTGGGTCTATCGCGAACGCGACGGCGGCCGGCATTGGTATCTGCACGGCTATTTTGCCTGAGAAAGCAAGGAAACAAGCGTAATGCCCGAAGAACTCACAAAGAGAAATCCCGTGAACTGGTTCGAGATCTATGTGCAGGACATGGAGCGAGCCGGTAAATTCTATGAAACCGTCCTGGGCGTCGAACTACAGCCCATGGAAACCGATCTTCCCATGCGCGGATTCCCGGGCGGGCCCGACGCCCACGGCTGCACCGGGGCGCTGGTGTATTTCGAGGGCATGCCCCCGGGCGGCAACAGCGTAATGGTGTATTTCAGTTGCGAAGATTGCGACGTCGAAGGCGCGCGCGTGGAAGACGCAGGCGGCCATGTGGTGCGCGAGAAGATGTCGATCGGCCAATACGGCTTCATCCTGCTGGCCAGCGACACCGAAGGCAACATGTTCGGCCTGCATTCCCTGAGGTAAATACTATGAGAGCGATTACCCCATTCCTATGGTTCGACGGCAACGCCGCGGAAGCGGTCGAGTTCTATAGCTCGATCTTTCCCGATTCGGAAATCACCCGCATCACCTACAAGCCCGACGAGCCCGCCGCCGGCTCCGTGCTGACCATCGAGTTCAAGTTGAAGGGAGAGGAGTTCATCGCCCTCAACGCCGCCTCGCCATTCCAGTTTTCCGAATCGCTTTCGCTGATGGTCCTCTGCGAAACCCAGGAAGAGATCGACGAATACTGGGACAAGCTGGCCGAAGAAGGCACGCCGCTCGCCGCCGGCTGGGTGAAGGACCGCTACGGCCTCTCCTGGCAGATCACCCCGGCCGAGTTCTTCGAATTGATGGACAACGAGGACATGGAACACAATGCCCGGCTCATGGCGGCGATGAACACCATGATCAAGTTCGACATCGAAGCCTTGCGGGCGGCAAGCCGGGGCGATTGATTCCTGGCTGAAGAAGACCCGGCGCTTACATGAAGTCCCGGGACGAAGTCTCCATCTCGCCCAGCCAGTGAGTGAGATCGGTCAACTGGTGGGCGATGAGATGGATCACATCACCGCTTTGCTGCACGTGTCCGCATACGCCGAGCAGCCGCGCCCGGCGCACCACCGGCCGCTGCCGCTCGCTCAGCGCGGGCCAGACCACCACGTTGACCATACCGCCTTCGTCTTCCAGGGTGAGGAAGGTGACTCCCGAGGCTGTCATCGGCCGTTGCCGGGAGGTCACGAGTCCCGCCACCTTCGCCCCACGGCCGTCGCCGACCCGGGCAAGTTCTTGCGCCGGCACGACCTGAAAACGGTCGAGATGTTCGCGAAACAGCGCCAGCGGATGCCGGCGCAAGCTGAAACCGGTGGCGGTGTAATCGGCGGCGATGTTCTGCCACTCGCCGGGCGCCGGCAGCAGCACGCCGACTCCCGGGGCCTCGGCGCCGAAACCGGTCGCGGCGAACAGGCCGTCGGCGGTCCCGACCCCCGCGCTGTACCAGAAGGCGCGATGCCGGTCTCCGGCGAGTTCGCGCAAGGCGTCGGCGGCGGCCAACGCTTCCAGATCCTTCTTGCCGATGCCGCTGCGGAACACGAGCTCCTCGATACCGGCAAAGGCGCCGCCGTCGCGGGCCTCGCAGATCGCCTCGGCGGCCTTCCGCGACAGGCCTTTCACCTGGTTGAAACCGATCCGCAGGCGCGGCGCCAGCACTTGCAGCGCATGTTCCCGCGGCCGCACGAAGTCCGCGGGCGTCTCCAGGCTGCAATCGGCCAGGCTGTGATTGACGTGGACCGGGAGCATTTCGACGCCATGGGCGCGGGCGTCGCGGATCAGTTGCGGCGGGGCGTAGAAGCCCATCGGCTGGCTGTTGAGCAAGGCACAGCAAAAAGCCGCCGGATGATAATGCTTGAACCAGGACGAGACATAGGCCAGCAGGGCGAAACTCGATGAATGGGATTCCGGAAAACCGTAATCGCCGAAACCGAGAATCTGGCGGAACAGCCGCTCGGCGAATTCCCGCTCGTAACCGCGCTCGAGCATGCCCCGGATGAGTTTCTCGCGATAAGGCTCGAGTCCGCCCTTGCGCTTCCAGGCGGCCATGTCGCGGCGCAACTGGTCGGCCTCGCCACCACTGAAGCCGGCCGCCACCATGGCCAGTTTCATGACCTGCTCCTGGAAGATCGGCACGCCCAGCGTGCGTTCGAGCACCTCCTTCGTTGCCTCGCTGGGATAGACGATTTCCTCCTTGCCGTCGCGCCGGTTGAGATAGGGATGGACCATGTCTCCCTGGATGGGTCCGGGACGCACGATGGCGATCTGGATCACCAGGTCGTAGTAATTGCGCGGACGCAGCCGCGGCAACATGCTCATCTGGGCGCGGGATTCGATCTGGAACACGCCGATGGTGTCGGCCCGGCCCATCATGTCGTAGACCCGCGGGTCTTCCGCGGGAATGCGGTCCATGCTCAAGGGCCGGCTGCTATAGGCGCTGACCAGTTCCAGGCACTTGCGAATCGCGGTGAGCATGCCCAGGGCCAGCACATCGACCTTCAGCAGGCCGAGGGCTTCGAGATCGTCCTTTTCCCACTGGATCACCGTGCGGTCCGCCATCGCGGCGTTCTCGATCGGCACGAGCCGGGTGAGCGGACCCCGGCTGATGACGAACCCCCCCACGTGCTGCGACAAGTGCCTGGGGAAACCCTGCAGCGCCCCGGCCAGGCCCAGCAACATGCGTATCCTGGGTTCGGTGTAGTCGACGTCGGCGTCCTGCAATTGCTCTTTCAGGTTTTCGCCCCACCAGTAGATCGACTTGGCGAGATGATCGATCAGCCCGGGCTCCAGCCCCAGCGCCTTGCCCACGTCGCGCACCGCGCTCCGGGGCCGATAGCAGATCACCGTCGCCGCCAGCGCGGTCCGGTCGCGGCCATAGCGCTCATAAATGTACTGGATGACTTCCTCGCGCCGGGAATGTTCGAAATCGACGTCGATGTCCGGCGGCTCGCCGCGCTCCCGGGAGATGAAGCGCTCGAACAGCAATTCGATCCGGGCCGGATCGACTTCGGTGATTCCCAGGCAATAGCACACCGCCGAATTGGCCGCCGAACCGCGGCCCTGGCAGAGAATTCCGCGGCCGCGGGCGAAATCCACTACGTCATGGACGGTGAGAAAATAATGCTCGTAGCGCAACTCGCGAATCAGCGCCAACTCTTTCTTCAGCAGCGAGCGCACCCTGGCCGGCGCGCCTTCGGGCCAGCGCCGCCGCATTCCCCTGATCGTCAGCCGGCATAGCCAGCCATGGGCGGTATAGGCCTCGGGCACGAGTTCGAGCGGGTATTCGTAACGCAATTCATCGAGCGAGAAATGACATAGCCCGGCGATCTCCACCGTCGCCGCGAGCAGGTCCGGCGGATACACGCGGGCGAGCCGGGCACGGCCGCGCAAATGCCGCTGGGCGTTGCATTCGCCGTCGAAGCCAAGTTCATCGATGGTTTTGCCGAGGCGGACGGCGCTGAGAATGTCCTGCAAGGGACGCCGCTCCTGCACGTGCATGCAGGCGCCGCCGGCGGCGCACAGGGGCAGGCCATGACGCCGGCCGAGTTCGCGCGATTGCCGCAACAGGCGGCGGTCGTCCCCGCGCAACAGCGCCTCGACGCCGATCCAGACCTGCCCGGCAAAACCCTCCCGGAGCCAGGACGCTTCCTCCTCGACGACATCCCACGGCCGCGAAAAATCCGGCAGCCATAACAACAGGCAATCATCGGGCCGGTTCCGCTTGAGCATGGCGCGGTCGATGCGATAACTGCCCTTGGCGCTGTCCCGCCGCGCGCAACTGATCAGGTGGCTCAATTCGCCGTAGCCCTTGCGATTGCGCGCGAGCAACACGAGCCGAAAGCCTTCCGGAAAACGGAATTCGGCGCCGACGATCAACTTCAGGCCATGTTCCTTCGCCGCCACATGCGCCCGCACCACCCCGCACAGGGAACATTCGTCGGTAATGGCCAGCGCCCGGTAGCCGAGTTCCCGGGCGGTCCACACGAGTTCCTCGGGAAACGAGGCGCCGCGCAGGAAGCTGAAATTGGAGATGCAATGCAACTCCGCATAGGTCGGCAATTGCTCGAACATGCCGGCTCCAGACTGAAATTACTGTATGAATTTACAGTATTTCAGTCCTGCCGGGAACCCGCGGGTGGATCGGGCGTAACAATCTACAGGCGAAAGCGAATGCCGAGTTCGAAGAAGTGGGTCTTCTGTTCGGTCATGGCGTCGGCGGTGCCGTTTTCGTTCGCGCCGAAGAATTCGATGTCGCCGCTGGCCTGGTAGCGATAGCCGAGCTGGACCAGGGTCGAATCGGAAAGTTCCCAGCTCACGCCGGCGCCGACATGCCAGGCGGTAGTCGTATCCTTGGGCGACAATTCCGGCACGAAGCCCGGGGGCAAGGTGAAGGAGGGGAGTCCGCTGGCCGAGGTGATCGTGTCCGTCACGACCTGGGCCAGGCCGTTGGGATCATAGTCGACACCGCCGAAGTCGATCCGCACTTCGCCGAATCCGCCTCCGACATATGGCGTCCATTGGCCGGCGGTATCGAAGTCGTACCAGGCATTGATCACTGCGGCGGCCTGGTCGGCCGAGCCGCTGACGGGAATCTCGGTGTCTTCCGTCAAGGTGAAACCGAGGGAGGGCACGGCGACATTGCTATAAATCAGCCTGCTGACTTCAGCCGAGGCGTAGTAGGCCTCGATTTCGATCCGCAGGCCGCTTTCGAAGGCGTATCCGAAGTTGCCGCCGAACTTGTAGCCAGTGTCGTATTCGTTCAGTGTGCTGGCCTCGTAGCCGAGCATGATCGGCCTGAGGTTTTCGCCTCCGGTGACGGATTCGGTATCGTCGATGAACATCAGGGGGATGTTGGCGCCGATGTACCAGCCGCCGCCTTCGCCGGTCTGGGCCTGGGACTGGGATGCGGCCAGCAGGGAAAGCAGTGCAATGGAAATCGCCGGGACGGCGCATGCGCGGCCAATCACGCTTCGCTCCTTGTTCATGATCTTTTCTCCCCAAATTCGAAAGAATGACCGAAAAACCACCAAACCGCAATTTTCGATAGTGGCTCCGATCCGTCGCCGTGCCGCCCGCGATGGGACACCCACTTCTTCGGGCGTTATCATTCGCAGTCTGATGCCAATCGGAAACCCAGTCATGAGATTAGTATCCTGCTCTCGAATCCGGCCTGTACTCGCCGGTCTGCTGTTTGCGGTCCTGTTCGCTTGCAGTCCCGGTTATGACGTTCTTATTACCGATGGGCTTGTTTACGACGGTAATGGCGGTGCGCCCTTTGTTGCCGATATCGGCATCAACGGGGACCGGATCGCGGCGATCGGGGAACTCGGCGGTAGTGCTGAACTCATTATCGATGCGGACGGGCTCGCGGTGGCGCCGGGGTTTATCAACATGCTCAGTTGGGCCAACGAATCCCTGCTCATCGACGGGCGCAGCCAGGGCGATATCCGCCAGGGGGTGACGCTGGAAATATTCGGCGAAGGCCGGTCCGACGGACCGTTGAACGAGGCGATGCAAGCCGAAATCGACCCGCGCTGGGCGGGGGAATGGACCACCCTCGGCGAGTATCTCGAATTCATGGTCGAGAAAGGCGTTTCGCCCAATGTCGCCTCTTTCGTCGGCGCCACCACGGTGCGCATACATGAACTCGGCTACGAGGACCGGGCGCCGAGCGATGACGAATTGCAGCGCATGCGCGCCCTGGTGGCTGAGGCGATGGAAGAAGGCGCTCTCGGTCTCGGTACGTCGCTTATTTACGCGCCTGCGTTTTATGCCGACACCGGGGAACTCGTGGAACTGGCGGAGGTCGCCGGCGAATATGGCGGCATGTATATCTCGCACCTGCGCAGCGAAGGCAATCGCCTGCTCGAATCGCTCGACGAGCTGATCCACATCGCAAGGGAGGCGGACATACCCGCCGAGGTCTACCACCTGAAAATGGCCGGCCAGGAGAACTGGGACAAGTTCGACGACGTCGTCGCCATGGTCGAAGCCGCCCGCGCCGAGGGGCTGCGCATCACCGCCGACATCTACACCTATACCGCCGGCTCCACCGGCCTAGACGCCGGCATGCCGCCCTGGGTGCAGGAAGGCGGCTATGCCGCCTGGGCCGAGCGCCTGCAGGATCCGGATATCCGCGCCCGGGTGCTGGAGGAAATGACCACTCCGACGAACGATTGGGAAAACCTGATGCTTGCCGCGGGCGCTGAAGGCACCTTGCTGGTCGGCTTCGAAAACCCCGACCTGCGCCGCTACGCCGGCATGACCCTGGGCGAAGTCGCCGCGGAAAGAGAAACCAGCCCGGCGGAAACCGCCATCGACCTCGTCATTGAAGACGGCAGCCGGGTGCAGGTCGTCTATTTCCTGATGTCGGAAGAGAACGTGGCGAAGGGCATCGCCCTGCCCTGGGTCAGCTTCGCTTCCGACGCGGCCTCAATGGCAACCGAAGGCGAATTCCTCGACCGCATGACCCATCCGCGCGCATACGGCAATTTCGCCCGGGTCCTCGGCAAGTACGTGCGCGACGAGCAGGTCATCACCCTCGAAGACGCGGTCCGCAAGTTGACGAAACTGCCGGCCACGAATCTCGGCATCCGCGACCGCGGCGAACTGCGCGAAGGCTTCCACGCCGACATCGCCATCTTCGACCCCGACGAAGTACAGGATCACGCCACCTTCGACGACCCGCACCAATACTCCACCGGCATGGTCCACGTCCTTGTCAACGGCGTCCCGGTATTGCGAGACGGCGAACACACTGACGCCCTCCCCGGCCAGGTAGTGCGCGGAAGCGGCTGGGTAGGTTGGCGAGAGTAAGCCGCTAGCTTCCTTCTTCCGCCGCGAGGGCTTCCTGGGCCCTGGCGCCGCGGATGATGTTGACCATGCCGTAGTTGCCTTCGTGGCAGGCATATTCGTACAACTGGCCGGCGACCTTGGTCATGGGCACGATTACCGTCATCTTGTCGGTGAAGGTCGACGGGTCGTCGATGGTCCACTCGTAATCGACCGTGTACTCGTCGATGCGGGTGAATTTCTCCGTGAGCACCTTGTCGGCCGAATGACCGAAGCCGCCGAAGCTCTGGGTGAGCCCGTTGAAGTTGCGGGTCTCGACTACCAGCGTGTCGCCGTCGTAATAACCGCGGGAATCGCCCGACCACAGTCCGATGTTCTCATCGAGCGGCGGACGCTCGCCGATGGGCACGATGCGCGCGTCGTGGATCATCTCGGTGAGGATGACGACGGTGTCGCTGTTCTGGAAGATCTGCACGTTGTTGTTGTACAGGCTCGGCATGAACGGCGGGCCGGAATTGAAGCCGACGATGCAGCGCTCGGAAAGGCCGCGGTCCTCCGGACCGTCCTTGCCGATACCGCCGACGACGAATCGCACGGGCCGCTGGCCAGGCACGTCATCGCCAAGCCCGCCAAAGACGATTTCCACGCCTTCGACCGTAGCGGGCATCTGCCCATCGGTCGGATAGACGATATGGGAAGTGCGGATGCGGTCGGTAATGCCGGCGCTTTCGACCCAGAAATCGTTATAGCCGCCAGGATCATCGGTGGCCACAGGCCGCGGCACGGCCTGGTCCGAGGCGGCGTCGGCCGCCGCGAGGCGGGCGCGCAACTCCTCGACTTCCTCGGGCGTCATGAACTCGCGGTCGCCGAAGCGTTCGGGACGCGTCAGCGGCACATTGGAAGAGAAATTCCAGACACCTTCCAGGTCGGGATGTCCCCACTCCGTGCGCGGCGCCACAAAGTCTTCCTGCGCGAACGCCGACCCGGAAATCAGCAACAGAATCAGGCCAAAAATCTTCTTCATGGAATCCAGCGCTCCACTCTCAAGCAAAGAACTCCACCGTAGACCCTTTCCCGCCCCGAATCAAGCCAGCAGGCTGCTCAGAAGGTCTTGCCGATGGTGAAGATAACGGCCTGGCTTTCGGCGGGATTGCCGTTGGCGTCGAACTGGCCGTTGCCTTCGCCGAACTCGTCGCTGCTGAAGATCGCCGCTATGCCGAAATCGATCTCGCTGATCGTGAGGCCGTAACCCAATTCGATATAGTTGCCGTCGAAATCGCCGCCGAACTGCGCAAGCGTGCCGTACAGGCCGTTTTCGGCCGAGATCGTCGCCGCCAGGAAATTGTAGTCCTGTTCAGGTCCGTCGAAATTGTCGTAAGTACCGAAGGAATATTCGATTCCGAGCATGCCGTATCCGAAGTTGAGATTGAGTTCTTCGTAGGTGTCGTCGAAATCGCCGGTGTAGTAATAGCCGGTGAAACCGATGCTCGCGCTCAGACCTTCGTCGGTCTCGACGCCGAAGCCGAAATAGCCGTCGACCTCAAGGCCGTCGCCGACGTCCGCCGTCCAGCCGCCGGCGTAGAAGCCGCCGTTGGTGAAGTCGATGCCCGCGCTGCCCGAAGATTCCTTCTGCAACAGTCCTCGATAGTAGTACTCGGAAGCCCAGCCGATGTTGTATGAAACTTCCTGTGCGCTGGTGATGCCCGTATAACCGAAGCCCGCCAGGAGCAGTGCTCCCGCGGCCAGTAATCTTGCCCTTTTCATAACTTCCTCCAATCTTTTGCAAGTTGATGCATGCCGAACGCATGCGGGGATCAACAAATGATTCCTGCCGACATAGCGTGCAATCTTCAGGCCAACATCCAAAACCCCAATAAAACCGCAAAATTCAATGCCTGGAAGCAAACATCGCAACCACGCCATGCATCAAATTGGTGCATACCATCTCACCTGCGTCAACTACTCTATACAAAGCACAACCCGCTGCCTTATGCTGCCCGTCTGCCGCAACGACAACCCATGAGGTCGAAAATGAACCACTCGCTCAGGATTCTGCTTGGCGCCCTGCTCGCGTTCTCGCTTGCCTTGCCCACTTTCGCAGCCACCTGGCCCGAAAGCGAAGACGGCGCCGCGAGCGCCGGCTTCACCGAGGAAGGCATGGAAGAACTCGACGCCGCCATGCGCCGGATCGTCGCCGACCAGGATGTGGCCGGCATGGTCTGGCTGCTCGCGCGCAACGGCAAGGTCGCGACCTTCGATCACGCCGGCATCGCCCGCATCGACGACGACGCGCCCATGACCCGGGACAGCCTGTTCCGCATCTATTCGATGACCAAGCCCGTAACCGGCGTGGCGCTGATGATGTTGCACGAGGAAGGCCTGTGGGAGTTCGATGACCCCGTCAGCAAGCACGTGCCCGAATTCGCCGATCTAAAGCTGATGGTGAGCTACGACGACGAGGGCAACGCGGAACTGGCCGAACCGTCGCGCCATCCGAACATGCGCGAATTGCTCAATCATTCCGCCGGCTTCGGCTATGGCCTCAGCGGCCAGGATCCGGTCAACAACGCTTTCCGCGAATCCCGGGTACTGGCATCGAGCGACCTCGACCAGTTGATCGACCGCGTCGCGGAAATCCCGATCCTGTTCGAACCCGGCGAGGAGTGGTACTACTCCGTCGCGGTGGATATCCAGGGCTATATCGTGCAGAAGCTGTCGGGCATGCGCTTCGGCGAGTTCCTCGAACAGCGCATGTTCCTCCCCCTGGGCATGAACGACACCCGTTTCTACGTGCAGGAGCAGGACCGGCCGCGCTTCGCCGAAGTGCATAACTGGGACGCCGAACGCGGCGCCCTCGTGCAACGCCCGCATCGAGCCGACCGGCCCAGCTATCTGGACCCGACCCGGCTCGAATCCGGCGGCGGGGGACTCGTATCCTCAACTCACGACTACGCGCGTTTCCTGCAGATGCTCGTCAACGAAGGCGAACTCGAAGGCATCCGCATCCTGACCCCCGAATCCGTACGCATCATGCGCACCAACAGCCTGCGTGACGAGTTGCTGATGGCCGGAGGCCCCGACCGGCCCGGCGTGCCCGGCACAGGATTCGGCGTCGATTTCGCGGTGATCTTCGATCCCGCGGCGGCGAACAGCCCGCAAGGGGCGGGAACCTACTACTGGTCGGGAGCGGCCGGCACCTGGTTCTGGATCGACCCCGTCTACGACATGTTCTGGATCGGCATGATCCAGGCCCAGGGCGCGCGCCGGCCGGGCGCGGCCAACATGCGCAACGTCGCCAGGGACATCATCTACGACAGCCTTATTCGCTAGGGCAGCGGAATCTCCGCCGCGTCAGGCACGCCATAGCCCCGCTGGACGGCGGGGCGGGCGGCGATGCGCACGTACCAGTCGCGCAGCCGCGGGAACCGGTCGAAATCGATTCGCTGCCATTCGAAACGCGAAATCCACGGCCAGGTGGCGATGTCGACGAGAGAATACTCGCCTGCGATGTAATCCCGGTCCTGCAAGCGCCGGTCGAGCACGCCATACAGCCGCTGCGTCTCGTTTGAATAGCGCTCCTCGGCATAGGGCGCCTTGCCCGGATTGAACTGGAGAAAGTGATGGGTCTGCCCGAGCATGGGCCCGACATGACCCATCTGGAACATCAGCCAGGCCAGCGACTGCCAGCGCTCAGGCCCCGGCGGGCATAGCAACTTGCCTTCGCGCTCCGCCAGGTAAAGCAGGATGGCCCCGGATTCCATCAAGGTCATGTCGTTCTCGTGATCGACTATCACCGGAATCTTGTGATTGAGCGTCAACGCGTCGAATGCGGGCGTGTGCTGGTCCCCCTTTGTGATGTCGATGGGAATCACCCGGTAAGCCAGCTCGAGCTCTTCAAGCATGATGGAGACCTTGCGCCCGTTGGGGGTGTTCCAGGTATAGAGATCGATGCCGGTGTTCGCTGCTTGCTGCATGTGCCGGGACTCCTTGCATTTCAAACGAGGCGCAAGTATAGCGTCCTCACGGCTTCTTGAGTTATTGGCTTCGAACCGTCGCCGTCGGCTGGCAGAAGGTTCAGCGGACGCCGTAAATACATCCATGTAGGCTTCGGCCCCGACATCCATGTCGGGGACGCCCGCTGAACCTTCTGCCAGCCGACGACGACTTACATCGTGCGAGAGCAAAAGTTCTCAGCTTCGACTTACAAAATAAAATTTTCTGGCGAAATTACGCGTGTTCGGGGAATCGCGACTAGCTTTTGCAGCGGGCAGGACGGGCCGGTGAACGATGCGTGACGATCGTTTGTCGCCGTGCTGCATAAAGCTGTATATCATCGCCTTGAAAAGGACTTGACCATGGATCGTTCACTACGTTTGCTGGCCGTTTGCGCCATGCTCGCCCTGTTCACCGCCTGCGCGGCGAATCCTCAATACACTCCGACCAGAAGAGCGCCGACTTACGAGGAAGTCGCCCGGCACAACGCTGTCGTACCGCAGAATCTGCAACTCGTTTGCGACAGCGTGCCCAGAACGGGTTCCTACATCAAACGGCGCATATGCTGGCTGCGTCAGGACATGCATCTGCTGCAGAATTTCCGCGATCGGATCTGGATTTCTAACCTGCCCGCAGGTTCGCGAAATCCGGAGGCTGCCGAAGATCTATTCGATCAAATTCCGCTGCCAGAGGATATTTTAGACCTGTAGCGCAATTGAACAGCATCACGCGCTCGTCGCGGCCGATGCGCCCGCTCGCCAGTTCCTGTTTCAGGGCCGCCAGGGTCGCGGCGCCTTCGGGGCAGAGCAGTATGCCTTCGCGGCGGGCGCATTCGGCTTGGGCCGCGAGGATGTCCGCATCGCTGACGGCGACCGCGAAGCCGCCGCTTTCGCGCACGGCGTCGAGAATCAGGAAATCGCCGACGGCCGCCGGCACACGGATGCCCGCGGCGACGGTCTCGGCGTCTTCCCAGGGCTCGGCGTGGCGGCTGCCTGCCTCGAAGGCGCGCACCATGGGCGCGCAGCCTTCGGACTGCACCGCGACCATGCGCGGCCTGCGGGAGCCGATCCAGCCGATGGCTTCGAGTTCGGCGAAAGCCTTCCACATGCCGATCAGGCCGGTGCCGCCGCCGGTGGGATAGAGGATGACGTCGGGCAATTGCCAGTCGAGCTGTTCGGCGAGTTCGAGTCCCATGGTCTTCTTGCCTTCGATCCGGTAAGGCTCCTTCAGGGTCGAAGTATCGAACCAGTCCATCTCCTCGCGGCCCGCGCCGACGAATTTGCCGCAGTCGTTGATATAGCCGTTGGCGAGAAAAGTATGGGCGCCGAAAAAGGCGGTTTCCTCGACGTTGATCTTCGGCGTGTCTTCGGGGCAGAACACCCAGGTCTCGATATCCGCCGCCGCGCAATACGCCGCCAGCGCCGCGCCGGCATTGCCGTTGGTCGGAATCGCCATGCGCCGCACGCCGAGTTCCTTCGCCATCGCCACCGCCAGCGCCAGGCCCCGGGCCTTGAAAGAACCCGTGGGCAGGCGGCCTTCGTCCTTTATCAGGATTTCGGCGCAGCCGTATTCCTCGCGCAGTTTATGCGCCGGCAATAGCGGCGTCATGACCTCGCCGAGGCGCACGACGTTTTCGGAGCGCCGCACCGGCAGGAATTCACGGTAGCGCCATAACTCGGGCTCCCGGTCGATCAGGACCACCTTGCTGACGGCATCCGCCAGGGCGTCGAGGTCGTAACGCACGAGCAGCGGCTTGCCCGCTTCGGACAAGCCCTGCAAAGTGTCGGCAGGATACCGCTTGCCGGTGTAACTGCATTCGAGATGCGTTACGAATGTCGGATATTCGTTCATTCGACCCGGTTCGAATATTTCTCGCGGAATCTCTCGTACAACTCCTGCTGGGTGCCGAACAGGTCGATGTCGCGGCCCTGGATGTAGGCGCCCAGCACCTGGCTGGTGCGCATGTCGAGGGCGTCGCCGACGGAAATGAACAGCGTTGCGTCCTTGCCGGTTTCGAGCGAGCCGACGCGGTCGTCGACGCCGAGAATGCGCGCGTTGTTCAAGGTCACCAGGCCGAGAGCGGCTTCGCGGTCGAAACCGTAGGCCGCGGCGGTGCCGGCATAGAACGGAAGATTGCGCTGGCGTTGCAATTCGGTGTCGCCCCCGCCGATGCCGACTTCGAGTCCCGCCTCCTGCAACAGGAAGGGCATCCTGAAAGGCGCGTCGACATCGTGCCATTCCATTCCCGGCAAGGCGTGAATGCGCTCGTAGATCACCGGAATCGACTCGGCCAGCAACAAGTCCTTCACCTGCAGGGCCTCGGCGCCGCAGACCAGGACAATGTCCTGTACGCCATAGGAACGCGCGAAACGCACTCCACTGATGATTTCACGGGCGCCGTCGGCGTGCAGGAACAACTTGCCGCTGCCGTCGAACAGGCCCTGCATGGCGGCGAGGTTGAGATTGAGCGGCTCGCCGGTGTAGCTCACCGCGTCGCGGAACAATGCGTGCAGCAATTCGACCTGGGCCTGGTAGTCGTCGTTGTCGACGCGTTCGAACCGGCCGGTATCCGGATTGCGCCGGTTGCGCTTGAAGCCGGGCCAATGCATGTGCTGGCCGTCGTCGAGCCGAAGCGCGGCATCCTCCCAGTTCCAGGCGTCGAGCATGAAGATCGACGACAGGCCGGAAATCAGGCCGCCTTCCGGGGTCACCTGGGCGGTGAGAATGCCATTGAAACGAGTGGCGGGAATCAGTTCGGAGTCGGTGTTGTAGGCGATCGCCGAACGCACGCTGGCGTTGATGTCGCCTTCCTCGACCACGTCGTTGGTCGCGCGGATGTTGGCGATTTCGAGCAGTCCGAGCGTGGAGTTCGGCAATACGAGCCCCGGATAGATGTGGCTGCCTTGCACATCGATGACGAGATGGCCGCTCGTGTCGATGCCGTCGGCGGCCGAGCCCACGGCGGTGATGACGCCTTCGTCGAAGGTGATCACGCCGTCGCCGATGACCGTGCCGTCGCCGACGTGAATGATCGCGCCGACCAGGGCTATGGGTTCGCTTTGAGGCGGCGCCGGAGTCGGCACTACCGCATTGGCGGCGAAGGCCGCGGCAATCAGGGTCAGCGTGCAAATTACCTGAGTCAGTTTACGCATTTGTCGTTCCCCCTTATTCGCCGCGATTCGTGATTGAAGCGATGATGCGCGCCCGCTCGGCGGCAATTTGCTCGCGCAGCGCCATGTCTTCCTGCCGGTCGTAGAAGGGCGCGCCTTCGATCCAGGTCGTCTCCGCCACGGCGTAGACCGACAGCGGGTGATCGGACCAGAGTACGAGATCGGCGTCCTTGCCCGGCCGGATGCTGCCCATGCGGTCGTCGAGATGCATAAGCATGGCCGGATTGAGCGTAACCATCTTGAGCGCGTCGACTTCGCTCACGTTGCCGTACTTGACCGCCTTGGCGGCTTCCTGGTTGAGCCGGCGCGCCATCTCGGCGTCGTCCGAGTTGATCGCGACGACCACGCCGGCCTGTTGCATCAGCGCGGCGTTATAGGGAATCGCGTAACGCACTTCCCACTTGTAGCCCCACCAGTCGGAGAAGGTCGAACCGCCGGCGCCGTGCTGGGCCATCTTGTCGGCGACCTTGTAGCCTTCGAGGATGTGGGTGAAGGTGTTGATGTTGAAGTCGAACTGTTCGGCCACGTGCATGAGCATGTTGATCTCGGACTGTACGTAGGAATGGCTGGTGACATACAAGTCGCCATTGAGCACATCGAGCATGGCCTCGTGAACGAGGTCGCGCCGCGGCGGCGCAGTCTGCTGCCGTTGTGAAGCCGGCAGGTCATTGTACTCGTCCCAGGCCCGGCCGTATTCGCGCGCCTGGGAGAGGGCGTTGACGAAGACCTGCTCGACCCCCATGCGCGTCTGCGGATAGCGCACCGACGCAGGGTTCGTGCTGCGCTTGACGTTCTCGCCGAGCGCGAACTTGATGAACGGGGCGGCGTCTTCGATCAGCAGCCCCCGGGCCGGTTCGCCCCAGCGCATCTTGACGATGGCCGACTGGCCGCCGATGGGATTGGCCGATCCGTGCAGCAACTGCGCAGCCGTCACGCCCCCGGCGGCGTTGCGATAGATATTGATGCTCTCCGAATCGACGACGTCGTTCATTTCCACCATGCTCGAATTGGTCTGGGTCTCGTTGATGTTGAACAGGGCGATATGCGAATGCTCGTCGATGATGCCGGGCGTGAGATGCTTGCCGCTGCCGTCGATCTCGGCAGCGCCATCGGCGTCGAGATCGTCGCCGACCGCTTCGATCCGGCCGTCGCGCACGAGCACGTCGGTGATCAGGACGCCTTCATCCTCGTTGGTCCAGACGGTGGCGCCGCGGACGACGAAATCCCGGGGCTGGGGCAATTCCGTGCGGCCATAGGCGCTGAAGGGATACAGCACCGGTGAAGGCACCTCGGCCACCTCGGCGGCCTCGTCCGCTTCCTCGGCCCGGGCGGCGTCGACCCGGCTCAACTGCCAGGACAGCGACTCGCCCGAAGGAGTGAGCGCGTTGCCGCGCCAGCCGCCGGCGTCGCTCCAGCCGTTGAGCCGGATGCGATTGCCGTCGTCGTCCCAGGCAAAATCGAGGGTGATGAGATCGTCGACGAGTTCGATATTGGCCGAACTCGAATCGCCGTCGGGGTCGAGCGTCGCTTCAGGATCGGCGCCGTCGAATACGATATCTAGTACACGGGTCTGCCCGTCGAGCGCCAGTTCATAGCGGCCCGCGTTCTCCTGCCGGCCCGGATTGATCACGTAACGTTTGCCCTGGATCCAGCTTTCGAGCAGCACGGTGTCTTCATCGAGCAACTCGCCCGAGACGACGAGAAAATTGGCCAGGGCGCCGGGAGCGAGTTGCCCGACCAGATCGGAAACGCCGAGAGTTTCGGCCGGAACGGTGGTCAACGCGGCGATGGCGGTCTCCGCCGGCAGGCCGTTGCTCACGGCCTTGCGCAGATTGGGCCAGAAATCACTACCGGCCCCGGCGCTGGTCAGCGAAAAGTCGATGCCCTGCTCAGCCAGCAGGCGCGGATTGAACGGCGCCAGCTCCCAATGCTTGAGCGCTTCGAAGCTGACCTCCTCCGCGTCGAGCGGGTCGGCCACTTCAGGCGCTTCGGGAAAATCGAGCGGCACGATGAGGCTGGCGCCGGTAGCCGCGATCTCCTCCACCCGGCGATAACTGTCGCCGGTGGTCTTGAGCACGTATTCCACCCCGAAATCGTTGCCCATGCCATCGACGGTCAGCGCTTCCTGCCAATTGTCGACTTCCATGATCTGGGGCAGATCCTGCGTACCGTTCCAGGCTTCGAGCGTGGCATCGGTAAAAGGCCGCGGCTCCTGGGCGCCGAACCACTCGGCGTCCATGTAAGTCTGCCGCAAGAGCGCAAAAGACCCCATCAGCGAAGTCGGCATCGCCTGGATCGAAGTCCCCTTGTCGAGCGAATAATGCGCCGCCGCATCCGCGACGACGATGGCTTCGCTCGCTCTCTCGTCGCCAAGTGTGATCAAGGCCGAAGTGCCGCGGGCAATGCCGTCGGGAAGCAGGCTCAACACCGCGGTAAAGCCGCGCTCCCGCAATTCTTCCCGGTCGTCCTCGTCGGGCACGAAAGCCGCCGCGGCGCGAAAGTCGGCCCGAATGGCGTCATTGACATTACGAGCCCGGTCATCAGGCTCAAGATTCTCCCCGCCGCCGTTTTCGTCCTGCGGCCGGTCGAGTTCAGGGATGCCGTAATCGGTATAGATATCGATCAGGCCGGGATATACATACTTGCCGGCAAGATCGATGGGAAAGTAGCCCGCGGGCACATCATCGTCGTCGCTAATCTCAACGATACGACCCTCGCGAACAAGCAAGCTGCCTCCGGCGAGAATACTGCCGTCGGGCTGATAGATGTTCGCATTGAGAAAGGCATAAGCCCCGGCGCGCTGGTCGGCAATACCGTTCGGCGTCAGGTTTTCCTGAGCCGAAACCGGCAAGCAGACAAGCAGCGCGGCACCCGCCGCCAAGAATCTGGAGAACATATTCTGTTCCTCGCTAATCGAGAGGAACGAATAATAGCGCGTAGGGACGGGCGAGGCATGCCTCGCCCGTTAAGAACTATGCGATTGCGTGTATTGGAGCAAAGCGGCCTTTGAGGACGGTTTCGGAGGCGCCGGGTTGCATCCAGTTGTCTACGGCCGTGGCGTAGACCTGGCGGAAATCGACCGTGTGTTGCAGGTTGTCGCCGTCCACCAGGTTCGTCAGGCTCGGCGGCGTGCCGTAATGCCCCGGAATCACCGGCTTGCCGGCCAGGAACATCACGTTGGCCGAGCCGTGATCCGTGCCGAGATTGGCGTTTTCCGGAACGCGGCGCCCGAACTCCGAATAGACGAGCACCAGCACCCGATGCGCCTGCCCGATGCGCTCCAGGTCGCGAATGAAGCCGTTTATCGCGTCAGCCGTGTACGCCAGGATGCGCCGGTGCAGGTTGACTTGCTGCACATGCGTGTCGAAAGCGTTGTTGCGATAGGACACGTGATAGATGCGCGCCGGCAGCCCCGCTTCGATGCAGGCCGCGACCTTCGGCAGGTCCATTCCGTTGAGCCCGTAGTCGATGGGCGTGCGATAGTTCCCCCAGGCGTCGCGAATCTGCGCCGAAGCCGTCAACGCGCTGCGCGCAACGTCATTGAGGAATGCCCGGCTCGGATTGCCCGCCGACTCGTCCACACGCTGCATCAGCGGCGCCTGGCTTTCGAACGCTCGGCGCTGGAAACGCTCCGGATTGTCGAACACCACCGGCGTATGCAGCCGGCTTTTCACCGCCAGCGACTGGCTTGAGCCGATATTGATCAGCACGTCCGTGCCCGTGGCGCCGTCGAGAGAATCGGCGAGCCGGCCGAGCCAGCCGAATTCGTCTCCGCGGTTGGGCGCGGCCGTATGCCAATAGGCCATCGACGTGAAATGCGAATAGGAAGGCCGCTCGTAACCGCAGCCGTGGACGATGGCGAAATCGTCGGTTTCCCACAGCCTCTCGAAACCGAGCAGGCCGGGATTGAGACCGAAATGATCGTCGAGCTTGCGCACCTCGTCAGGCTTGATGCCGATGGTGGGCCGATGCCGGTAATAGGCGTCGTCGCCGTAGGGCACGATCGTGTTCAGGCCGTCATTGCCTCCGGAAAGCTCCACCGACACCAGGATGGGTTGCTCCCGGTCGGCCTGGGCCCAGGCGCGGGGGCTGAACAATGGCGCCGCGGCCAGGGCGCTGACGGTGGTCAAACCACCGGCCAGCAAGCTGCGTCTGCTAATCGTCTTACCAGGGGCGGGCTTCCTGACCATGGTCTTTCCTCCGGATTTCGTCGTCTTCAATTCAGTTGATATTCCGGGCGGCTGAGCAACACGTGCAACAGCCCCCGCATCGACTCTTCCATGAAGCTCGTCGCTTGAGCGACATCGGCGGTGCCGAGTTCGGCTTCCAGGTATTCGGCCATCGCCGCAATAGTGGCAGGCTCGGGCGGCACGGTAAAGAAGTGCGCGGTCAGATAGTCGACCACCTCAATCGGCGTCTGCAGGCCTGCTTCCGTCACCATGGCGGCGAGATCGACCCGCGCCATGTCCCGTGGAATCGGCTTCACCCGCTCGATCGCCATCTGCCAGCCGCGATAGCTGCCGTAACGCGTATTGAAGGCCTCGTCGCTGTCGGCAAGCATGTTGGAAGCGGACAATTCACTCATGTCGGGCGCTTCCTCGGCCATCATCGGCGGCAGGGTCGCCGCGCTGATGTCCATTCCCCGCCGCAGCCGCTCGTGCACGCTGAGGATTCCCTCGCCGCCATAGCCGGGATGGCGATCCGGCGGCAGAAAGGCGATGTCGGGGAACACCACGTCGAGCACGAAATTGCCGCGCTCGAAAAGCAGACTGGGGGTGATCCAGGCGCGCCCTTCGCTCCAGCCGGCGACCGTCGGCGGATGCATCAGCCGCTGGCCGAGCGAACCGGTAATCCGGTTGAAGTCCGGCGTGCCGGGAATGCTGTCGAGGCCAAGCAGGCGATAAGTCGAAACCACGTATTCCACCGGCCCCTTGATGCGGCTGCCTATCACCTCGTCCCGATAAAAATCCCGCGACAGGAACAGGTGCTCCATATAAGCCGCGATGTCGTAATTCGAATCCTTCAGCCAGGCGCCGAGTTCCCCGGCCGAGTCGTCGTCGAGTTCCTCGCTGACGAAATAGTTGTAGATCTTGCGCGCGATGAATTCCGCCGTGGCGTCCTGTTCGAGAATGATGTCGATGACTTCGACGCCGTCGAAATCGCCTTCCCGCCCAAGCACGCGCTTGACGCCGAAATCATGGTCCTCGGTGACGACCGTGAATTCGAGCCCTTCGTAATTCCAGCCGGTAAATGCCCGGGCCGCCTCGCGTACATCGCTCTCGCCGTAATTGCCGACGCCCATGGTGAACAGTTCCATGATCTCCCGGGCGAAGTTCTCGTTCGGAGAACCCTTGGTGTTTACGCCGGCATCTAGAAAATTGAGCATGGCCGGATCCTGCGCCACGCCGATCAGCAAGCCGCGGAAATCGCCCAGCCCCTTGTCCTGGAACAGGTTGAGCTGCTTGAGCATCTTGCGGTAATCGCGCACCTTGTTCTCGTTGGTGGCGAAATGTCCGTGCCAGAACAGCGCCATCTTCTCTTCGAGCGGGCGCGGGCTGTTGAGCATGCGCTCGGCCCACCAGTAGGCCACGCGGTCGGTTTCGAGCCGGCTCGCCCGCAGCCAGTAGAAGAACTTGTTCACCACCGGCTGCAAGGGCCGGTCGCCGCCGGGCTTGACCTGAATGCCGAGCGCGTGTCCCTGCCTGCGCGCCAGCTCGGTGGTCGCCGGCCGGCTCGGCGGGAAGGGGTCGAGACCTTCGTCGAATACGCCCGAATGGTCGAACCCGGGTAATTCCACATCCGGCGCGCCCTCGAAATAGACGAGCCGGCGCACTGCCTCGGCCGGCGTCATGGCGGCAAACTCCGCCACTTCCTCGGGCCGGGCGCCGAATCCTGCACGCTCGAGCAGATGCCGGGCCTTGGCCTCGTTCCACTCGATGGGGCTGATGGGTTCGAAATCGCCGTTCGCCGCGAGCGGCAGCAGGGCGATCAGGGAGACTGCACTGAACCTGAAAAGAAATCGGCGCATGGTCTTTTCTGTTTTGGCTTTGGAGTGAATGCCGAATATAGCCAATGGTAAAGACGGGGTCCAGACTCGGCGTGTTGCCCTTACCACGAATTGTCTTTATATTCGGGCAATTATCTGATTGCCCTTACGAGTTTTTACCCATAATGTTGCAGGGACCAGCCAATGGATTGGCTGTATTTCAAGAGGACGAAGCAAATGAGTAAAGACTCTGCACTCAAAAGGGCTCCCAAGCCCTTCTTCGATACCTTGGAACATATGGAAAATCCCGGTAGCCGTCGCGTCAGTGAGGATGGCGTGGAAAGGGTGCTTGGCGGATGTTCGGAGCAGGCCATGGAGGATTATCAAATGGCCGCCGAGTTCATCTACACCTATAGAGGTAGCCAGGAAACCTTCAGGCAGTATCGTAAAACTCTCGAACAATTGTTGGCTTGGACATGGCTGGTGAACGGAAAGTCGCTGAGGGAGACCCAACGCCAGGACATCGAAAAGTTCATAGAGTTCTGTGTAAACCCCCCAAGAGCCTGGATCGGCAGGACTAGACAGGTTCGCTTCAGGGACGTGAGGGGTAAAAGGGTTCCGAATCGCAAGTGGAGACCGTATTGCTCAAGGAAAGGTCAATACGCCGTGAGCGCCGGAACTTTGAGGACCTGCTTCAACACCCTGGGAAGTTTTTTCAATTTCCTCGTTGAAGAGGCCTACATTCTTCAAAATCCGGTCAAGCGAATGCGGCAGAAGTCGAAATTCATCATGACCGAGCAAGAAGCACCGCCGCCGCGGGTATTGTCCACCGAACAGTGGCATTACGTACTGGACGCGGCGGAAGAGCTGGCGGATTTCGAACCGAAGAACCACGAACGCACCCTGTTCGTGCTTTCGGCGATGTTCTGCATGTACTTGCGCATTTCGGAGTTTGTGGAATCCGACCGCTGGCGGCCGAACATGGGGCACTTTTTCAGGGACGCCCATGGCCGCTGGTGGTTCAAAACCGTCGGCAAGGGCAACAAGGAACGAACCGTATCCGTTTGCGGCGACATGCTGGAAGCGCTCAAGCGCTACCGGCGTTACCGCGGACTGACGGGGCTGCCCCTGCCCGGCGAGAACTCGGTTCTCGTGCATGGAAGATCGAAGAGCGGAACGCTCACAACAACAAGGATCAGGCAACTGTGCAAACAGGTATTCATGCACGCCGCCTGGAACATGCGAGCCGAGGGCAAGATCGAAGACGCGGAAGTACTCGAAGTGACAACCCCGCATTGGCTGCGCCATACGGGGATTTCATTCGACGTTCCGCATCGTCCCCTTCATCACATTCGCGATGACGCGGGTCACAGTTCGATCAGAACCACGAACAGGTACATCGGCGCCGGCTTGGCGGAACGCCATGGCAGCGCCCAGTACAAGTCCGTCCGGTTAGCCCTCAAATAGCAAGAAAAAGTCCGCCGACTTGCGATAACTGCTGAAACCAGAACCAGTATGATCGCGTTGTCCGTGGTCATGCTCGGCGA
>VYCF01000076.1 GCA_009844085.1 Gammaproteobacteria bacterium | reverse complement strand
GGGGGGGGGTCTCGGATACGGCAAACAGGAATATGGGGGCCGTATTGTACATACTGTGAAGGAGAATCACGGACAGAACCGGGTAGCCGCTTTCCCGCCGCCCTGTAAGTCGTTGCCGTTATAGGCGATAATTCGCACTCCTTCTTCAGCAACTCCCGACCGGACGCCTGTGCCCGCCATGAGCCGACGCAAGACCGCCGTTTTACTGATTCTCGATGGCTGGGGCCATCGCGAGGAAAGCGACTACAACGCCATCCACGCCGCCGACAGTCCCGTGTGGGACGAACTCTGGAGCGGCCGACCGCATACCTTGCTGCGCACATCGGGCGAAGCCGTCGGGCTGCCGGAGGGGCAGATGGGCAATTCCGAAGTCGGGCACATGAATCTCGGCGCCGGACGCGTGGTCTACCAGACGCTTACGCGCATCGACCGCGACATCGCCGAGGGCGGATTCTTCGGCAATTCCGCCTTGACCGCTGCGGCGGACAAGGTCGCCGCGGACGGCTCGGCCTTGCACGTGATCGGCCTGCTTTCTCCCGGCGGCATTCACAGTCACGAAGATCAGATCATGGCCATGCTCGATCTCGCGCTCGAGCGGGGCGTCGGGCGGCTGTATCTGCATGCCTTGCTCGACGGCCGCGATACGCCGCCGCGCAGCGCCCTGGCCTCGTTGAACAAGTTTGAAGCAAAATTAGCCTCCAGCGGCAAGGGCAAGCTGGCTTCGATCTGCGGCCGCTATTACGCCATGGACCGCGACCAGCGCTGGGAGCGGGTCGAGCCGGCTTATGCGATGTTGACCGAAGGCGTGGCGCCGTACCGCTTCGACAATGCGGAATCGGCCCTGCTCGCGGCCTACGAGCGCGGCGAAGACGACGAATTCGTCCAGGCCAGCCTGATCGGCGCAGCGGACGCGCTCATCGCCGACGGCGATGCCGTCGTGTTCATGAATTTCCGCGCCGACCGCGCGCGGCAGCTCACTCGCGCCTTCGTCGAAGACGACTTCGACGGCTTCACGCGCAAGCGCCGGCCGAATCTCGCCGACTTCGTCATGCTGACCGAATACGCGGCGGACATTCCCGCGAATTGCGCCTATCCACCGGAAGAGTTGAAAAACGTCTTCGGCGCCTGGCTAGCGGACCGGGGCGGCTCGCAACTGCGCATCGCCGAAACCGAGAAGTACGCCCACGTCACCTTCTTCTTCAACGGCGGCAGGGAAGAGCCCTTCGCCAACGAAAAACGCGAACTGATCCCCTCGCCCAGGGTCAAGACCTACGACCTCAAGCCGGAAATGTCGGCCTTCGAGTTGACCGACGGACTCGTGCAGGCAATCCGCTCGGGCGATTTCGACGCGATCATCTGCAACTACGCCAACGGCGACATGGTCGGCCACACCGGCAGTTTCGAAGCCTCGATCAAGGCCGTCGAAGCCATCGATCAATGTCTCGGCAAGATCGTCGAGGCGGCGCGCGAAACCGGGGCGGACCTGCTGATCACCGCCGACCACGGCAACGTCGAGCAAATGCGCGACCCGGAAACCGGCCAGCCGCTGACATCCCACACCACCGGCCCGGTACCCCTCGTCTACGTCGGCCCCACCGAACTCGAATTCACCACCGAAGGCCGCCTCTGCGACATAGCCCCCACCATGCTAAGCCTCCTCGACATACCAATCCCGTCTGAAATGACAGGCGAAGTCTTGCTTCGAAAAACAGCCAGTATCCGCACGGCATAAGTTGCCTTAGTCAAAGCGCTTTTCCATAATCGGGTCAAAGTTCCGGTGCGAGGCGCACAAATGAATACGACACGCATCTTCGGCCCACTGGCGCTGCTGGCCGCGCTTGCCGCCTGCGACCGGCCGGCGACAGTGGAGGAAGCCCCGATCGTTTTCGCCGACCAGGCCGCGGCCGGCGAGGCCGAATACGCCACCTGGTGCGCCGCCTGCCATGGCGCGGAATTGCAAGGCAGCGCCCTGGGGCCCGTGCTTTCCGGCGCGGGTTTCATGGGTCGCTACGGGCAGCAGACACCGTTCGACTTCTTCAATTACCTCAAGGGCAGCATGCCGCCGGGGGGCAATGCCGGCATCAGCGACGAGACCTATTTCAATATCGTCGCCCACATGATGCGTTCCATGGGCGTAAGCGACGCCAATCCCGCGCTCGACGCGCAAGCCGACTACGCCATGCTCACATACAGCGAAACCGGCAATCTGCTGTTCGGGCGGCAGGAGCCGGAGCGGCCGACCGGAGTAGTGCGCGCGGGAACCGTCGAAAATTTCACGCCGATCAGCGACGCGATGCTGATCGATCCCGCGCCGGGCGACTGGCCCATGTTGCGGCGCAATTTCCAGGCCTGGAGCTATAGCCCGCTCGACCAGATCAACGCCGAAAACGTCTCCGGCCTGCGGCTGGAATGGGTCTGGAGCATGCATGAAGGCGATTCCGAGCCGGCGCCGCTGGTCTACGACGGCGTCATCTACCTGATCAACAGCAGCAATATCGTGCAAGCGCTCGATGCCGTCACCGGCGAGTTGATCTGGGAACACCATGCCGGCCCTTTCGACAGCGGCGACATGCGTAACATCGCCATCTACGAGGACAAGATCATTCACGCGACGACCGACACGCGCCTGCTCGCGCTCGACGCCCGCACCGGCGAGCCTGTTTGGGAAACCGAAGTCGCCGACAGCAGCAGGGGATTCCAGAATTCCAGCGGCCCCATCGTCGCGGACGGCAAGGTCATCCAGGGACTCGCGGGCTGTTCGCGCTATATCGAGGAAGACTGTTACATCAGCGCCTATGACGCCGATACCGGCGAAGTTCTCTGGCGCTTCAACACAGTCGCCGAAGCCGGCGAGCCCGGCGGCGACACCTGGGGCGATATCGCCGACCTGTTCCGCGCCGGCGGCGAAACCTGGATCACCGGCAGCTACGATCCGGTATCGAAACTCACCTTCTGGGGCACGGCCCAGCAAAAACCCTGGATGCCGGCCTCGCGCAGCCTGTCGATAAACGACGCGGGACTGTTCACCAACGCCACCGTCGCCATCGATGTCGACAGCGGCGAACTCGACTGGTTCTTCCAGCACGTGCCGGCGGAAGCGCTCGACCTCGACGAAGTGTTCGAACGCGTACTCATCGACCGCGGCAACGACAAGCTGGTCTTTTCCGTCGGCAAGCACGGCATCCTCTGGAAACACGACCGCGAAAGCGGCGAATTCATCGGTTACAAGGAAACCGTGTTCCAGAACGCTTTCACCGAAATCGACCCGGTGACCGGCGCGGTCACCTACCGCGACGACATCCGGAATGCGCAACTAGACCAATGGATCTCGGTCTGCCCGAGCACCGCAGGCGGCAAGGACTGGCATTCGATGAGTTATCACGAGCCGAGCGCTGCGCTGGTGATCCCGCTCAGCCAATCCTGTCTCGAAATCGCCGCGCGCGAAGTTCCGCTCGTGCACGGCGCCGGCGGCACGGCGGCGAACCGGCGCTGGTTCGAGATGCCCGGGTCCGACGGCAACATGGGCAAGCTGGCGGCTTACGACGTCGACAGCATGGAAGAGATCTGGAGCTATGAGCAACGCGCGGCCTTGCTGACCGGGGTGATCACCACGGCCGGCGACCTGGCTTTCGTCGGCGACCTCGACCGGCGCTTCCGCGCTTTCGACGTGCGCAACGGCGAAATCCTCTGGGAAACCCGGCTCGGGACGTCGGTGCAAGGTCACCCGGTCAGCTATGCCGTCGATGGCAAGCAATATATCGCGGTGACCACCGGCCTCGGCGCCCGGGGAGTCAGTCCGCGCACGGTGCCGCGGGTGGTATCGCCGGACGTTCGCCATCCGGCCAACGGCAACGCGCTTTACGTCTTCAGCCTGGACGAAGACTGACGGAAAGCTGGAGCGAATTTCCGCTTCAGCTTTCCAGGCGGAGATACTCCGCCGATTCGCCTCGCCGCAGCCACATGATCAGGATCGTGGAGATGAACACGCCCACCGCCAGGGCGAACAGTTGGCCGCCGTCCCGATTGCCCGCTTCATCGATCACCACGCTGACGCCAAGTGGCGTAAACAGGTGGAAAAAGATCGCGCCGCTGATGACGAAGAAACCGATCAGCGCCCCCAGCGCCTGTGTCCTGCGCATGATCAGCAGGATCGAAGCGATCAGTTCAACGCTTCCGACCGTGTAACCGCCCCAGGCGGCAAAGCCCGAGGCGATGAAGGCCGGCAGGCCGATCGAGCCCATCCAGTCGCCGATGGTCGTGAAGATGTGCTGGGTCTCGAACGAGTTGGTGAATTTGAAGAAAAGCGACTGCACGAAGACGATCGCGACGAATATCGCCAACGCCCAGGGCAGATAGTGCATGACTTTTGCTCTGCTCATTGATTAGTTCCCCCTATCGAATTGTTATGCATCGTCCCTGATTCAATAATTGGGAACTATCCGGCAAATTCCAAGCAATATCCACTCCGGCAGAGGATTCGCTTAAACACGTTCCCGATTGCTGGCACAATGAGCAGCCATGGGGGAACTGACTGAAAACGTAACCGATACCCCGGCCGAGGCCGAAGTCAATGTCGAAGTCGCCCGCTGCGGCAACTGCGGAGTGGCGCTGCTCGGTACGTACTGTTCCGATTGCGGCCAGGAAGACAGGGCAGTACGCAGGCCATTCTGGCGCATACTCAGGCAATTGTTCCATGCGGTTTTCGAACTCGACGGCCGGGTCTATCGTTCGCTGTACTTTCTCTACACGCGGCCCGGCTTCCTGAGCACCGAATACCTGAATGGCCGCCGCGCGCGATACACCCCGCCGCTGCGCATGTTTCTCGTACTGAGCATCAGCTTTTTCCTCATCGTTTCGATCGCCGGGACTTTCGGCAGCATCTTCCTGGACGAGGCGGACTTAAATGCGGCGTTGGCGGCCGGAGAAACGGACGCGGAAGCGCTGCAACAGTCCAACCAGCCGATCAGGGACCTGATCGCCGGCGAAACGGAAGACGAAGATCTGGCCGAACTGGATCTCAGCGCGCAAGATGTGCGCGCCTTCCTGGAGCAGCTTGAATTTCCGTTCCTGCCGGCGGCGACCGGTCAACAGCTCCAGGAATTCATAGTGGACCAGGCGACCGATAACTATGCCGAAATGCGTGAGTATCCACTGGGATTCTTCAGGGATTTCATCGGCGAGTCACTCGAATACGTAACGATCTTCATCTTGCTGATGATGCCCTTGCTCGCACTGGTGCAATGGGCGCTGTTCATCTTCAAGGGCCGCTACTACGTCGAGCATTTCATTCTCACCTTGCACAATCACTCTTACCTGATCGTCTCAACTTACCTGCTGGCATTGACGGGAGTTGTCGCAAGTCAAATTCCGGTGCTTGCGGGATTCGTCGAATGGGTGGATTTCGTCATCGTCATGTGGGCCTGGATATACCTGTATCTGAGCCTGAAATTCTTCTACGGCACAGGATATATCTACAGCGGACTGGCGTATGTCGTCGCCAGCGCGATCTACGGCTCCCTCATCATCTCGGGCCTGACGGTCTTTCTGGTTATTGCGTTCCTGCTGTACTAGTCGCTGCTCTTGAACTTGATCGGGATCAGGGCCGGAACGCGTTCCTGGTATTCCCGGTAGGACGGGTATTTCTCCAGCGTGATGGTCTCGGTGAGTTGCGTCGAGCCGAGGAAAAGCAGATTGAGGACGATGGCGCCCGCGATCGACCATTGCAGCAAGGAGCCGCTGGAAGCGAAGGCGAACAGGTAGATCACCCACCACATGCTGACCTCGCAGAAGAAGTTCGGGTGGCGGCACCAGGAAAACAGTCCAGTGGTAAGGAAAGGCTCGGTGATTTCCTCGCCGGCTTCGATCTTGCGCTTCTTTTCCTGCTGGAAATTCCATTGCTGCTGATCGGCCACGGCCTCGCCCACCCAATACATGAGAAACAGCCCTGTGGCGAGCGCGTCGACCCAATTCAGCGGCGCGTCCCGGTTGAGCCAGGCGTGATGGATCGGCGAAGTGAACAGCCAGACGATCAGCATCTGCCCGAAGGAGATGAAGGTGCAATTCATGAACTGGAATCGCAATTCCCCCATCTTTGCCCGCATGTACGTCCAGCGATAGTCCTCGCCTCCCAGCTTGAAGCCGCCCTTGCGCCAGTAATTGTGGGTAAGCCGGGCGCTCCAGAGCGTGATCAGGACGGTCATGAGGTTGAGCCGCGCCGATTCGTATCCGGCGTCGGCCGCCACGAGCAGGCAGAAAATGGGCGGCGCCAGGGCCCAGAAACGGTCCACCCAGCCGTATTCGCGCGTCAGCAGCGACAGCCCCAACGCCAGTGCGCCGATTACGATGGCCAGATCGAGCGCGGCGCCGAACGGCGTGCCGGTAAGCGGGTGCGGAAACAGATTCAGGTCGAACATGGCGTCATGATAGACAGTTTTGCCCTCTCACAGAAGCGCGTCTTTCAAGCCCGACCCGCGGGCGGTTTCCCGCTCGGCCGCCGCCTTGATTCCATCGCTTGCGCCATGTATCACAACCCTGTTTCGGGCGCGGGTTATCGCAGTGTAAAGCAATTCGCGGGTATTGACCGGAGATTCGGCGAGGCCGGGTACTACCGCGACTTCGTCGTATTCCGATCCCTGGGAACGATGCACGGTAAGCGCGTAGAAGCTTTCGTGGGGAGGAAGCCGCTGGGGTGTGACGAGCCTGATGTCGCCGTTCGGTTCGCGCAGGTCCGGAAACCAGACCTTGTTCGCGGCCTTGTTTGCGTCTGGGCCGCTGTCGACCACGATTCCGGTGTCGCCGTTTGCAAGACCGCTGCCATGGTCGTTGCGCGTCACGATAATGGGTCTGCCCACGTAAAACTCCTCGTCGGCCGAGACCAGCCCGAGCGCGCGCAGCCTTTGTTCCACCTGCCGATTGAAGCGCTCGGAACCGAACGCGCCCCGGCGATGGGCGCATAGCGCCATGAAATGCCGAAAAGGGTTCTCGCAGGATTCGAGCTGAGTGACGTCATCCATGGACCGGAACCGCTTGACCATAGGAGCGTAATGTTCGCGAGCGAATCGTTCCGCGAGTTCTCCGAAGGCGGCGCTGTCGTCCAGGGCTTCGAAGCCGACGGACTGCTCTTGCGGCTGTTGCAGCGCCTGTTCGACCGCGCCCGAATCTCCGCTGTTGATCGCCGCGGCCAGCCGCCCGATTCCGCTGTTTTGGTCGAAGCGCCAGTTGTGTTCGAGATTGACGACGCAATGCCTGAGCGGCGAGCGCTCGCCTGCGGCGGCGCCGCAGATATCGGCGAAGACCGAACCGGGCTCGACCGAGGACAGTTGCGAGGCGTCGCCGAGCAGGATGAGCCGCGCCCGGGCGGGCAAGGCCTCCAGCACCCGGCTCATCAGATGGATATCGACCATCGAGGCCTCGTCGATGATGAGCACCCTTGCGAGTCCTCTTTCAGCTTCGCTCTTCATCAGCCAGCGATGCACCGTGCTTACCTCCACGGTGAGTTCTTCGGGCAGACTGCCGCCTCCATGCATATCGCGCAGGGACTCGCGGGTTGCTTCCTGCAGGCGGGCAGCGGCCTTGCCGGTGGGCGCTGCGAAGGCGATGTCTCTTGCCGTTACCTGGCCCGCTTTCACCAGCGCCATCATGATCCTGGCGACCGTGGTGGTTTTACCGGTGCCGGGACCGCCGGAGATGCAGCAAAGATGCCGGCTTACGGCGACGTGCGCCGCCTTGCGCGGCAGCGCGTTCGGCGGGATGTCCTCGAACAATTCGTCGAGCGCCTCCTGCAACTCGGCGGGTTCAGGAGTCTCGCGGCTTGCGAGTTCCCGCAGCCGGACCGCCACCGACCGTTCCCGCCGCCACATGCGGTTGAGATAGAGCCGGCCCGAAGCGTCCAGTACGAGAGGCCTGCTTGCCACGGTCTCCTGCCCGGCGATGGCCGGGCTTGCCGCGAGCCGCGCGAGCCAGGTTTCGAGTTCGGGCAGCATCAGACTTGAGGAGTCGGGCTCGATAGCGGCTGGCCAATGGCGGCCGGCGACTTGATTCAGATCGATACAGGTATGCCCCTGCCGGGTGTGCCGGCTCGCAATCGCCGCGGCCAATGGCGCTTCTCCATCGTCTTCGCCCGTGAGTTCGGCGATCAATGCCGCCAGGTGCCGGTCGATTTCACCGATGTGGCCCTGCCGGAACAGCGTTTCAATGGCGGGAGGAAGCGTCATGATCCGCCGCCTCCCATGAAATCGTCGAGCGCCTCGATACATTGCTCCGAGGGGCGGTCGAACCAGACGCCGCGCGTCATGCCGTCAGCCGGGTCCATGCCGCGCAGGAAAAGGTAGAAAGCGCCGCCGATGTGCCGTTCGTAATCGTAGTCCGGCAGGCGCGTTCGCAGGTAGCGATGCAGCGCGAGCAGATAAATCAGGTATTGAAGCTGATAGCGATGCTGGCGCATGGCACGGCCAAGTCGCTCCGGTTCGTAGTCTTCCGCCTGATTGCCGAGCCAGTTCGACTTGTAGTCGAGGACATACCAGCGGCCTTCGTGTTCGAAAGTGAGATCGATGAAGCCGCGCAGATAGCCGTCAATGGTTTGCTTGTCGTGCCCGCCGTTCAACAGGTCCGGATAACCGTTGCGTTCCAGCAGTTCACCGAGGCCCGAACGTCGCAGGCCACTTACCGGGAAGAAGAATTCGAGTTCGGTAAGACGTTTGTCGATTTCGGCTAGCCGGAAGCCGCCTTGTCCGGGTTCGCGCAATTCGGTTTCGAGCGTGTTTTCGACCATGGACCGGGCGGCGCTTCGCCATTTCGCTTCGATGCCGGCGCGCGCGAGTTGTTCTCCACAGACCTGATCGACTTCGCGATTCGGCTCCTCGTCGAGGATTTCGAAAATCCTGTGCAGGCAACTGCCGACCTGGACGCCGCGGGGGAAGCTAAAGGCGTTGTGCTCCGGCGGTTCCGGCTGAATTTCTCGTTCACCGGATTCGGCATCGACATCGCCCTCGGCTTCGTCGTGATCGGGCGCCCCCGGTTCGCTGAATCGATGGGCCGGAGATGCCGCGGCATGATCCGCCGACAGCGCGGTGAAACTGGTCATCTGGCGAATGCGGCGCGTGGCGCGGCTGAATTCGCGGCATCCGAGATCCGGTAGTTTTTCAGCCTGCTGGGCGAGCGCGGGCGCAACGTTGCCGATTTCGCGAATTTCGATGGCCTGGGGGCACTTGTTTGCAACGGCCGCGACATCAGCGCGAAAGTCTTCCCGGCTCTTGTTGCGGAAGTCGGCCTGGATACCGGCATGAGCTTCCGCCACGGCATCGGGGGTCGCGGAATCCGACGCCGGCATGCTGCCGCCTTCCAGTCCGCCAAGCATTTCAACACCCCGCTCGTTTCCGTGCATAAGCCAGGCCAATGGCGGCAACTCCTTGTTCCTTCCGCTCGCGATGCGAGTCCAGGCGACGACACAGCGATCCCGGGCGCGAGTCAAGGCCACGTACAGGCGGCGCACCGATTCGCCGAAGTCTTCCATTGATTGCGCGTTCCGGCTCGAATCGTCCGGATTCAGATCGAGTATGGCGGGGAACTGATTGCCGTCACGGACATGGAAGCTGACCGGTTCATCGGAACGGATTCCGATCTGTCTGCCGTACCAGGCAAAGGGGAGATATACGATCGGGAATTCCAGGCCCTTGCTCTTGTGAATCGTCAGGATTCTTACCAGATCCTCGTCGTTGTCGAGGCGCAAGGTGAAGGCGTCTTCCTCTCCTTCTTTCGTTCCGGCTTGCCCCTCGAGACGCCGCTTGAGCCAGGCGAGAATACCCGCCGGAGAGTGCCGATTCTCAGTCTCGGCTTCCTGCAACAGTTCGGTGAGATGATAGAGATTGGTGAGCCTGCGCGGCCCGTCGGCGTAACGCAACAGGTTTCCGGCGCCTCCCTCGGCGCCGACGATCGTGCGCAGCATCGCGCCGACGCCTCTTGAGCGCCAATAATCGCGCCATTCCATGAATTGCTGCGCCCAGCGGTTCCAGGATTCGTCGTCTTCGCTCAATGCAAGCAATTGTCCGCTGTCGAGGCCGAACAGATCGCCTGTCAGCGCCGCGCGCCGATAATCCTGGCGACCGGGATTGGCGACGGCGAGCAACAGGCGATGGACTTGCTCTGCTTCCCGCGTCTCGAACACGTTCGAATCGTCGATTTCCACGCTTTTGCCGCCGCGCCCGCGAAGGGCTTTGGCGATTTCGCGGCCCTGGGCGCGCGTGGAGACGAGGACCGCGATATCGGAAGCCCTGAGCAGACGTTCGCCCAACATGGCCTTGCCGGCCCGGGCCAGGTCGAGCAGGCGAACGACGTCATTCGCCGTTTCGTCTGCTACCAGGGCTGTCGCGGAGCCGTTGTTTGGCTGGTCGTCCGCCAGCCAGAATGTGAAAGGCGACGAGGCTTCGCCATCGATTTTCAGCCGGGTTTCGTCATCGCGCCCGGGCATTGCGGGCGTGAAGCCGATTTCCGGGATCGTGAACGCCAGCGGTGCATCGAACATGGCGTTGACCGCGTCCACGAGACCGGGCACGGAACGCCAGTTATGGCCGAGTTGCAGACTCGAATCGGTTCCCTGTTGCGCACTGAGGTAAGCGAAGATGTCGGCGCCGCGAAACTGGTAGATCGACTGTTTCGGATCGCCGACGATATACAGGGCGCTGGACTGATCGGGCCGATCTTCGCCGCCGGAAACCTCCCGGTTTCCATAAATGCTGCTGAAGATCCGCTCCTGGGTCGGATCCGTATCCTGAAACTCGTCGATCAACGCAACCGGGAAACGCCGGCGAATGTTCTCCGCGAGCCGTGGTCCGGCGCTCTCGCGGGCCAGCGCATCGCGCATCTCGATAAGAAGATCATCGTAACCCAGACGTCTTTCGGTACGAATCAGGCGGCGGATATCGTCACCGGCTTCTTCGACGAGTTGACGGCGAATGTGCCTGAACCAGGCTTCGAAACTCTCCGACAAGGCCGCGCAGGCATCCGCCAGTTCGTCGAAAGCTTCGAACATGGGGTTTTCGGGAAGCTGGTGACCTTTCCTGCATTTGCCGGAAGTGCTCTTGGCGCCGAGGTATCGTGCGCATTTTGCCAATTCGTCGATTTCAGCAGGCAGGACTCCACCGGCTAAAATTGCGGTAATCCACTCAAGCTGATTGTCGATCTTTGCCAGCGGATAACTTGTTTTGTTCAGCGCGGTGGTGTCGAGCATGATCTGGCGGAATTCCTCGCCATGCTCACGCCAGGTTGCCAGCGCGGATTCCAGCACCGAACGGCACGCATTCTCGGCCTCAGGCGGTTCAACTGGCTGGTCGGGAACTCCCCTGACGTCGCGAAACAGTTTGGCGCGCAACGAACCGAACCATTTCGCGAGTTCGGCGGGCATGAATTTCTTTTTCGCCACATGATTGGCGAATATGCGGGAGCTGTCTCGGAAGTTGCGCTGCCAGATGTCGCGCACGACGCTTTCAACGATTCCTGCGCCGTCGCCGCTGACCTCGAAGCCGAAAGGGAATCCGGTTTCGAACGCAAATTCCTTGAGCGCCCGCTGGCAGAATCCGTGAATGGTGAGAATATTGGCCCGGTCGATGTCGAGCAGCGCAAGGTCGATTCGAGCCCTGATGCATTCTTCATCGAGTTTCTCGATTTCTTCCCATCTCTCGAGCAGTTCACTGGCTTGATCGTCATCCGCATCGCCGGCCGACCCAATCGCATCCTGGATTGCCTTGAGCGTCTTGCGAATGCGGTTGCGCAATTCCGCCGTGGCCGGCTTGGTGAAAGTCACCACCAGGATGCTGTCGAGTTCCAGGCCCTGCTCGACCACGAGACGGGCAACCAGCGTTGTGATGGCGCGAGTCTTGCCCGAACCGGCGCTTGCTTCGATGAGCGTTCGGCCTCCGGTCAAGGCCGTATCCAGGGGAGTTGGAGACCGGTCCGCGCTCATTGCGGCTTCTCCCCGAACATAGGCGAAAGTAACAACTCCGCCAGACCGGCGAAGTCTTCGTCGAGCGGGTCTTCGTCCTCCCCGAGATCCCAGACGAGGCAGTTGTGCAATTTGGCGCGTTCCGCGGGAGCGGATCCCCAGGAATCGCCCCGCCAGGTATTTCCCGCCATCGACATCGCCGACTCGGCGCCACCCTTTCCTTCTTTCAATTCCCTGGCGTAGGCCACGGAAGATTCAGGAAAGAACCGCAGCGGCTGTGACAATCCCCGCCACCAGGCTTCAAGCCAATGAATGATCGACTCCGTTTGCGGCCGCGGCGCGGCGAATTCTTCCTGCTTGCCGAGCCATATGGCGGTCATTGGCAGCGGACTGTTGCCGGCGGCCACCCACGCAAGTTGCCTGAGACGAATCTGGACAAGGTCCCCCGGATTTTGTTTTCCGTTGCGCCACCAGACCATTCGCTCCCGGCCGACATGGGGGATCGCGCCTGTCAGTCTGAAATCGTCGATCTCAAGTCTGAAAGGCACCGGTTCGGCGGCGAGAGTTTCGGCGTGCGGAGCAAGCAGTTGACGCAATTCATTTGCGGCTTCGAAAGCTTCGTCACAGGCCAAGGCGCCGAAACTGCCGTAGGGCAGGCTCCCGTTCGCCAGCAGCAGCGATCTGACGGATTCAGGGGCTGCCCTCCGCTCCCGCCCTGCATCGGTCCTGTTCAATATCTCCTCACGCAAGCCCCAGCGCTGGAGGCCGTCAAGCTGCAAGGGTTCGACTTCCTCAATCGCCCTTTCTTCCTCGCCCAGCCTGATTCCGAACCGCTCCCGCAGGAAGCCCCGGGCCGGATTGGTGAAATATCGTTCGAGCTCTTCCAGGCTGACCTTTCGGCGCGAAGCCTCGGGTTCGGGAAGCCGGTTTGCGAACCGGTCCGGGGACTGCCTGTCCCGGCTGTGCAAAACGCCGGCGGCATCAAGCATGGTTTGCGAGTAGCTGAAAAGCCCATTCTTGCCGGTGAAATACCGCGTGCTGAACGGCTGCAGCGGATGATTGAACCGGAAGGAATCAGGGAAACGAACCGCGAGACTGTCGGCGAGTTCTTCCACCAGAACCGAAGGCGGAATATCGGAGTCGTCGCGCTGGTCGCGCCCGGTGTAAGTTACGATGAAGGCGTTGCGCGCCGCCAGCAGGGCTTCGAGGAAGGCGAAGCGGTCTTCGTGGCGGATATCGCGGTCTCCGGCGCGGCGATTGTCCCGTTCCACCGGATCGAAGGTGTGACTCGGCGGATTGCGGGGAAATCCATCGCCGTTCATGCCCACGGCGCAAACGATCCTGGCCGGCAGAACCTGTCCCGGCGCGAGCCTGCCGATGGTCGCGCCGTCTGCAAGCTGTGCCGGTCCGATTGCGGGGCCGGTCGCGGCCTCCCTGAGCGTTTGCCGCACGACTTCGAAGGAGATGGGGCAATCGATCCGGCCGGCCTGGGTTGCGAAATTGTCTATGAGACTGGTGACTTCCTCGAATTCGCCGGCGGCCGCACGCACTCCTTCGAATCCGCGATAAGCGCCGCGAATCGAGCCGTTGTCGAAAAACCTTTCCAGCATCCGGCGCAGGGAAATCGTCCATTGATTCGCATTGCGCGGCCTTGCCGCATCGTTGCGCAATTCAATTGCGGCAGTGCAATAGGTGATGAACCTGCCGAGGGTCTCATAGTCTTCTTCGCCGGCTTCGAATCCTCCTTCGCCGCGGATCGAGCATGGAGCGACGCCAAGCGCCAGATCGTCGGTATCGCCCGCTGCATAACCCATCAGCAGCCGCTGCAATCCTTCGTTCCAGGTATTGCCCGGCATTGCCGGCGCCTGCTCGCCGTCATCGGGAGCTACGCCGCGGCGGATACCCGCCTGCCTGACCCAGTCGCGAATCGCGGGGAGACTGTTTTCGTCAATTCCGAATCGAGCGCGCAGGGAAGGTGCGTCAAGCGGCGCGAGTACGGCTTCGACGCCGTAACGCGTACCGGGCAGGGACAACAGATCGAAAAACGCGCGGGCGGTTGAAGAGTCCGCCGCCTGGAAACGTGACAGGACGACGGGGATTCGGCCTTCGGCTTCGAACACCGCCGCGATCACCGGTCCATAACGAGCCAGGTTCGGGGTCAGGATCATGATGTCGGCCGGCTCGATGTCGGAATTTTTCTCGAGCAGGTCGAGCAGGCGATCGTGCAGCGCCTCGGCCTCGCGCATGGGCGAATGGCAGCAATGAATCTGCAATGAATCGTCGGGCGCGACGACATCGGAGCTACCGGCGTCGGCTGAATCCCGCACTTCCTGGATATCGGCCTGCACCGCGGCAAGCCGGGATTCGGTATCCGGCGGCGGAAAGAACGACTGCTCTTCGACTTCCAGTGCGATCAGGGATTCGAAGGTAAAACGCCCTGCGCGCCCCCAGGCGGCGAGCAGTTTGTTGCCCTCCTCGAAATATTGTTCGTTCGCGTCCCCGTCTTCAACCCGATAACGAATTTCTCTTTCCGTGCGCAGGTCGCTCCAGTATTCCGAGCTTGGATTGAACAGAAAGACATGCAATTCGATGCTCGCGGCGAGCTGCTTCAGCAATCGCAGATAAGAAGGCGACAGCGCCGAAACGCCGAAGACGAACACACGCCGTGGCCAGTTTTTCGGTTCGAGTCCACCCGCCAGTTCCCGCTCGAACGCATCGAGCGCATGCACCCAATGCCGTTCGGGAACTTTTCCTGCCAGCAATTGCCAAAGCCGCGCCTGCCAATGCGGCGCCGCGCCTTGCTCCCAGTCCCTGATCCAGTCATCCCGGAAATTGATGCAGCGGTCGAAGACTCCGGCCAGCTTGTCGGCGAGCTCGAACCGCTTGCGCTCGTCGCCGTCGGCGAGAAACCTGCGCACCTCGGCCGCATCGGCGCCGCGGGCAAAATCCGGCAGCAGTTCGAATATGTGCCAGCGCAATGTGTCCGGGGAAAAGCCTTGCTCTGTCGACAAGGAAGGAACGGCTCCGCGCAAGATCGACCATGCGAACGCGGCCGGTTGTTCGAAGCGGAGATTCGCGGCTATGCCCAATTCCCGTGCGAGTTCGAGCTTGAGCCAGCGAGCCATGGTCTGATGCGGTACGACGATCCGTTCCGGCATCAGGGGTTCCGCCGGATCCGATGCGATCAGTCTGGCCATTTTACTGGCCAGCGCTTCGAGCCGGTTCGAATGGTAAACGCGCAAATCTCACCCACGGATCATATGCGCGATGAAAAGTAACACGCCTGAGGCAACGGTCAAGGAAGCCGGCGCATTTCCTTGCCCGAATTGCGCCGCCCGCGGGCGCGTCATATTATCGGCGCAGCGGCGGCCGGACCGTCTACTTCTGAAGGACCGAACAATGATCATTTATGGTGTCGCCCTGCTTTCCGCCTGCCTCGTGGCGGGCATGCTGATCGGCGAAGGTCTGGGCATCGTTCTGGGCGTGGAAGCGAACGTCGGCGGCGTGGGCATCGCCATGCTCTTTCTCGTGCTGGCATGCAATTCCGACCGCTTCACGGCTTTGACCGAGGGCGCGGCGGGTTCCGGCGTAAAGTTCTGGAGCGCGATGTATATCCCCATCGTCGTCGCCATGGCCGCGCAGCAGAACGTGGCGGCGGCGATTGACGGCGGCGTGCTTGCCATCACCGCCGGCGTCGCCGCGGTAGCGGTCAGTTTTGCGCTGGTGCCCGCGCTGAGCAAGATCGGAACCGATACGGAATCTGCCGAGGACAAGGAGGAGAGCGCGCCATGATGGAACTGCTGGAAACCGTATTCGTTCGCAATAACCTCGTCGTCGCCTTCGCCGTTGTCGGCGTAACCATCTGGCTTTCCTATCTGCTCGCCAACAAGCTCACCGCGGGCCGCATTCACGGTTCGGCCATCGCCATCGCCGTCGGCCTGCTGGCGGCGTGGTACGGCGGAGTCGCGACCGGCGGCAGCCGCGGCGTGGCGGATTTCGCTCTGCTAAGCGGCATCGGCCTGATGGGCGGCGGCATGATGCGAGATTTCGCCATCGTCGCGACGGCTTTCGGCGCGCAATTGAGCGAGTTGAAGAAAGCCGGCCTGGCGGGCGTGATCTCGATCTTCGCCGGGGTCATCGTTTCCTTCGTTGTTGGGGCAGCGGTCGCGGTGGCGTTCGGATACACCGACCCGACCGAAATCACTACCATCGGCGCCGGCGCCGTGACCTACATCGTCGGCCCGGTCACGGGGGAGGCCATCGGCGCTTCCGACGCGATGATCACCCTGAGCGTGGCCGCGGGCCTGGTGAAATCGATCCTGGTCATGATCGGCACGCCGCTCGTGGCGCGTTTCATCGGATTGAACAACCCGCAGTCGGCGATGGTGTTCGGCGGCCTCATGGGGACGACGAGCGGCGTCGCGGCGGGACTGGCGGCGACGGATCCGAAACTCGTGCCTTACGGCGCAATGACGGCTACCTTCTACACCGGCGTCGGCTGCCTGCTCGGGCCCTCGATCCTGTTCTTCGTCGTCGACGGCATGTTCTGAACACCAAATCGGGAATCACAATGTCACATCACGATTTTCATCACCTGACCGACGGCAACGCGCGCATCGCGCTCGTTGACGATACGGCAAGTCATACATACGGCGAGGTGAACTCGCGCATCGATCGATTCGCTACCGGACTGCTCGGAAACCGTAGCGACCTGGAAGAAGAGCGCATCGCTTTTTTCTTGCCGGCGAGCCTCGACTACGTCACCTGCATGCATGGCGTGTGGCGCGCCGGCGGCATCTCGGTTCCGCTGAACGTGGCGTCGGCGGTAGCCGAACTCGATCACTATCTGAGCAGCGCCAAGGTCACGCGCATGTTCGCGCAGGCCGGGGCGCCGAACGAACTGCGCGAACTTTGCGCATCGCTTGGCATCGAGTTGCTGACGGTGGAAGAAATGCTGGCGGAGGCGCCGGGCGACCTGCCCGAGATCGATCCGGGACGCCGCGCCATGATGCTGTTCACCAGCGGAACTACGAGCAAGCCGAAGGGAACGGTAAGCACCCACAAGACGATCCGCGCCCAGATTACCACCCTGATCGACGCCTGGTGCTGGACCGAAGACGACGTGATTCCCCTGTTCCTGCCGCTGCACCATATCCACGGCATCGTCAACATCCTCAGTTGCGGGCTGTGGGCCGGGGCCACGGTGCATCTGTTCGCCGGGCTCGATATCCCTAAAGTCACTTCGCAAGTCGCCGCAGGCGTTTACAACGTCTTCATGGCCGTGCCCACCGTCTACGTCAAGCTGATTCAGTACCTGGAAACACGGGACGAGAAGGAAGTCGCGGCCGTCTGCGCCGGCTTCAAGGCCATGCGGCTGAACATTTCCGGCTCGGCGGCCTGCCCGGTCAAACTGTTCGAGCAATGGCGCGATCTGACCGGCCAGGTTTTGCTTGAGCGCTACGGCATGACCGAAATCGGCATGGGCATTTCCAACCCCTACCACGGCGAGCGGCGCGCGGGCTATGTCGGGCAGCCGCTGCCCGGAGTCGAAGTGCAACTGTTCGACGAATCACACCGGCCCGTTGAAGGCGAAGGCAATCCCGGCGAAATCCGCATCAAGGGCGACAACGTGTTCCTGGAATACTGGGGCAACGAGGAAGCGACCCGGAAAAGCTTCGTCGACGGCTGGTTCTGCTCCGGGGACATGGCGGTGATCGAGGACGGCTATTACCGCATCATGGGCCGCACCTCGGTGGACATCATCAAGTCCGGCGGCTACAAGCTTTCGGCGCTGGAGATCGAAGGCGTGCTGCTGACCCACGAGGAAATCGCCGAAGTCGCGGTGATCGGCGCCGAAGACGAAGTCTGGGGCGAGGCGGTCACGGCCTTCGTCGTGACGAAGAGCGGCGACGAACTCGATTTCGCGGAGCTGAAAAGCTGGTGCAACGAGCGCATGTCGTCCTACAAGATTCCGAAGCACGTCAAGCGGCTGGACGCCCTGCCGCGCAACGCCATGGGCAAGGTCACCAAGCCCTCACTGAAGTCGATACCGCTATGATGAAACGCAGAAACTTTCTCGGCGCGGCGCTGGCAGGCGCCGCCATGTTGCCCACTCTGGCCAGAGGCCAACAGGACCTGGCGCCGGCGGCGCCGCGTGACTGGTCGGGCCAGACGCCCCTACGCTATCCCGACCCGGACCTGGTGGCGCTCGACGACCGTTTTCGCCCGTACATTCTTTTCAATACGCCGATCCAGCGTCATTACACCGGCACTTTGTGGGCGGAAGGCCCGGCCTGGAGCGGCGTCGGCCGCTTCCTGGTCTGGAGCGACATACCCAACAACCGGCAATTGCGCTGGCTCGAAGACGACGGCCATGTGACGGTCTTCCGCGACCCGTCGGGGCACAGCAACGGCAATACCTTCGATGCCCGGGGCCGGCAGATCTCCTGCGAGCATGGCGGCCGCCGCGTCGTGCGTTACGAACACGACGGCTCGGTCACCGTCCTCGCCGACAGCTTCGAGGGCCGTCCGCTGAATTCGCCCAACGACGCCGCCGTGCATCCCGACGGCAGCATCTGGTTCACCGACCCGCCTTACGGCATCCGCGGCAACTACGAAGGCTTCCGCGCGGAACAGGAACAACCGCTTTCGGTCTATCGCGTCGACGCCTCATCCGGCCGCATCGCTCGCGTGACCGACGACATCGACGCCCCCAACGGCCTGTGCTTCTCCCCCGATTACAGCCTGCTCTATGTCGCCAATACCGGCGCCGGCAGGGACATCCGCGTATGGGACGTGGACGGTGAAAACCTGCGCAACGGCCGCGTGTTCGCCGAACTCGTCGACCCGACCACGGGCAATCGCACCTCGGCCGACGGCATGCGTTGCGACGTCGACGGCAATGTCTGGGCCGGCGCCCGGCCCGGCGTGCAGATCATAGCGCCGGACGGCGATACCATCGGCATCATCCGCCTGCCCGAAGTCTGCGCCAACGTCTGCTTCGGCGGAACCCGCCGCAACCGCCTGTTCATGACCGCAAGCCAGTCGCTGTATTCGGTCTACGTGGGCGTGCGGGGCGCGGGCTACGGCTGATTCCGGGAATCCAGAGCGCCTTCAATCCAGCTTCGCCTGCAGGAAGCTCGCAGGCAGCGCCAGCAGTGCGTAGCACGCGATGGCGACGAGCAGGCTGGTGTTGATTCCGCTCCACATCGAGATGGCGACGGCGAAGACGCTGGCGAGAACGCCGGTGGCGCCGTTCATGCCCCACATCCAGGGCAGGCTGCGGCTGGAATATTCGCGGAACAGGCGCAGGCCGAGCGGGAAGCACATGCCCATGGGCAGAGCCGGCAGGCTGACGAGGACGATTACGATCAGGCAGCGGATGAAAAGGCCCTGGGAAATCGTCGCCGTTATCAACGGCCCGGCGATTGCGTAGATCAGCGCGAGCAGGGACACGATGGCGGCCGGGATGACCAGGGGCCAGCGCGAACCGCGGCGGACTTCGATGCGGTCCGAGAGAAAGCTGCCTGCGCCTGCCGCGAGAATCATCGAGAACAGCAGGACCGCGACGGCGTAGACCGGATGTCCCAGGTAGACCGAAAAGCGTTGCATGAGCGGGATCTGCACCATCATGAATCCCGTGCCGATACACGCGAAATATGCAAGGCCGCTGAGGAAGACGCGATTCGGAATCTGCGGCCTGCCGGCGATGAGAAGCGGTAAGAAGATCACGAGCAGCACGCCCGCCAACGCCAGTCCGCATAGCAGCATCAAGGTGTAGGTCGCGAGCAGATTGCCGCCGGCGACGATGCCCAGGTCTTCGAGTTCTCCGCCGGCCCCGCCGGACTGGAAGAGCGCGGCCGGCTTCAGGATGTTGAAGAAATAGGGCCGGCTGTCGGTCGGCGGCGTGAAATCCAGGTATTCGTGCTCGGTGGCGGCAAGCAGTTGCCGCTCATCGTCCGCGGCCAGCAAGTTGCGGATGAGGGATTCGGAAGACTGCTGCCGGGGCGTATGGTGAATCGTAAAGCCGTATTCATCCGCCACGCGCTCGATGGTATCGATGTCCGCCGGGGCAAGCGGCTCCGGCGAAACGAGCAAGGTCGCCACGGAAAGGCGCGAAACCAGGGCGATATGGTTTGCCGGCCGTTCGATGCCGCGGCGAAGAAGCGACATCGCCGCGAGCGAAATCAGCCGGTTGGTTTCCGACAGCGCATCGAGCGAATACCAGCGCGAAACGCTGAGCAATCCATTCGGTTCGAGATGGTCGAGAAAGACCTGCCAGCCTTCAACGGTATACAGGCCGTTTTCGGACAAGGTGAACGCGCCGGCGCCCGTGGCGGCCCAGGTGTCGATCAGCGACATCTGGATCAGGTCGTAGCGTTCGTTCGCCCGGGTCAGGTACGAGCGCGCCTCGTCGTGAACGAATTCGACCTCCTCCTGCTCGTAAAGGCGTACGAAATCGCGGCGATCCTCGCGCAATACCCGCAGCGCCGCCTCGTTGATCTCGATTGCCGTGATGCGCGAACTGCCGGCCCAAAGCGCCGTGAGAACGTCCCTGCCGCCGCCGACCCCGATCACGGCGGCGCTGCCTCCGGGTCGCAGATGATATGGCAGCGAGGTCACGTCGAAGCGCGGCCAGTCGAGATTGCTCCGGTCGCCGTCCCATTGGGTGAGCGCGGTGCCGGCTTCGCCGTCGATCACCATGGCCTGGCCTTGCATGCCTTCGATCACCGGGGCGCCTTCGCCGGGACCCCAGAAGAACGGCCCGGCTTCGACATAAGGAAAGACCAGCACCTGTCCGTGTATGGTCCAGAACTCAAGCATATCCTGCTCGTAACTGACCGGATTGCCCTTGGGATAGAACACGCGGAATCCCTGCGAACTGGAATGATTTACGATGGCGGCGGCGATGACCGCCGCGCCGGCCGCGGTCCAAAGCAACGGCCTGGCGCCGCCCCGGGCGAGCTGAAACAGGAAAACGCCGAACAGGGCGATGGCGGCGACGACGAAAGTCGCGCTGGTGATGTCGAGCGCGTTGAGCAAGGGCAGGCAGGCGATGCTGCCCACGGCCGCGCCGACGAGATCGACGGCGTAAATCAGCCCGCTGTTGCCTTTCACCTGGGTCAGGGCGACGGTGACGACTACCCCGCTGAAAAAGAAAGGGATCGCCACCGCCACAGTAATCAGCGCCATCTTCGCCACGCCGGCCGCGGACCAGCCTTCGCTGATGTCGAGCGGGGTGTAGATGACCGCGAGGTGGCAGAGAATCGCGCTCGCGCCGAAGTAGATCGAGTAGCGGAACAGGTTGTCGAGAGCGTTGGCCGTGGTAAAGCGGCGCGGCTGGAGATAAACCCGGAGCGCCCCCGCCGCCATGCCGAACATGGCCATGGAGACGGCGAAAAAGGAAAGATGGTACCAGGTCACCACCGACAGCAGCCGGGTGTTGAGCACTTCCAGCATGAGCGTCGCGCCGGTGATGAAAAAGAGCCCGAGCAGAAATGCCCTGTTGGCCGGTTGTGCTATGTTTTCGCTCATCGGTTTCGCCGGCTCTTCGCGGTTCCGGACATGCGCGCAATCGGATCGACGACAATCAGCACACGAGCGGCAATTGCACTGCTGGCATTGCACCTGCTCGCGCTGTCATGGTTTGCCCTGACCCATCCCATTTACACCTGGGACGTGGTCCCCTATGTGGCGACCACTTTCACCACCGAAGCCGACGACCCCGCTGCAATGCACGAGGCGACATATGGCTTGCTGCGGCAGTCGCTCGATGCGGCGCAATTCAACTCCCTGATCGGCGGCGAATATGCGGCCGCAATGTATGCGAGCCCGGAAAATTTCGCCGGCCAGCTTAGCATGTATGAAATCAAGCCGCTGTATGTACTGGTCCTGCGGGGGCTTGCCGCGGCCGGGGCAAATCCGGTCGACGGCATTATCTGGCTCTCGCTCGTTCCTGGTCTGCTGATCTGCGTGATCCTGTTTCTCTGGCTGCGGAATCTGACTGGCCCCGTGCAGGCAGTCCTGGCGGTCATCCTGTTCTCCATCGGCGCCCGGCTGTTCGACCTGAGCCGCGTCCCGGTGCCCGACAGTTTTTCCGCCCTGGCGGTGATCGCCGGGCTCTGGTGCCTGCTGGCGCGGCGGTGGACCGCCGGGGCGGTGGTCTGCCTCGGTCTTTCGATCTGGATCCGTACCAACAACATAATTTTTGTCGCGCCATTGTTTCTGCTGCTTTGCTGGAACCATTTGCGCCGGGGTGAGCCGCCCCGATCGGAAGAGTTCTATTGGTATGGCGGCGGGTTGGCGTTCAGCGTCCTGTCCTATTTCTGGATCAGCGCCGTCTTCGACTACGACTGGTGGCGGCTGTTCCATCACACGCTGATCGAATCGCAGATCGATATCGCGGCATTCGCCGAACCATTCTCAGTGGCACTCTATCTCGAAGTGCTGCGCGGCGCAGCCGTCAAGCTTTTCGCCAGCGGCGCGATGATCGCCACCGTGCTGCCGCTGTTCCTGTTGCTCTGGCTGATCGCCTGGGCCGGGACCTGGCGCGGCAATCTGGCCGGCATGCTCTGGCCCGCAAGACCGGTATCGCTGGCCGATGTCAGTCTGCTCTGCCTGGTCGTATTCGGCGCCTTTCTCATCTTGTTCCCCCTGATTGCCGGACTCGACCGCTTTCTGACGCCGTACTACGCGGTAATCATGTTGTATGCGGTCAGCCGCATTTCCGATTTCGAGGTCACCGGCGGCAGGCAGGAATGAGCGCGTACTGGACAGCAAGCCGCCAACTCAAAATCACGCTAGCCGCGATCAGCGTAGTCTGGCTGGTCATAGTCGGCGACCTGATGATCACCGACGTATGGGACGAGACCAACGCGCTGTTGCTGATGGCTTCGGAGCCGCTGGCGAGCATGAATATCCTGGAGGTGATTCGGGCCGTGTGGCTGCAGCAACTGCCGCTCGACATTTACCGCCCCCTCGGCAGCAGCCTGGCCCTCGGGCTGGGCAAACTGTCCGGCGGCAACATTCTCCTGCTGCGTTACTTCAACGCCTTGCTGATGCTCTGTTCCGTCGCCCTGCTTACGCGGGCGCTGGCAATACGCTACAACCTGGAATCAGGTCGTACAGTCGCGTTCTTCGCCATCCTGCTGTTTTCCGCTTCCAGCCTGATCACGGCGACCTGGTTCGCCAATGTTTTCGACGCCGCCTGCCTGTTCTTCCTGGCGCTGGCGATCCGCATGTACGTTACAGGGAATCTCGTCGCTTGCGGCATCAGCTTTGCACTCGCCGTATTCTGCAAGGAATCCCACGTGCTGGCCCTTCCCCTGTTCGCATGGCTGCTATGGGAAGACCGGCAAATGCCGGAATCGCAAGACAGAAAAAACCGCATTTGGCTGGCCGTTTCCATGCTCGGCGTTTCGGCGGCATATTGGTTGTTGCGCCATTCGTTCATTCCTATCGGTTCCGATGCGGACATCCATGGCTTCGATATAGACGTTTACGCCTCGTCCTATGCCAGCTTCATCGCCGGCTTCCTGGCGCAATCGAGCAGTTTCGCCCATGGCAGCCTATTTTTCTGGGCAGGAATTGCGGCAATGATCGCGCTGGTCGTTCTCACGCGAAGTTTCGAGCCCAAATTCACGATACTCGCAATTCTCGGCCTGTGCGGCCCGGTGTACTGGGGCATGTTCGGCTACCAGGGCGACAACATCATGAGCCACCATAATTTCGTCGGCCGACTCTATCTCATTCCATTTGCGATGACGCTTTTCGTCATTCTTGCAAAAGCGCCACGTTCCGCAGTCTTGATGGTCGCGTTTTTCAGCGTTTGGAGCATGGGAGTGACGTGGCGCCAGCATTTCGCTTTCCAGCAGACCTATGCGGAAATCTACCATCTCGCGGAATCCACCGAGGGCACCCTGTTCGTGCATTATCCGGAAAAGCCGCTCGAAGACTTCCGGCGCGATCTCATGATCGGCGACTTTCCCGATGCGGCCGTACGCATCAATCCTCGCGAAGGCGGAATCGATGGCTGTTGAACCCGGCGCGGCAGCAGATTCGAACGCGCATCTGTTCGTCGATCTCGACGGAACGCTGATCCGGACGGATTTGCTGTTCGAATCGCTGTTGCTGCTGATCCGGCGCAATCCGCTCTACCTGGCTGTTATTCCCTTCTGGCTGCTCAAGGGTCGCGCCTGGCTGAAACATCAGATCGCGCGCCGGGTGGAGATCGACCCGGCCGTACTACCTTATAACGAGGCGTTCCTGGCCTGGCTCGGGGACCAGCGGGCGCGGGGACGGGCGATGACACTGATCTCGGCCTCGGATCAGCGATATGTGAGCGCCGTGGCCGAACATGTCGGGCTGTTCGACGCCGCAATCGGCAGCGACGGAAGAACCAATCTGAAAGCGCGGAACAAGTTGCAGCGCATCGAAGAGATCGTGCAAGGAAGCGAGTTCGCATACGCCGGCGACTCGCGCGCCGATGTTCCCGTCTGGGCCGGGGCCGGACAGATTCTGCTGGTGAACTGTAGCCCATCGATCAGTGGCAGGTTTGAGAACAGCCCGGCCGAAGTGCTGCGTTTCGGCTCGGCCCCCGCGCTGTTCGGGCCACTGCTGCGCGCCATGCGTCCCCATCAATGGCTCAAGAACACCTTGCTGTTCGTGCCGCTGATCCTGTCGCATCAATTGTTCCGGCCGGATTTGCTGTTCGCTTCGGCGATCGGCTTCGTGAGTTTCTGCCTGTGCGCGTCGAGCGTCTATCTGCTCAACGACATGCTCGACCTCGACAACGACCGCGCGCACCAGACCAAGCGCAAGCGTCCGTTCGCTTCGGGAGAACTGGCGCTCGCAGCGGGATTCGCCGCCGCGCCCGCGCTGCTGATCGGCGCGTTTCTGGTTTCGCTGCTGCTGCCGGCGGATTTTCGCCTCGTGTTGCTGATCTACTGGCTGCTCACCTGTCTTTACAGTTTTGCGCTGAAACGGATTTTCCTGCTCGATGTCGCCACGCTGGCGGTGCTTTACGCCTTTCGAGTTACGGCTGGAGCCGAAGCTATCGAAGTCGCGGCCACGAACTTCCTGATCGCCTTTTCGCTATGCTTTTTCCTGGGCCTGGCCATGGTCAAGCGGGTAACGGAACTGGTCAACCTGCAAGCCGCGCCGGCGGGCGCGGTGAGCGGACGGGCCTATCGCAAGAACCATGAGCCGCTGTTGTCCGTGATCGGCTCCCTGGCCAGCTTGATGGCCGTGGTCGTTTTCGCGTTCTACATCAATGCGCCGGCGACGACGCGCCTCTATGGCTCGCCTCTTCTGCTCTGGCTGATCTGTCCGTTGCTGATCGTGCTGCTCGGCCGCATCTGGCGGCTGGCCCGGGCCGGAAGGCTCCACGAGGACCCGGTGCTGTTCGCCGTAGAGGACCGCTTCAGTCAACTGATCGTGCTGGCCACGGGAGTCCTGATCTGGCTCGCGGCCTGATTCGGGCCTGCTTGAAGCCGGCAGGAAAGAATGCCATGCTCGCTCGCAACCGGAGGATTTTCGCCATGAACAAGCTGCCGATTTTTCGTGCTGGAATCATTCTTCTGCTATTGGGATTCGTCACGGCCCTGCTGGCGCAGCCCTACCCCAATCCCTGGCGCAACGTGGAATGGGGCATGCTGCCCGACGGACGCACCTGGGGCGCCGTAGGCGACCTCGACGTCGATCCCGACGGTGAGCATATCTGGGCCGTGGTCCGGTGCGACGCCACCGAATTCGAACGCTTCGGCGACGAATGTCTCGATTCCGATCTCGACTCGGTGCTCAAGTTCGACGCCGAAGGCAATGTCGTGGAGAGTTTCGGCGGCGGCATGTTCATCTGGCCCCATGGCATCGATGTCGATGAAGAAGGCAATATCTACGTCACCGACGCGGTGGCGGATGCGCGAATCCCCGATGGCGACATGCGCGGCCACCAGGTCGTGAAATTCAGCCCAGCGGGCGAAGTGCTGCTGGTCCTGGGCACGCCCGGCGTACAAGGCGGCGGCGAGAACCAGTTCACTTCGCCGGCTGACGTGGTGGTCGCCGACAACGGCGACATCTTCGTCGCCGACGGCCATTACGTACCCGGCAACAACCGCGTCGTCAAGTTCGACCGCGACGGCAATTTCATCAAGGCCTGGGGCCGGACCGGCTACGCGCCGGGCGAATTCCGCGTGCTGCATACGATCGCCATGGATCAGCGCGGCCGCATATTCGTCGGCGACCGTTCCAACAACCGCTTGCAGCTATTCGATCAGGACGGCAATTTCATCAGCCAGTGGACGCAGTTCGGGCGGCCGAGCGGGATCTTCTTCGACGAACACGACCGCATCTACGTGGCCGATTCCGAATCGGACATCGAACAGAATCCCGGCTGGGAAATGGGCATCCGCATCGGTGACGCCGAACTCGGCTGGGTCGATGAATTCGTGCTGTACGCGCCCGGCGACCCGCACGTCATCCTCGGCAACGGCGCCGAATTCGTCGCGGTGGACGCTGCGGGGAATATGTATGGCGGAGAGCCGATCCCCCGCAATCTGCAGAAATATATCCGCGTTAGGCCCTGACGAACTACGGCGCTACCCAGGGCGGCTCTATAAGCAACTCGGGGTCGGCGTCGGGCTTGGGCACGAATTTCTGTGAGCGGCCGTACTGGTTGTCGCCGCCGATCAGGTTGCCGTCCGAATCCACCGTGAAAGTGTGTACTTCGAGATAGCCGTCGGGGAGGTCCGGCGGCACCAGCCAGGTGTACTTGTAGTTGCCTTCGAAATCGTAGTTGATGAAGCGCAGCGGCCCCAGGTCCGTGATCCAGATGTCGTCCTCGTTGACGATGATGTCCAGCGGCAAGGTCAGGCCGGGAAATTCGCGCAGGAATTCGACCTCGGCCGGATCGTCGGTGGTCTGGAATACGTTCACGCGGCCGCCCGACCGGTCGAGTGCAAAGATCAGGCCGTCCGGCCCGACTGCCACCGCATGCAAGGTATTGAACTGGCCCGGACCGGCGCCAAAACCGCCGAACTCGCCCAGATAATTCATGTCATTGTCGTAGATGATGACCCGGTGGTTATCGAGCCCGTCGGCGACGAGGATGCGACCGTCGGGCAGGAAGGCGACGTCCTGGGGCCGGCCGAAATGCGATTCGTCGTCACCCAAAACGCCTTTCTCGCCATATGTGGCGAGCACTTCGCTGCCGTCATTGGCGATCACGTATATCTGGTGGAAAGTTTCGTTGATCAGCCAGATGCGGCTTTCAGGATCGTAAGGGCTGATGCGGATGCGATGCGGGCCGGGGCCGTCCGAACCTTCGCAGAGATAGTCGAGATGGTCCCAGACTTCGACTACCTCGCCATCGCCATTAAGGATATAGAGGCAGTTCTGCCAGACACGCCGATTGGTTTCGAACAGCACGTTGATGCCGAGGGCGCCTGCGAAGCCGGGGAAATCCTCCGGGATCGGATACGGCAGAATGGTCTCGCCACGCTGGGCGATGATGATGCGATCCGGCGATTCCGCCCACACTCCCGAGTTGCCGCCGAAAGCGAAGCCCCTTTCCTGGAAAGGCTGGTGCCAACCACTGATGATGTCGTAGGGACTCTCGCCGATCGGACCCCGGGCATTGCCCTGCTGGGCCAGCGCCGGCGCGGCGGACATGCACAGGACCAGCAGCGGCAGGACGAACGGACGGACGGAAATTCGCATCGTTGTTTCCTCTAGTCAGGGCCGGTGGCCGGCGCGGGAAAGCGCAATAATGACATATCCGCGCCGCCTGTAACACGGCGCGGCGCGGACCTCACTGCGCTCCCTTTACATATTTGTCATACCAGGCCAGGTAGCGCTCGAGCCTGTCGAGCTGGAATGCGGGCTTGCTGATGCCGTGGAATTCGTTGGGATAGACCACGAGTTGGGTCTCGACCCCGAGCCGGCGCAGCGCCTGGTAGAGTTGCTCGGAATTCTGGATCGGCACGTTCCAGTCGTGCTCGCCGCCCATGATGAGGGTTGGCGTGACTACGTTCGCGACATCGTTGAAAGGCGTGATGCGCTCCCAGGCTTCGGCGTTCTCCCAGGGCAGGCCGAGTTCGGCCTCCCACTGGCGCTGGTAATGGTCATGGCCGTAGTTGGCGCGGTACAGCACCTCGCTCGCGCCGGTGATCGCGCCCTTGAAGCGGTCCGACTTGGTGATGACGTAATTGGTCAGGATGCCACCGTAGGACCAGCCGCCGACGCCGAGGCGATCCGGGTCGGCATAGCCGATTTCGATGGCGTGATCGACTCCGGCGATGACGTCTTCGGTGTCGGGGACGCCCCAGTTCGCCCACAGCGCGTGCGAGAAATCCTGACCATAGCCGGATGAGCCGCGCGGGTTGGTCATGACGACCAGGTAACCGTTGGCCGCAAACAGTTGCGCCTCGAAGTTGAAAGCGAAATCGTATTGCGCGACCGGGCCGCCGTGGATGCGCAGCAGGGTCGGATAGCGCATGGTCTGGTCGAAGCCGGGCGGCTTGACGAGGAATCCCTCGATTTCCGTGCCGCCGGGATTGTCGAATTGCACGTTCTCGACTTCCGCGAGTTGCAATTCGTCGAGCCAGGGCTGATTGGTGAAGGTCAGTTGACGCCGTCCGGCGCCGGTTCCGTAAAACACCTCCGCCGGCAGGTGCGGCTCGCTGATGAGCGTCGCCAATTGTCCGTCGTCACTCTGGGAATAACCGCGCAGGCTCAATGGACCGTCGATCAGACGGCTGAAGTTCTCGCCGGATGTGTCCATGCTGGCGAGATGCCGTTCCGCGCTGTCTTCGAGTACGAACAGGATGGTCTCGCCGTCCGGCGCGAAGCGGGGCGAACCGACATTGCGGTCAAGGCGCGCGCTCAGCACCCGGGCCGGACCGCCCGCGGCCGGACTGACGGCGAGGTGGCCGGTGGCGTACCAGATGAGATCAGGCTCGGTTACGGTGACATGGGCGATCTGACTGCCGTCGGGACTCCAGGCCGGCGAATAGTCCGATCCGGGATTGGTGGTCACCTGGAGCAATGTCGCGCCGGCGTCGGGATTGTCCGCCGCCACCACCCAGATGTCGGAATTGCTGTTGGCGTCGGGCTCTTCGGTGCGGTTGCTGACGAAGGCGATGAGCCTGCCGTTAGGACTCCAGGCCGGCTGGGAGTCGTCGTAGTCGCCCGAAGTGATCTGCACCGCTTCGTGTTCTTCGCCGGGCGCGATGTCCTGTACATACAAATGCGTCCGGCGGCGGTCGAGATAACCGGCGTAATCGCGCTTGAACTGCAGGCGGTCGATTACCCAGGGCCGGGGTTCGTCGTATTCCCCTTCCGGATCCCGAACCACCAGCGCCAGCCGCGACGCGTCGGGCGACCAGGCGAAATCGTTCACTCCCTGCTCGACATGGGTGAGTTGGCGCGCTTCGCCGCCGCGGCGGTCCAGTGCCCAGACCTGGGTCCGGCCCTCGTTGCGCGAGGCCAGGAACGAGAGGAAGCGGCCGTCGGGACTCCATTGCGGACTGCTCGCAGACGAACCCGGGCCGCTCATGGGCAGGACGGTATCGTCGGCGGTGGACGCCATCCAGATGCGGGTTTCGCTGCTGTCGTCCTCGAGGCTGGTCGTGCGCACGGTGTAGGCGACCCAGGCGCCGTCGGGACTGATTTCCGGGCTGCCCACGGCCTTGATTTCAAACAGGTCTTCGGGTTCGAGCAGGCGGGTTTCCTGGGCGCCGGCGGAGATCGCCGCCAGCGCCGAAACAAATGCAAACAGGCCCGGAATCAGTCGTTTCGCGTTCATGAAATCTCCCGTATTCAGTCCGGATGACAACAGGCCTCAGGGCGCCCCTTTGACGTATTGCTCGTACCAGGCCAGATAGCGCTCCAGGCGGTCGAGCTGGAAAGCGGGCTTGCGAAAACCGTGAAACTCGCCGGGATATACGACGAGTTGGGTTTCGACGCCAAGCCGCCGCAAGGCCTGGTAGAGCTGCTCGGAATTCTGGATCGGCACGTTCCAGTCGTGTTCGCCGCCCATGACCAGGGTCGGCGTGACGACGTCGGCCACATCGTTGAAAGGCGACATGCGCTCCCAGCCTTCGGCGTTCTCCCACGGCAGGCCGACTTCCATTTCCCACTCGTATTGATAGTGGTCGTGGCCGTAATTCGCCCGGTAGAGCGCCATGCTCGCGCCGGTGATCGCGCCCTTGAAGCGTTCCGACTTGGTAATGACGTAGTTGGTGAGAATGCCGCCATAGGACCAGCCGCCGACGCCAAGCCGGTCTGGGTCGGCGTAACCCTGTTCGATGGCGTAATCCACACCGGCCATCACGTCGTCGAAGTCGTTCACGCCCCAGTCCGCCCAGATCGCGTGGGAGAAATCGCGGCCGTAGCCGGACGATCCCCTGGGATTGGTCATCACCACGACGTAACCGTTGGCGGCGAACAACTGGGCTTCGAAGTTGAAGGCGAAATCGTATTGCGCGACCGGGCCGCCGTGAATGCGCAACAAGGTCGGATATTCGAAGCTCTCGTCGAAACCCGGGGGCTTGAAGATGAATCCTTCCACCTCGGTGCCGTCGGCGCTCGGGAATTGTGCGTTCTCGACTTCCGCGAGTTGCAGTTCTTCGAGCCAGGGGCGGTTGGTGAAGGTCAATTGCCGCCGCTCGTCGCCGGCGCCATGAAACACCTCGGCGGGCAGATGCGGTTCGCTGACGAGGCTTGCGACCTGCCCGTCGTCGCTTTGCGACCAGCCGCGCAGGCTCAGCGGCCCCTCTATGAGCCGGCTGAAACTCTCGCCCGAGGTATCGATGCTCGCCAGATGGCGCTCGCCGCTGTCCTCGAGTACGAACAGCACTTCGCCGCCGTCAGGCGAAAAGCGTGGCGAGGACACGTTGCGGTCAAGACGTTCCGTGAGCACCCGCGCCGGGCCTCCCGCGGCGGGCGATATCACAAGGTGGTCGATGGCGTACCAGATGATCTCGGGTTCGATGACGCTGGTATGGGCGATGAAATTGCCGTCGGGACTCCAGGCGGGCGAGCCGTCGGCGCCCGGATTGTCGGTTACCCGCAACAGCGTCGCGCCAACGTCGGGATTGTCCGCGGCAACGACCCAGATATCGGTGTTGTCGCTGGCGTCGGGTTCCTCGGTGCGATTGCTGACGAATGCGATCAGGCTGCCGTCCGGGCTCCAGGCCGGATCCGAGTCGTCATAATCGCCGGATGTGATCTGCACCGCCTCCGGCTCCCGGCCGGGGTCGACGTTCTGCACGTACAGGTGCGTCCGGCGGCTATCGAGATATCCGACGTAATCGCGCTTGATCTGCAGGCGGTCGATCACCCAGGGTTTTTCTTCGTCCTCGTCGCCCTCCGTCTCCTCTTCGGGATCGCGGATCACGAGCACCAGCCGGTCGCCTTCTGGAGACCAGGCGTAATCGGACACTCCCTGTTCGACATGGGTAAGCTGATTCGCTTCGCCGCCGCGCCGGTCGAGGGCCCAGACCTGGGACTCGCCGTCGTTGCGCGACGCGAGAAAGGACAGGTAGCGGCCGTCGGGACTCCATTGCGGGCTGTTCGCCGAGGTTCCGGTCCCGGTCATGGGCAGGACAGTATCGTCGGTGGTGGAAGCCATCCAGATACGCGTTTCGGTGTCGTCCTCTTCGAGGCTGGTCGTGTTTACCGTATAGGCGACCCAGCCGCCGTCGGGGCTGATCACCGGGCTGCCCACGGATTTCAGTTCAAACAGGTCTTCCGGCTCAAGCAGGCGGGTCTCCTGGGCGGCGGCGCTCGCCGCCGCCAGCGCCAGCACACCTGCAAGCAGTCCGGGCATCAATCTAGTCATCTTCGTGACCCTCATCTTCAATTCGGCAAACGATAGGCAACCAGGGCGCCGGGGAAATCGGTGCGCGAGCTGCCGATCTGCACGACGATGTATTGCCGTTCGTCATGCATGTAGCTCATCAGGCCGTATTGGCCGGGAGCGGGAAGGGGAACGCTGGCCAGCACTTCGCCGCTGGACTTGTCGCGGGCGTTGAGCGTCAGCGGCCCGTCGGGGAGCATCTGGGCCATGCCTTCGCTCAGCGCCCGGGCCTGCACCAGGATGTCCGGCGTCGCCATCTGGATCGACCAGCCTTCGCCGCCGCTGTTCGGAATGTCCACGCCTTGCAGCAGCGGATGATTGCGGATCGCATCGCGGGTTTCGCCCACCGGCACCGACCAGAGCTTGTCCCCGGAATTCATCTGGTAGGCGGTAAGCTGGTTGTGCATCGGCTTGAAAACGGGCAGGCCCTCGATGGTGGGCAATCCTCCGCCTCCGCCCGGCAGCCAGTCGACCACGGTACGGCCCGTGGTCGGCGTACTGTTCGGCGTGGCGCCGCCCTCGCCCGGCTCGGGATAATTGGGATTGTCGCGGTCGACGCCGTTGGTGGGCCGCATGAAGCCCGGCGCGTTGCAACTGCGGCGATGGGAATTGAACATCATGCCCGTAATCGGATCCGCCGTCGGCGGATGCGGAATGATGTTGCCGCCGCCCTGGCAGCCCACGTTATTGATCCATGGGCCGTCGTAACCTTGCGGCAGCGGCGGCACATAGAGCCCGCCGAGCCGGTAGCCGTTCAGGATGACCTGGGCCTGCTCGCGCAATTCCGGCGTGTAATCCATGATGAATTCGTCGGTAATGCCGTCGATGACGATCCTGTCGACGGGCTCCGGCCAGGTCGGATAAGGCTGAGTGGGCGAAGTGTAATTGCCGGGGACTTCGGTCTGGAAAACTTCCCGGTCCTCGATGGGCCAGACCGGCTCGCCGTTTTCGCGGTTGAAGGCGAAGATCAATCCCTGCTTGGTGTTCTGGATCACCGCCGGAATCGCCCGTCCGTCGACATTGAGATCCATGAGTATCGGCGCCGCGGGCAGATCGTAGTTCCATTGATCGCTGCGATGAATCTGGAAATGCCATGCCCGCTCGCCGGTAGCGACGTCGAGCACGAGCAGGCTGCCGCCGAAGAGATTGTCGCCGGGGCGGTGGCCGGTATAGGACTGCACCGTGGAGGCGTTGGTCACCATGTAGACCAGGCCGAGGTCGGGATCGGCCGAAGCCGGCGCCCAGGTGGAGATGTCGCCGGAAAAATACCAGGCGTCGTTATGCCAGGTCTCGTTGCCGATCTCGCCGGGCCGGGGGATGACGTGGAATTTCCACAAGTTTTCGCCGGTGGCGGCGTCGAATCCCATGATGTCGCCGGGCACGTTCTCGATGCGCGTCTGGCCGTAACTCGGCTGGTGGCCGACCAGCGTCACCACCACGCCGTTGACGACGATCGGCGGCGCGGACGCGGTAACCATGCCGAGTTCACGCGGGATGCCATAGTCGGGATCGTAATCCCCGCCCGCGGTCACATAGTCTTCCCAGGGACCCCAGCCGTCCACCAGGTAGGGAATCAGATCGACGACTCCGGATTCGGGAAATCCACCGATGGGAAAGGCGGAGCCCCAGTTCTCCAGCGGCCGTCCGGTCTTGGCGTCAAGCGCCCAGAGGAAGAAGCCTGGCGTGGTGATATATATTACGCTGCGGCCGTCGATCTCGCCGTAGGCCACGCCCTTGCCGTAAGCCTGGCGCGGTGAACGCTGATGGCGGATCGATTCGGGCTCGCGAAAGGTCCACAAGGTTTCGCCCGTGGCCGGATCGATTGCCACTACCTGGCGCCGGGGCGTCGCTACGGTATACAGGACGCCATCGGCGTAGATCGGGGTGGAACGCGAGAAAAAATCGACGTTCGGCCCGAAGTTGTCGCTGCGCCAGATCCAGGCCTGTTCCAGATCGGCGAAATTTTCGGCGTTGATCTGGTCGTTGGGCGTATATCGCGTATGGCCGATATCGCCGCCGAGATAGCGCCATTCGCCGTTCTCGGTGCCGGTGAGCTGTTGCGCCTGCGCCGCAGCCACAAGAGCAAGCGCCGGCAGCAAAACCAGACCGGATACCACGTGCGACTTGCGATGCTTCATTCTATGTTCCTCCTCATGCGCCGGGATGGCACGGGAATGCCCCGGCGGAGCCGACCATCGAGAGTAAAAGTTAAAAACCGGAAAGTCCACGATTGAAAGCCAGCTTCTCCCGGTAACTCGGCTGGCGATTGCCTGAAGCCGGACCGGGCCGC
>VYCF01000063.1 GCA_009844085.1 Gammaproteobacteria bacterium | reverse complement strand
CGGGCCGGACGCGGACCACGCCGAGGACGCGACCCTCGACCTCTGGGCGGAGCCGCGGACCGGAGAGGGCGGCCGCGCCGTCGGCGCCGGGCTGGAATGGCGGTGGTGAGCACGCAGCAGGCGCACGGGACCGGGATGGCGATCGCGAACCGTTTCGCACTGCAACGGTTCCGTGAGCGCCTGTCGAAAGGCGAAAGGAAAGGCGAAAAGCCGAATGTCGGTTTTCTTTGACTGCGCCCCGCCTTGCTGTCATCGTCGGGGCAGGCCGCAGCGGAGGGCGGTGCCGCCCTTCCCGCCGGAACCTGGCGCGAGGGAGGGATGTCATGACGAATGGCTTTCACGATCACCGCTCCGTCTGGTCGCCGCATGCCCGGAGCGCGGATCTTCGGCAGGCGGGGCATGTCGTGGCGTGCGCGCGGTCTTCCTCCCGGCAAGGGCATGAAGGCGTCGATCACGACGGAGCCGGGCCGCGCGGTCATGAGTGCGCACAGGCCACGGCGGCACCGGCATTTTCTCCATCCCCCGCTTTCCCGCCCGAGCCTTCCCGGCGCCCCGTCGCATCCCTCCTGCCTGCGCTTGCCTGCATTGCGGCGTGCGCGCTTGCAGCGCCTGACGCACTGGCGCAGACGCAGCCTTCCCTGACGATCTCCAGTCCCCACGCCTCCGGCCTCGAGGAGGGGAGGACCACCCGGCTGGCCATTGTCCCTTCGCAGGACCCGACGGCCTCCCTGCCGGCAAGGCTCAGGTTCACGCGCACGGGCGACTTCATGCATTGGGAATACTACCGCGGCAACGAGTCCGACGCCTTCGTGGACTGCCTGAGCGGCGACGGCGCCGGCAAGGCTGCGTGCATCCTCGAGAAGGACCTGTACCTCTTCTGGCCTGACCGCTGGACCATCAACCTCCGGACGAGGGACGACCGCGTCGACGAGCCGGACGGCACGCTGACGACGGTCATCGAGCATGGCGAAGGCCTGACCTCGAACAGCGTCACGGTCGTCATCCGCGACAACGACCCGACGGTCGTCGGCCTGGCCCGCAAGGGTTCGGAGGTGATCGCCGCGGGCGGCGCGGCGGCGTTCACGGTGACGCTTGGCCGGAGCCTTGTGGCGGGCGAGGTGATCGACGTGCCGCTTGCGGTGTCAGGCCCCGGGGTGAGCGCGAGCGGATACACGCTGTCGGTGTCGGGCGGCACGGGCGCGACGCTGTCGGGGACCGGGACTCTCACGCCGGTGCTGCGCCTCTCCGGCGCCGACGCGAAGGAGGCCGCGCTGGAACTGCGCCCTGCGCCGGGCAGCGCCGTGGAGCGGTACAGGGTCGCGCTCGGACCGGACGGGGCGGGCGCGAACGGCTTCGACCGGCCTGGCCTCGGCACGAATGTCGGCGGCGGCGCGGACCCGCACGCGACGGCGAACGGCTTCCACGCGTGGAAGGACCTGGGGAACCCGTCCGTGACGGTCACGGGCGGGCCGCCCGTGACCGAGGGCGGCGCGGCGACGTTCGCGCTGGCCGCGGTCCCGGCGCCTTCGACGCCCCTCGCGGTGACGGTCGAGGTGACCGGCAGCGGCGATTTCGCGGCCGGCGGCCAGACCGGTTCCCGGACCGTGGCGATCGGCACGGGCGGCACGGGCACCCTCACCGTCAAGACCGTGGACGACAGCACCGGCGAGCTGGACGGCACGCTCTCCGCGGCCGTCCAGGTCGGCGACGGCTACACGGTCGGCGCCCCCGCCTCGGCGACGGTCGCCGTGCTCAACGATGACGTCCCGTCCGTCTCCGTCGCGGCGGACCGGGGCTGCGTGACCGAGGGCGCCGCGGCGGGTTTCACGCTGACGGCGAGCCACCTGCCTTCGGTGCCCGTCGCGGTGACGGTCGACGTGACCGTGGACGGCCGCTTCGCGGCCGACGGCGAGGCCGGGCCGCGAACGGTGACCGTCGGGACGAACGGCAAGGGCCGCTTCACGGTGGCGACCGTCGACGACAGCGTCGCGGAGACGGACGGCAGGATCGTCGCGGCCGTGCAGGGCGGCGGCGGCTACACGGCGGGCGCGCCATCGCGGGCCTTCACCTGCCTGCGTGACAACGACGTCCGGCCGCCGGGCATCGCCCTGCACGGCCCCGCCTCGGGCATCACGGAAGGCGCGCACGGCGAATTCGCGGTCGTCGCGACGCCCCTGGCGAAGGAATCCCTGCCCGTGGCGCTGAAGCTCACGCGCACGGGTGACTTCATGGTTTCGCATCAGCCTGGCGAGCCCGGGCAGGGCAGCTACGACATCTGGCTTCAGGGCGACGGGGCCGGCAAGGGCGCGTTCGCCCATCGCCATGACCTGAAAGGCGTCGGGAGCTGGCACTTTCCCTTCGAGACCAGGGACGACGGCGTCGACGAGCCGGACGGCACGCTGGAGGCGGTCGTAATGCATGGCGAGGGCCTCGCCTCGAACACCGTCACGGTTCCGGTCCGCGACAACGACCCGACGGTCGTCAGCCTGGTCCGCACGGGCACGGGGACGGCGGGCGCGGCGGCGTTCACGGTGACGCTGGGCCGTGCGCTGGTGGCGGGCGAGACCGTCGACGTGCCGCTGGCGATCTCCGGCACGGGGGTGACCGCGGACGGACACACGCTGTCGGTGACGGGCGGCACGGGCGCGACGCTTTCGGGGACCGGCACGCTCACGCCGGTCCTGAGCCTCTCGGGCGCGGGCGCGCAGGCGGTGACGCTGGAGCTGGTCCCTGCGGCGGGCAGCGCCGCGACGCGGTACACTGTCGCGCTCGGTCCGGACGGCACGGGCGCGAACGGATTCGACCGCGCCGGCCTCGGCACGAACGTCGGCGGCGGCGCGGACCCGCACCCGACGCAAAACGGCTTCGACGCGGAGCCGGGCACGGCGGACCCGTCCGTGTCGGTCACGGGCGGGCCGGCGGTGACCGAGGGCGGCACGGCGACGTTCACGGTGACGGCGCGACCGGCGCCGGCGGCGCCCCTCACGGTGAACTTCGAGGTGACCGACGGCGACGGCTTCGCGGCCGATGGCCAGGTCGGCCCGCGCACTGTGACGGTCGGCACGGACGGCACGGGCAGCCTCGCGGTCGCGACCGTGAACGACGGCGTCGACGGCTGGACGGGCGCGGTCGCCGCGACCCTGCAGGCGGGCGACGGCTACACGGTCAGCTCGCCGTCGTCGGCGGCGGTCGCCGTGCTGAACGACGGCGTGCAGATGCCCGACTACACCGTCAGCGTGGCCAGCCGCTCCGGCCGCCCGGAGGTCACGGAAGGGACCCGCTTCTCTTTCCAGGTCATCCCTTCATGGCGCGTGGACAGGCACGTGCCGGCAACGCTGAGGATCACGCAGACCGGCGACTTCATGGCAAGCTCGGGGCTCGCTGCCTGGTTCGGCGACATCGGCAAGGTCGCCAGCCTGATATACAACGTCAACACGCGGAACGACGGCGTCGACGAGCCGGACGGGTCGGTGACGGCGTTCGCCGAGTACGGGAACGGCCGCACCACGAACAGGGCGACGGTCCGCATCCGCGACGACGACCCGACGGTGGCGGCGCTGTCCCGTTCCGGCTCGGAGCCGGCGGTCGCCGGCAGCGCGGTGACGTTCACGGTGACGCTGGGCCGGGCGCTGGTGGCGGGCGAGACCGTCGACGTGCCGCTGGAAGTTTCCGGCACGGGGGTGAGCGCGGACGGGTTCACGCTGTCGGTGACGGGCGGCACGGGCGCGTCGCTGTCGGGGACCGGCACGCTCACGCCGGTCCTGACCTTCTCGGGCGCGGGGGCGCAGACGGCGACGCTGGCGCTGGTGCCCGCGGTTGGCGGCATCGCGACCCGGTACAGGGTCGCGCTCGGTCCCGACGGCCCGGTCGTGAACGGCTTCGACCGCCCCGGCCTCGGCACCAACGTCGGCGGCGGCGCGGACCCGGACGCGACGCGGAACCGTTTCGACGTCGAGGTGACGGCCGCCTCGCTGGATGCCGAGCCCGTCGTGCCGGAGGTGGGCATCGCCCTTGCGGCCGGGGGCACGGAAGGCGCGGCGGTCCTGTTCGTGCTGTCGGCGGACCCGCCGCCGGCGGCGCCGCTCCAGGTGGCGCTGACGGTGACGCAGGAGGGCGACCATGTCGCGGCGGAGGATCTCGGCCGGCGGACGGTGACGATGCCCGCGAGCGGCAGCGTGACGGTGACGGTGCCGACGGTGGACGACGGCACGGACGAGCCGGACGGGACGGTGACGGCGGCGCTGGAGGCGGGGAGCGGCTACAGGCTCGGGGCGTTCCGCGCCATGGCCGTGGACGTCGCGGACAACGACGGTCCGCCGCCCGCGCAGGCGGCGGCGGAGGCGGCGGAACCCGTGACGGTGTCGCTTTCGGCGGACCGGAGCGCGATCGCGGAGGCGAACGGGCGGACGCGGTTCAGGATCGAGCTGGACCGTGCGCTGGCCGCCGGCGAGGTGGTGCTTGTGCCGTTCACGATCTCCGGCGGCCGGAAGGACCGGGACTGGAAGGTGCTGTTCCGGGACGGCCGGAGCGGGCCGGGCGTGAAGCGCACGGCGACGGGCCGGAAGTCGGCGGTGCGGTTCACCAGGGGCGGCCGCGTGGCGACGTTCGTCCTGGTGGCGCTGCCGAACGAGGACACGGAGGATCGCACGGTCACGGTCGCGTTCGGCACGGGCGCGCGCACGCCGCGCGCGGCGGGCGTGGCGGGCGGCATCGCGCTTGCCGGCGGGCCCCTGAGCGTCGCGATCATCGACGACGACCTGGTCGAGCCCGAGGTGTCGGTCTCCGGCGGGAGCGCGGTGACGGAGGGCGGCGCGGCGATCTTCACGCTGAGCGCCGACCCTGCCCCGGCATCCGACCTCGCGGTGACGGTGGACATCGGAGCCAACGGCGGGGCGGTGGCCCCGTTGGCTATGGGCGAGCGCACGGTGACCCTGCCGGGAGGCACGGGGTCGCAGACGTTCACGGTCGCGACCGTGGATGACGCTGTGGACGGGACGGGCGGCGCGGTGACGGCGACGGTGGTCAGGCAGGACGGCTACGCGGTCGACAAGGAGAACGGGGGTGCCACCGCCACGGTGGCGGTCGCGGACGACGACGCGACGGCGGTGACGCTGTCGGCGCCCTCGGGCGACGTGCCCGAGGCGGGCGGCGGCAGCACGCTCACGGTGACGCTGGGCCGCGCGCTGGTGCAGGGCGAGCGCCTGACGGTCCCGCTCGTGTTCGGCGGCACGGCGACGCTCGGGACCGACTACACGCTCTCGGCGCCGGAGACGGTGCCCCAGGGGGTGGCCTATGCCAACCTTGCGAGCACCGACAAGACGAACCCGCCGGCGCTGACCTTCACCGGCCCGTCGGCGGCCTCGGCGACGGTGATCCTGACGGCCACGGCCGACAGCGCGGCGGAGGGCGAGAGCGAGACGGTGA
>VYCF01000012.1 GCA_009844085.1 Gammaproteobacteria bacterium | reverse complement strand
GTTGTCGCAACCCATTGATTCTATTGGAATACGATTTTCAGCGGGAATCGCTGATTGAAAGCGCTGCCGCCGCGCCCGTCAACGGGTGAGGCGGCGCCAGCCGATGACGATTGAGGTGATGGAGAAGCCGAGGCCGGCGAGGCTGAGCAGGATGACGGTCAGGTCCCAGAGTGGGCGGCTGTCCCGGAGGAATTGGAAATCGAGGCTGTGCAAGCCGTTGAACAGCCATCTTTCCAGCCTGCCGCGGCGGGTAAGCCTGTTTACGACTTCGCCGGTAGTCGCGTTGATGTGATACCAGGTTTCTTCCGCGTCGTCGAATCGGGCGCGATAGGCCGGCAGCGGCTGGCGCATGAAGTGCCGGGAATAGTAGTAATCGTCGTAGGCTTCGAGCAATTCGAAGCTGGTCAGGCTGGAACCGGGGAGCAGTTGGGGCACGGCGCCGCTTATCCTGGCGGCGACGTCCGGCTGCTGGTCCGGGCCGAAATCCGGCAGCCGCGCTCCCGAGGCGATCGTGCTGACGCTATAGGGCTCTCCTCCCAGATAGAGCCAGTTCACTTCCCTTACTGGCTCGCCGGCGGGGGCCGGCATGGAAAAGTCGCTCAGGCGCAGCGAGAGTTGGCCCTGGTAGCGGGCGATTTGCGGCAGCGGCGAAGTGGCGGAAGCGAACACGCCCCAGGGACCCACCGACATCAGTCCGCTGAACAGGAACGTAGCGATAAAAACCATGCAGCAAAGTCCGCCGATGTGATGCCATTTCATGATCCCGGTGTACGGACTGGCTCCACGGTTTCCTTTGCGCGCAAAAGGGCGCAACTGCAACAGGCCGATTACGGTTCCGGTCACGAGGGATACAAGCCCGATCACGGACAACCAGATGATGAGTTGCAGCCAGAAACCGGAAAACTGCCGGATCGCCAGCGGATAGATCCAGTGAACGGTGGAGCCTGGCCAGTTCCAGAACCGTTCCCGGCCGGTAGTGTCGCGCACCACGCGGCCGTCGCGTTCGGATATGTAAAGTACGGTGCCCGCGGAATCGTTTAGCGCAACCTTGTGCAGCGGGCGCGACGGATTGAGCGAGCCCGTGATGGTCCATTGATCGACTTCGATCAAGCCGAGGTGCTCCGGTTCGGCGGCGCCCGAGCGTAATCCCGAAGTCGCCGCGACCGCGAGGGCGCCTTGCTCGCCCAGGCGCTCCATGCGCTCTCCGGTATCGGCAAAAATTGTCGCCGACCGGCCATCGGTCGCACGGAGGCGGTAAACGGGCCGGTCGGCGAGCATGGCGAGGCTGGCCGACTGCCAGTCAGTAATCTCGCCTGCCTGCCGGGCTGCCTCGAACGGAGTCAGCGCGACCCGATCCCGTTGCAGGTCCGGATGCGCCGCCACGGACTCGGCATACGTCAACTCGGGATAATCGACGTACATCATGACGATGCCCGAGGCGAACCAGAACGCGAACAGCAGGCACATGCCGATGCCGATCCAGCGATGGGTGAGAAACAGTATCCGCTTCCAGTTCATGGGGTTTCCGTAAGGCCGGGACGCACAATTTGTAACAGTATCAACGCGAATTGTCGCTTACCATTTTTTGTCGGAAAGAAGCAAGGACCGCGTCCGGGACCATTTCATGAAAAACAGATTCCGCCATTTCCCGTCAACAGCGCTCGCGATTCTGATTCTGGGACTCGTACCGGGCGCTCTTGCCCAGGATAACGTCGGCGACGAATCGACGGTGATCTACCCTGCTTCCTATTTCGAGGAATTCTCCCCGATCACCGCCCAGGACATGCTCGACCGCATCCCCGGCATGAGTTCCCGCGGCGGCCCGGGCGGCGGGGGACCGCCGCGCGGCTTTTCTTCGGGCGGACCCCCGGGCGCCGGGCCGTCCAACGTTACCCGGGGCGGACGCGGTTTCGGCGGCGGACGCAGCGGCGGCAACGAGATTCTCATCAACGGCAAACGCACCGCGGGCAAGAACAACAATACGACGAGCATTCTCGACCGCATCACCGCCGCCCAGGTCGACTATATCGAGATAATCCGTGACACCAGCGGTTCGCTCGACGTGCGCGGTTCCGGCCAGGTCGTCAACGTGGTGCTTTTCGAGGAGTTGTCGGACACCAGTTTCTCTTACGACGTCAACATGGACCGCTATGTCGGCGATGAAGTGCGCCCCGGGGGCAATTTCGCGCTCAGCGGGCAGTCCGGCGGCCTCAGTTATGTGGTGAGCGCGAGCGCCACCCCACGCTACTACGAGCAAACGACCCGGGAAAATTCGGTGCTCGGCGATTACTCGCCTAACGACTTTATCTGGGAAGAACGGATCACGGACGCAAGCACGTACGAATTCAGCACGAACCTGGACTACCAGTTCAGCGCCAACAGCAGCGCGCGCCTGAACGCGCTGTACGCGCAGAACGACCGGCCCCAGTCGGTGATGCGCCATATCACCGATCTGAAAGTCGAATCGAACATGCAGGACATCGAGCGAGAGGCGATTCCCGGCGAATCGAACAGCTGGGAAATCGGGGGCGACTACGAATATCTGGGCGCCGACAACTCGCGCTTCAAGGTGCTGTTCATCGCCAACGAAAACGATAATTCATCGTTGCGCGAGCGCTTTGACGTGCTTGCCGGCGGGGAAGAGAAAAACCTCTTTCTCAGCACGAATTCCCTGATCACCGAACGCATCGTCCGCGGTTCCTACACTTTCGACATCGGTGACAGCATGGATCTGGAACTCGGCGCGGAGGGCGCCCAGACCGTGCTCGATTCCGCCCTTGCGCTGGGCATTGCCGGCTCCGGGACGCCTTCGCAGACCGTCGGCGGTCTCGTTCCGATTAACGTCTCCAACGCGGTATCGGAAGTCGAGGAAATCCGCTACGAGCCTTTCGCGATTCACAACTGGATCATCAATCCGCGCTTGACGCTGGAATCGACCCTTCTGTACGAAACCTCGACCATCAGCCAGACCGGCGACTTCAACAACTCGCGGGACTTCGAGTTCCTCAAGCCGAAAGTGGATCTGCGCTACAACGTGACGCCGCAACTGCAACTGCGCGGCTCGGTCGAGCGCGTCGTGCTGCAACTCAGCTTCGCCGATTTCGTCGCCGCCAACGACGACCAGGACGACGATTCGAATACCCAGGCGGGTAATATCAATCTGCGCCAGGAATGGCTGTGGAAGTACGATTTCAATGCCGAATACCGGCTGCCCAACGATTATGGCGTGCTCGACGGAAATATCTACTATCACGCGCATCACGACCGAATCGAGCGCATCGACGTCACCGTCGACGAGAACAATCTGCAATCCGCCAACGGCAATATCGGCGACGGCGACATGTGGGGTTTCCGCGGCAACGCCGCGATCCGCATGCGCATGTTCGACATGCCGAACCTGCAACTCACCGCCAGTCTCACGGTGGAGGACTCCAGCATCATGGACCCGTTCCTGGGTTATGAACGACGTTTCCAGAACATGGCGCGCGGTTTCAACTCATTCGGTTTCCGCCACGATATTCCGCAATGGAATCTCAACTGGGGCGGCAGATGGATGAATCGGCACGACGGCAATATCCTCCGCATCGACATCGACGATATCGAATACGCCAGCGGCGACCCCCGCGGCTCGCTGTTTGTCGAATACATCGACAGCCGCGGATTGACCTGGCGGCTCGAAGGCCAGAGTCTCAGCAATCCGGAAAGCTGCCGCGAGCGCCTGCGCTATCTCGGCCGGGTCTCGGCCGGCATCCTCGAGGAAATCGAATACCGCTGCAGCATGTCCGGCCGCGTCATCAACTTCAAGGTGTCAGGCACGTTCTAGCCAGGGATTCGATGCGTTTTACTCCTTCTGTTCTCGCCGCCGCGCTGACCGTCGCCGCGGCCGACGGCGCTGCGCAAACCGATACCATCGAGGAAATCCTGGTGACCGCGGCCACGGGCAGCCGCATCGTCCGCCAGGGAGACTCGCCTTCCCCGCTTTCGATCTACGACAGCCGGACATTGCTCGACTCCGGGCTCAAGGATATCCGCGACCTCGTCGGTGTTCTCTCCATCAATGCCGGCGCGGAAAACAACTCCGACAACCTGACCCAGAACTACACCGTCGGCACCGCCAACATCAATTTGCGCGGGCTCGGCGTCGCGTCCACGCTGGTGCTGTTGAACGGCCGGCGGCAAGTACTGTCCGCGGCCCAGACCGACGACGGTTCGAGTTTCGTGGACCTCGCCGGCCTGGTTCCCATGCTGGCCGTCGAACGGGTGGAAATTCTCAAGGACGGCGCCGCCGCCATTTACGGTTCGGAAGCCGTCGCCGGCGTCGCCAACTTCATTACCCGGCGTGGTTTCGAGGGCGTCGAACTACAGGCCGAATATCGCAGCCGGGTCGGCGACGGTTCGCAGGACGACCTCACGCTGGACGGCGTGGCGGGCGGCAGCTTCGGCAGCAACGGGGAATATCTGGTTGCAGCCAGCTATCTGGACCGCAGCAGTCTCGTACTGATCGAAGTGGACTGGCTGCGCCCGGCCACCAGCGGGTTCGGCCATCCCGGCAGTTTCAACGTGCCCTCGCTGGGCCGAACCTTCGCCGACCCAGGCTGCGAGCAATACGCGGGACTGTTGCAGACATTGCCCGGCGACAGCGCGATCTGCCGATTCGACTACGGTCCGCAACTCACCGCCGTTCCCAACGAACAACGCCTGCAGACCTGGGGCCGGGTGGACTGGGACAGCGGCGACTCCGGAAACTTCTGGGCCGAACTCGGCTATGCGAGCAATGACATCAATCGCGACGTGTCGCCCAGCTTTCCGGTGCTGAACACGCCGGTCGTCCCCGCGTACCACCCGGGAAATCCGTTCGGCGAGGACGTCTTTTTCCAGGGCCGACCCTACGGCTACGGACAGCCGCCAGAAGTGAACTACTACGAACACGACACGGCGAGGCTGGCGACAGGTTTCGAGGGTACGATCACGGACACGGCTTCATGGAACGTTTCGCTGGTCCATGCGCGGAACGACGCCCTGCTCAATCCGCGGGACGTGGTCGCCGACAACTTCCAGGCGGCGCTGCTGGGTTTCGGCGGCAGCGGCTGCAACGCGAGTCCGCTGCAGGCCGGGCCGGAACAGGCGGGCACGGGCGGTTGCCTGTTCTTCAACCCCTTCAGTTCCAGCTTTGACGCGCGCCCGGGCGAAGCGCTGCACAATCCGTCTCAATTGCGCCCATTCATCATCGGCGACTACCTGGGCGACGGAAGATCGCAACTGACGACGCTGGAAGCGAATGTCACGGGCTATCTGCCCTGGCGCGGCGCGGGCTACGCCGCGGGCGTGCAGTTCCGCGATCAGTCGCTGAGCTTTGCCTACAATGACATTACGCGCCGGGACGGCTTCGCGTTCCTGATCGGCAACCCCGACTTCGACGCCGACGACCAGGTTCGCGCTGCCTATGGCGAAGTCTGGCTGCCGTTTTCGGACAACCTGGAAATCACCGGCGCGTCAGCGATTCCCGCTGAAAATCGTATTCCAATAGAATCAATGGGTTGCGACAACC
>VYCF01000004.1 GCA_009844085.1 Gammaproteobacteria bacterium | reverse complement strand
GCGGCCCGGTCCGGCTTCAGGCAATCGCCAGCCGAGTTACCGGGAGAAGCTGCGCCCGGGCCCGATACGTTCAAGCCCGCGCTTCGCGGTGCTAATATAGGGAGAGAAGCAAAAACAGCCGGGAAGTTGCCATGCCACAAGATAGCGTTTCAACTGGTGGTTTCAGCCCAGACAAAAAGGATTTCGGGAAGCTGATCGAACCATCGATACTCAACGCGCTGCCGCATTATCTGCCGCTATGCGTTTTTCCGCTGATTCTTGCCGCGGCGGCATTCGGCGGCTGGTGGCTGTTACCGCCATTCCTCTTTTTCATGACCTCGGGCGGCGCAATCGACCGGGCGATCGGGCTCGACGGCCGCAACATGGATCCGGCCAAAACGCCGGAACGCCGCCTGCTGTGGCACAATTTGCCCGCCTGGGCCTGGGCGTTTCTCTGGCCCCCTACCCTCATTTTCGGCATGTGGCAAATCCTCGTTGCGAATCCCTTCGCGATCTGGGAAGACATATTGCTGGCGATCATGCTGACGATGGAAGCGCAGGCGGTATTCATCGTCGGCCACGAAATGATCCACCGGCGCACCACCTGGGAGCGGCGGCTGGGCGAATTTCTGCTCGCTTCGGCTTCCTACCCGCAATATTCGACTGAACATGTCTACATTCACCATGCCCAGGTCGGTACGCCGCACGACGTGGGATCTGCGCCCAAGGGGGAGAGTTTCTGGAGCTACTTTCCCAAGGAAATCGTCAGCAACCTCACCAATTCCTGGAAAGTGGTGGGCGAGCGGCTGGCGCGCCGACGCCTGCCTGTCTGGCACTTGAGCAATCCGTTCTGGCGCTATGGCGCCTACCTAGCGTTCTGGTACGGGCTGGTTTTCTGGATGGGCGGCATCTGGGCCGTGCTGGTCTTCGTCTTCCTCGGCTATGGCTGCGTCTTTTCGATGAAGATCAGCAACTACCTGCAACATTACGGACTGCGCCGGGTACGCCTGGCGAACGGCCGTTGGGAGAAGGTGATGCCGCGCCATTCCTGGAGCGCCGACTGGAAGTTCAGCAACTGGCTGTTCTTCAACATGCAGCGCCACGCGGACCATCACGCGATCGCGAGCAGGCAATACCCGCTGTTGCAGAACTACGACCCTGAAGAATCGCCGCATCTGCCCGGAACTTATGGCGACATGATGAATCTCGTGCTGCGGCCGAAGCGCTGGTTCGCGAAAATGGATCCCATCGTCGATCAATGGCGCAAGCATTTCTATCCCGAGATCGAAAACTGGAGCGCCTACGACAGCCCGGTTGCTGCAACGCGGCCCGAGGCCTTCGACGCCATCGTCGAAATTTTCGACGCCGACTCGCGGCTCGCCGGATGGATCGAACGCAATCCGGAACTGCTCGACAACCTGAACGAACGCGAGTTCACCGATCTCGACCTGCCCAAGGGATTCGGACCCGACCCGGAATCCGAATCGATCGCGCGGCGCGGACTGACCCGGCTGTATTGGACTCGCGAAATGGACGTCCGGGAAATGAAGAGCCAGATCGCCGAGATTCCCGCGGCCGATGCGAAGGATACCGCCGAGGTCGTACGTAACTGGTCGAACGACAAGGCCTTCCAGGTCGGCATGCATATCGTGCGCGGCAACCTCTCGCCGGACGAGGCGAAGGTCGCCTTGTCGAATCTCGCCGACGCTTCGATTACGACTGTGCTGGCCGCCGTAGTCGCGGATTTCGCCGACCGGCGCGGGCCGCTGCGCGAGAGCGGTCTGGCGGCGATTCTTCTCGGTGATCTCGCAGCCCGGGAAGTCTCTCCCGAAGCGCCGCTCGAATTGCTGCTCGTACATGACGGCCTGTCACCGGCTAACAGCGAGAATCTGTGCAAGCGCTTTGGCGAAACCCTTGCCGGTCTGACCCGTGACAGCCTGATATTCTCCCCGCCTGAGGACGCCAACGCGATTCAAGCGCTGCCGCTCGGCGAATTGGCCGAATACGGCCGAAGTTCCGGATCCGAAGAATCACCCGACCTGACCCGGGCGCGATGCGTCTACGAGGCCGGTGACTCGTCCATCGGCAGCCGGAGTAGCGAAATCCTCGAAGAAATGCGGAAAAACGAACCGCCGCCGGAACAATCAGCCGAAGCCAGACCGGAAGAATAATGAAAAAAGCAGGTTCCGGGAGCGGTATCCTGAGGAGAATCACATCTGCCGACCAAGGCCCGGTCGAGTTTCCCGCGCTTGCCCCGCACTTGTGCTTTCACGTAATCGGCGAACAACAGACGCTGCTCGTTTCCGAGACATTCAATACCTTGCTTCACGGCGCCTTGTATTGCGATCTGCTGCCCCTGCTCGACGGCCGGCGGGCACAAGGCGAAATCGTCGCTGCGCTCGAAGACCGCCATGCCGCCACCGAAATTCTTGCGGCGCTGGTTTCGCTTTCCGCCAGGGGCTACGTGCTTTCCGGCGAGCACGGCATGGACCGGGAACGGGCGGCTTACTGGTCATCGCTCGGCGCTTCGCCGCGCTGGGTCGAGCAGCGGCTGGCGGAATCCCGTATCGAAGTTGTCGATGACGACGGCGGCCTGACACGGCGGCTCGAGGAAAGCGGCGCTCGCACGGGAAGCGAAGATCCCGAACTGAGCGTCATCGTCTGCGGCGACTATCTCGAAGAACGTCTCTCGGAGGTGAATCGGCGCCGGCTCGAAAGCGGCAAGCCCTGGATGCTCGTGCGTCCCCGGGGCATGCAGCCGCTGTTCGGCCCCGTCTTTTACGCAAACAGGGAGGGTCCCTGCTGGGCCTGCCTGGGCTACCGCCTGCGCGCCCACCAGGAAGTTCACAACTTCCTGCGCAATCTCGGCGGCGAGGAAGCCGCCTTCAAGCCCTTCGCCGAAGAATCCGCCGTTGTCGACGCGCTGTACGGACTGATCGCCGCTGAGATCCTCAAATGGGTCGTACTCGCCGATGCGGCGCCGATTCACGAGCACGCACTGACGATCAATACCGGCCGTTTCGAAAGTTCGCGGCACCAGGTTTTGCGCCGGCCGCAATGTCCGGAATGCGGCGACGAAGCGCTTTACCGCCCGGACCGGTCGCCGGTTCCGCTGAAACTCGAGGCAAGCCCCAAGGCCGTATGTAACAGCGGCGGCTCGCGCACCGTGGCGCCGGAGGTCACGCTGGCGAAATACCGCCACCTCGTGAGCCCGGTCAGTGGCGTCGTCACCTGGCTAGAGCGAACGACCGACGAAACCGATTCCTGGCTGCATGTCTATTGGGCCGGAAGCAATCTCGGCATGCGCAGCCGGAAACTGAGTTCACTGCGGCGCAGCTTGCGCAGCAAGAGCGCCGGCAAGGGCAGCACGAGGGAACAATCCGAAGTCAGCGCGCTTTGCGAGGCCGTGGAGCGATATTCGGGCGCACTCCATGGCGAGGAAATCCGCGTCCGCAAGCGCTTCAGCGATTTCGCCGACAGCGAGGCGGCGATCCATCCCAATGAAGTCCAGTTGTTCAGCGAAAGCCAACTCGACAACGCCGCCGACATCAACGCAAAGGGGCACCCATATAACGTAGTACCTCCGCGCCTCGACCCTGACGCCAAAATCGACTGGTCTCCGGTCTGGTCGCTTTCCCGGCAAGCGCATTGCTATCTGCCGACGTCGATGCTTTACAGCATGGCGCCCGAACAACGCGGAGAATTCGACCTGATCGCCGATTCCAACGGCTGCGCCGCCGGCAATACGCGCGAAGAGGCGATTTTGCAAGGCTTTTTCGAACTGGCCGAGCGCGACGCCTTCGCCATCTGGTGGTACAACCGGCTGCAAGCCCCGGAGGTAGACCTTTCCAGCTTCAACGACGAATATCTCGCCTCCGCCGCAGAGTACTACGCCCGATACGAAAGAGACCTGTGGGTGCTCGACGTAAGCTCGGACATCGGCATTCCCGCGTTCGTCGCGCTTTCGCGCAGGCCGAACGCGGAAACCGAAGACATCATCTACGGCGCCGGCGCCCACGCCGACCCGAAGATCGCCGCCCAGCGGGCGATATGCGAATTGAACCAGTGCCTGACCTGGCTGCCTCGCCCTGGCAAGGCAGACGGCAAACCCATGATCGACGACCCGCTGGCGCTCTGGTGGTGGAAGACCGCGCGCCTGGCCGATTGTCCCTGGCTGGCGCCGGCCGGGGCGCCGATGCGCAAGGCGCGGGATTATCCGATGATCGAATCGGCGGACGCCCGCGACGACGTCGAATATTGCCGGGGGCTGGTCGAGTCCAAGGGCATGGAACTGCTCGTGCTCGATCAGACGCGGCCGGATATCGGTATGCCCGTGGTGCGGGTCATCGTGCCCGGGATGCGCCATTTCTGGGAAAGACTCGCCCCCGGCCGCCTGTATGACGTTCCGGTCGACATGGGCCTGCGGGAAAGTGCACTGGCGGAAGCCGAACTCAATCCCACACCGGTAATCGCCTGAGGAGTTGAATTGAATATCGACGAAGCAATATTGCTCACCCACGACCGTCTGGCCGGCGAAGGCGAGAACATGGGCGACTTGCTGGGACATTTCAGAAACAGGGTTTCGCCTGTCCTGGTCGGCGACCGGGAATGGGAGCAGGTAATGGAATGCGCCGGACAACTTCCCATCACCATGGGCGCGCTTCCATTCGGCTTTGAATTACCATTGCACGAAGCCAGGCCGCAAGCCGATTTCGGCGCTTCGCTGGCCAGTGGAACAAACATGGCGGCCTGCTTCGAGAAGCGGGCGCGGACCGACGGAACCGATGAACTTGCGCAAGCCATCGTGCGGCTTTTCCGGGAAATGGATGCCGGGAATTCGCCCCTGCGTGAAATCGTCGGACGCAAGTTGATGCTTGAATACGACATCGGTTCGGCTCCGGACGGTAAACAGACCTTTCCGGGAATGTTCCTGCGCCCCGGCGAGCGTCCGATTATCGGACCCGCGATTAACAACGACCAATGGAACGATGTCGACATCGCGGCCAACGCACTCGTTTCCTGCGTCGGCTGGGAAAAGAACGAGGTCCAGCAGCAGGTGCTCGAACGAGTCTACCGGGCGCAACCGATCGATACGCGCATGGATTCCTTCGGCATATTCCCATCGCGCTCGCGCTCGCTGCGCCTCGCGATAATGGGCTTCAAGGGCCAGGAGGAGCTGAACGCCTATCTCGCGGACACGGCCTGGCCCGGTGATGTCGAGGCAGTCGAATCGGTGATTTCCCGCTTCAGGGAGCGCGTCGGCATCGAACGTACCGGCATCAATGTCGACGTGCAGGAAAGCGGCCTTGGCCCGACGCTCGGCCTGACCCTTATCGTCAAGCAGCGATACACGAAAGATTCGCGTTACTGGCTCGATGGCCTCACCGACTGGGAACCTTTCCTGGAGGCCCTGGGTCATGAAGATATCGTGGCGCCGGAGAAACTCGCCGAGCTTGCCGGCTGGGTATCGAAACCGACGCCCTTGTTCGGGAAGACGGGGCGCTTCGTGATGCTGCGCGGCATTCACCATATCAAGCTGGTCGTTTCCGAAAATCGGCTGGCCAAGGTGAAGGCCTACGTATTCATGGTGCTTTCCGCGGCGGTTTCATTTGAATAACGGGAGTGGCAAATCATGACAACCGGAATTGAATCCTTGAGGAAAGTCGCGGTGCTCGGTCGCGGCACCGCGGGTTCCCTGGCTGCGGCGAGCGTATCGCGGCTTCTCCCCGAGGGGGAATTCGAACTGCATCACATATATGACTCGCGCATCCCGGTCATCGGCGTCGGCGAAGGCAGTTGGCCGAGCCTGGTGGCGGAATTGCACCGGTTGACGAACCTGCCCCACGACATTGTCCAGCAGCGCCTGAAGGGAACCCGCAAATATGGAATCGGATTCGAGGGATGGGGCCGGCGCAACCAGGACTTCATCCACTACTTTTCGCCACAGCAGGTGTCCTACGCCTACCACCTCTCCGCCGACCTGCTGGGGGATTTGTTGCACGAAAGCACGAACGCGCTTCACATCGACAGGAAAGTGCTGAATATCACGCGGGTGGACGGCGGCGCGGAGGTGGAATTCGAAGGCCGGGAGCGAGAGCGTTACGACCTCGTCTTCGACGCCCGCGGCTTTCCCCGGCAGCACGACCCCGAACAACACATCGATATTTCCTTCATCCCCACCAACAAGGCCATCATCCGCCGCTGCCCGGCAATCATCGAGGAAGAGCCTGGAAAAGCTGCCGCGCAATACACCTATACGCGTTCGATCGCGCGTCCGCATGGCTGGGTCTTCGTCATTCCGCTGACCGCGCACACGTCCTACGGCTACGTCTACAACAGCGAGATTTCAAGCCATGAGGATGTCGAAGCGGATTTCGACGAGTTGCTCGATTCCGATGGCGTTGCGGAATTCGAGCAACGCGCGGTGATCGCGTTCCCGAATTTCGTGCACCGGCGGATTTACGACGGCGCGGTTGCCCGCGTCGGCAACGCGGCGGCCTTCATGGAGCCGCTGGAAGCGACGGCGATCGTCTTCGCCCAGTTGCAGATAGGCATGGTTCTCCAGATGCGGTTCAATCGTCCGTTGGAGTTCCATGAAAGGGATGTGGAAGTAGTCAACCGTTTCCTGATCAACTACGTACTATGTAGCGGCCTCTTCGTAGGCTGGCATTACAGTTTCGGTTCGATTCACGACAGCGAATTCTGGCGTTACGCCCGCACTGGCGCATGGGCGCAGCACCGGACCGCCACGGATCCGGCGAAAGTGGATTGCTCGGCCTTGCGCAAATTCGACGATATGTTCGAACTGTTGAAACAGCCCTATATCGACAAGGCGGATTGGGAGCGCATGTGCGGCTTCCCCGTAACCAGCTACGCCCAGATGGCGCAGGGGCTGGGCGCATAGCCCTGCGGCTAGCCCCCACCGAATCTGTTTTACAGATTCGACTCCCCCTCCGGGGGAGTCAAAACCGCGCAGCGGTTTCGGTGGGGGTGGATTTCTACCAGCAGCAGCAAAGTCCGGCCGAGATCGCTTCGAGTTGCTCCTCGGTAAGGTTCGGATCGGGGGGCAACGCGAGATGCACGGTCTGCATGTCGCTCTCGTGGACCTTGATTTCCATGGATTCGGGAATGGAAATTCCCAGTTCCGCGCTGATGGTGGACTTCGGGTCCGTCAACAGCTTCTGTCTGAAATCGGCGTCCAGGGCGGACTTGTCGACAATCTGCTTGAGCATTTGATCGCCACTTCTCATGAGCACTCTCCTGTAATAAACAATCGGCAGCACAAAATGTGTTGCCACCCTGCCGCGTCTGTCGGCAACGGTAGTAATGTTAAGCGAATCTGGCGTAAACTTTCCAAACGATTTTTCTTCGTGTCCTATTAGATTTTCTTAACCCCAGCCATCCGGAATTGCAGTGTTCAACGATCCATTCGCATCGTTTCATGAAGGTCTCGCGGAGGCCAAGGAAGAGCGTGAGCAACTCGACCGGCTGCTGACGATCTCCACCCCGCAGGAACGTTTGCTTGTCGCCGTCAGCATTTTGGCCCTGGTTGTATTGGCCGCCTGGCTGGTCTTCGGCAATGTCACGCGCAGCATCACTCTCGATGGCGTTCTGGTCCAGCCCGGCGGAATTTCAGCCGGGGCAGACGGGACCGCGCAGGCCATGGTCTGGATTGAAAGCGATGCCGCGCAACTGATCGAGGCCGGAATGGCGGCCTCGGTCGAACTCAGGCCGGCTGCCGGAGAAGAACTGCGTTTCGATGGCGAAATTGCCTCGCTCGCCGCCGCAACGAATTTCGGCCGGACGGAGTTGAGCGGAACCGCAGCGCCGGCAGCCATGTACAACGTGGATATCTCGTTTGGCGAAGACCCCGGCTTGACCGGGCTTGACGGCGCGGAATGCCGTGTAGTCATCGAATTGGGCGCCTACCCGCCCGTCTCGCTGATAGGAATCGGAAGACCCTGAATGTCCCTGTTCGGATCGGACTCCAAATCAGAGCCGCAAAATCAGAGAATCAGGACGCCGATTCTGTTGCAGATGCACGCCACGGAATGCGGCGCGGCCTGTCTTGGAAGCGTGCTGGCCTGGTACGGGCGCTGGGTTCCTCTTACCGAATTGCGTGAAAAATGCGAAGTGAGCCGCGACGGCTCAAGCGCCGCGAGCATCCTGCGCGCTGCGAGACATTATGGGCTCGAATGCCGGGGTTTGAGCATCAACGCCGAGTTGCTCAAGCAATTGCAGATGCCCGCGGTGCTGTTCTGGCAATTCAATCATTTCGTCGTCCTGGAAGGATTCGACGACAACCATTTCTATCTCAACGACCCTGCCAGCGGGCGGCGCAAGCTTACCGCAGATGAATTCAGCAAGGGCTACAGCAGAATCGCGCTGAAATTCGAACGCGGCGATAGTTTCGAGCCGGGCGGCCGGCGGCCCGGAATTTGGCAGCAGGCCAGAGCCCGGCTCGATGGATCATGGGGAGCGATTACCGGGGCATTTTCCTGCGGCCTGATGCTGGCGCTGCTGGCGCTTCTGGTTCCGGCATCGGTCAGCGTCTTTGTAGACCATGTTCTGGTAAACGGAGAACCCTGGGGCGTCGCGGCGGCGGCCTTGCTTGCCGGCGGCGGCATCCTGGTCTATCTCCTGTCCTTGCTCAAACACCGATTCCTGAAACGGCTGTCGATCAAGATTTCGGTGGCCGGCTACAGCCGCGGTTTTTCACGGCTGCTGCGCCTGCCGGTGGAATTCTTCAATCACCGGATGGTCGGCGATCTGACCGACCGTGTTTCGGCCATCGACAGAATCGCGAAGAACCTCACCGAACAGTTCCTCATTCTCATAATCGACATGGCCGCCGGCGTGGTGTTTCTGGCCGCCATGCTGTTCGTTGACGTCCGACTCGGCTTGATCGTCCTGGCGCTTGCCATGCTTAACGCAGTATTGGCTCAGTTCGTCAAGGAAATGCGCGCGGGCCGCAGCGACGCGATGCGGAGAGAACAGGGATTGCTGCTTGGCGTCGGCATGCAGATGCTCAATCACGCGGACAATTTGCGCATGGTGGGGGCCGACGATCGATACTATGCGCGCTGGTCCGGCCAACAGGCGCTGGAACTCGACGCCCGCAAGCGGTATGCCGAACTGGGCTACGTCAATACCGGCCTGCCGGGTCTGATATCGATTCTGGCCAGCGCAATCATCCTCGCGTTTGGCGCGGTTCGGGTTCTGGACGGCGAGATCACGCTTGGCGCCCTGGCGGGGTTCTATATCCTGGCGGCGATGTTTCTGGCGCCGATCGGGCGATTCGTCGAATTCGCCGACAAGCGTCAGGCTATCGAGTCAGACCTGCATCGCCTGGAGGACATCACGAAAACCCCGGTAGACCCGGTTTTCACGCGCCGGAATCCCGAAGCGGATTCAATTCCGACTTTCAATGGACGCCTGCAACTCGCCGGCCAGGTCGAATTGCGCAATGTCACCTTCGGCTACAACAGGAGCCGGCCGCCGCTGATCAAGGATTTCAACCTGGTGATCAAGCCCGGACAGCGGGTCGCAATCGTCGGCCCGAGCGGTTCCGGCAAATCCACGCTGTCACGCCTGGTCGCAGGGCTCAATCAACCCTGGTCGGGCGAGGTTCTTTTCGACGGCCATCCGCGGTACGAGATACCGGAAGAAGTGTTGCAACGTTCCGTTTCCATGGTCGATCAGGACGTGGTGCTTTTTTCAGCGACCTTGCGCGACAACATCACCTTGTGGAATCCCGCCATTCCCGACGAGACCATCATTGCCGCGACGCGCGATGCCTGCATCCATGACGAGATCCTGCGCCGGCCCCGCGGTTATTCGACTTCGGTCGAGGAAGGAGGCGTGAATTTCAGCGGCGGTCAGCGGCAAAGACTCGAGATCTCCCGCGCGCTGGTCGGAAATCCGACCGTGCTCATTCTCGACGAGGCCACCAGCGCACTCGATGCCGCAACCGAGGAGTTTATCGATGACGCCTTGCGGCGGCGCGGCGTTACCTGTCTGATCGTTGCGCACCGTTTGAGCACCGTGCGCGACTGCGACGAGATCATCGTTCTCGACAAGGGCGTCGAAGTGCAGCGGGGCACGCACGAAGAGTTGATTGAAGACAGGGAAGGCGTTTACTACAAGTTGGTCAAAGCGGGCTGAAGCGATGCCTTCCTCGAAATACACATCGATCGCCGAACTCGCCGCCCGCTCCGGCGCCTCCATTCCCTGCGCCGGCAATCTGCCGGCAAGTCTCGACGACCCGGAATTCGTCTGGTTCATCGACCAGGGCGCCGTCGACCTGTTTCTGGTCGAGTTCAAGGACGGCGTGGAACAGGCCGCGCCGCAACATCTCCTGCGCGCCGGAGCGGGCCGAATTCTGCCCGGCGTCGCGCCCGACGAGGAGGACACGAAACTCAGCCTGATCGCCAAGGGCTTGCCCGGCGCCATGCTGAAACGCTTGCCGGCATCGGCGCTGGCCGAGACCGATCCGAAGGAGTTGGCGGCACAGGCGGACTCCTGGCTGACTGAACTTGCCGGAACATTATCCCGTTACGTAACGTATCATCCCCGGCCGGACGCGTTGATTGAGCCCGGCAGGAAGCAAACTCTCGACCCGGGCGCGCTTTCCGTCCGGCGTGGTGTGGTCTGGGTCTCCCAGCCACCCCGTGGCGCCGGCCTGTACATGGATCTTATCGACTGGGCAGAAATCACCGAAAAGGATTCGGTCCCGGAAGGCGCTATTCCGCTCGCCCCGGCGAACTGGCTCACCCTTTTCGACCGGACGGAACTCTCGGTCAGATCGTCCGTCACGCTGGCCCGGGAGGGCGAACTGCTGCCGAGCCTGGCATGTTTCCACGCGGTTGCATTCGCGCTGGAGCGCCTCAATCGCCGGCTGGCCGTGGTCGATCATGCGAACCTCGAACGCGCGCGCGCGAGCAGCCGCCGCCGGGACGAAGAAGCCGCGCGGCGCCGGCTTTTCAATATCTATGACCAGAAGGTGGAAAGCGGCGCCGATGCCGAAGACGCGGCCCTGGCGGACGCCATGCGGATCATCGGCCGCCGGGAGGGCATCGAGTTCAGGATTCCCCGGCGCGGGGGTGCTCAAGAAACTCCGCTACGCCTGATCGACATACTCGATGCTTCGGGGGTGCGCAGCCGCCGGATCAAGTTGAAGCCGGAAGACAAATGGTGGCTGGGCGACAGCAATGCGATGCTTGCGTTCCGGTCCGAGGACGGCCGGCCCGTTGCCTTGCTGCCCGGAGGCTTTTCGTTTGGTCCTTGGGGCCGCTACCGGGAATTCGACCCGACCAGTGGACGCAGCGCCCGGCTTACGTCCGAACGAGCTGCGGCGCTTGAGGCAGAGGCCTGGATGTTCTATCGCCCGCTGCCAGCGCGAAGCGTCGAAGCGAAAGATCTGCTTCGCATCGGTCTGCATGGATCGGCCACTGACGTGTTGCGGCTGATATTGACCGGTCTTCCCGCCGGGCTGATCAAGTTGCTGCCGGCGCTCGCACTGGGTTTCACGGCCAGCCACGTCATGCAGGGCGGCAATCTCGGCGCGGTCTATGCGGTGGCGGCGGCGCTGGCCGGCTTCGGAGTGCTTGGCGCGCTGCTGCACATGTTGCAAGGCACGGCCATGATGCGGCTGGAAGGACGTTCGGCCTCGCGGATCGAAGCCGCTTTCTGGGACCGTCTGCTGCGGCTGCCCGCAGGCGTCCTGCATCGCTATCCCGCGGGCGATCTCGCCATGCGCGGCATGACTTTCCAGAATTTGCGCGACGGCGTGCAAGGCATCGTTGCCGACAGCATATTGTCGATCATCTTCCTGCTGCCGGTTTTCGGCTTGATCTTTTTCTACGACGACAGGCTCGGCCTTATCGCCCTCGCCTTCAGTCTTGCCTCGCTGCTCGTCACTTTCCTGATCGGCATGCGCCAGATCCTGCCCTATGGCCGCATGATCGGCGCCGTGCGCACCGTCGCCGGCAAATTGTTCCAGATCATCAGCGGAATCGCCAAGTTGCGCGTGGAAAACGCGGAAGGATCGGCATTCGCGATCTGGGCGCGCGACTATCGCAAACAGAAACGCGCGGAACTCGAACTCGGCGCGAACGAGGGTCATCTGCAGGCCTTCGGCGCCGCACTACCCTACCTGACCGGCGCGGTTCTGCTGCTCGCGGTCGCGACCGGCGAAGGCCGCACGGTTCCGGTCGGCGATTTTCTCGTGGTTTACACCGTTTACATAGCGTTCCAGGCCGCCGTCGCCCGGCTTGGCGAATCCTTCGGGGCGATAGCCGCCATGATGCCGGGCCTCGACCAGATCAGGCCTCTGCTCGCCGTGGTTCCCGAATCCGCGGACGAAGGCGAGCCAGTGGAACATCTCGGCGGCGAGGTTCTGTTCGACCATATCACTTTCCGCTACGATGCCGACGGCCCGCTGATTCTCGACGATGTCACGATCCGCGCCCGCCCGGGAGAATTCATCGCTATCGCGGGCGAATCCGGCGCCGGCAAGAGCACTCTGTTTCAGCTCGCGCTCGGGCTCGAACAGCCCACTTCGGGGGCGGTGTATTACGACGGCCGCGATCTGCGGCGCCTGAACCTGAAACAGTTACGCCGCAAGATCGGGGCGGTTCCACAGGCGGTGCAACTCCACCCCCAGGATCTCTGGGACAACATCGTCGCCCATCACGAGGGCGCGACCACCGAGGAAGTATGGCAAACCGCCCGGTCCGCCGGCATAGAGAGCGAAATCAAGGCCATGCCCATGGGAATGATGACGCCGGTCGGCACCAGCGGGTCGGTTCTGTCGGGCGGCGAGGGTCAGCGTGTGACTATCGGCCGCTCGCTGATCCGCAGTCCGCGTATCATGCTGCTCGACGAAGCCACCAACTGGCTCGATAACGAAAGTCAGGCCGAGGTAATGAACAACCTGGCCGACCTGCCCGCGACCCGAATCGTCATCGCCCATCGCCTTTCCACCCTGGAACAGGCCGACCGCATCTATGTAATGCAGGCTGGAAAAGTCATGGAAATCGGCTCTTTCGAGGAACTGATGGAAACCGGCGGCGTATTCCGCGATCTCGTCAAACGCCAGATCGTTTGAAACGCCTCAGGTCACCGCCCAGGTATTGCCGCTGAGCAGCAAGGCGCCGAGATTGCCCTGGCGGGATTTGCCCTTGCGGCGGCTGAACTGTTCGTCGAAGCTCGGCTGTTGCCGCCGGTAGAGAACGCCGATGGCGATCGGAAAATCGGGGCCGTGCATGGCCGCGAGCAATTGCGCGAGCGCCGGATTGGTTTCGTCGTGCACGAGCACGTCATCCGAGTCCGCCGGCACGACTTCAAGTGTCAGGCTGCCGCGGTCGAGGCGGATCGCCTTTTCATTGTTCTTGCCGAACAGCACCGGTTTGCCGTGCTCGACCTCGACGCGGAAATCCGGCGCGGTCTGGCGATCCTTGACCGGCTCGAAAATGCCGTCGTTGTAGATCGGGCAGTTCTGCAGGATCTCGATGAAGGCCGTGCCCTTGTGCGCATGTCCGGCGCCGATTACCTCGGTCAGATGCCTGGCATGGGTATCGATTGAGCGCGCGATGAACGAGCCGCCAGCACCGAAGGCGACGGCGCAAGGCGAAAGGGGTGGATCGATGGAGCCGGCGGGCGATGACGGCGAACGGGTTCCGATTCTCGAGGTGGGAGAATATTGACCCTTGGTCAGTCCGTAGATTTCGTTGTTGAACAACAGGATCTGCAGATCCAGGTTGCGGCGCAGCGTATGGATCATGTGATTGCCGCCGATGCTTAATCCGTCGCCGTCGCCGGTGATGACCCAGACGTCGAGTTCGGAATTCGCCAGCTTGACGCCGGTGGCGACGGCGGGCGCGCGGCCGTGGATGGTATGGAAGCCGTAAGTGTTCATGTAATAGGGGAAACGCGAGGAACAGCCGATGCCCGAAACAAACACCTGGTTTTCCCGCGGCCGGCCCAGCGCCGGCAACAGTTTCTGCACCGTTTTCAAGATGGCGTAGTCTCCGCAGCCGGGGCACCAGCGCACTTCCTGGTCGGAAGCGAAATCCTTCAGCGTCAGGTTAGGCTGGTTCATTGCACAGCCTCGACTTCGCGGCACTTGGCATGAATGGCCGCGAGGATTTCGCCGATCTTGAACGGCTGGCCGGAAACCTTGCTCAGGATTTCGGCGTCGAGCAGATATTCGGCTCGCAACAGGCGCGCGAATTGTCCGGTATTCATTTCGGGCACCAGGATCGAATCGAACCGGCCCAGCAACTCGCCGAGATTACCCGGTAAGGGGTTCAGGTAGCGCACGTGGATATGCGACACCGCGTGTCCTTCGAGCCGGGCTCTTTTCACCCCCTGGTGAATCGCGCCGTAAGTCGAGCCCCAGCCGACCACCGCCAGCTTGCCCGAATCTTCGCCCAGATCGACTTCCTGCAAGGGTATGTCCTTGACGATGCCGGCCACTTTTCCGACCCGCATTTCGGTCATCTTTTGATGGTTGGCCGGATCGTAAGAAATATCGCCGCTATCGTAGTTACTCTCGATGCCGCCGATTCTATGCTCCAGTCCGGGCGTACCGGGCCGCGCCCAGACTCGCGCCAGGGTTTCAGGGTCGCGCCTGGCCGGACTGAAATCCGCGGAGTCTTGCGCGTATTCGACCGGGAGTGGCTCCAGATCGTCTATGCGCGGAATTCTCCAGCGCTCGGCCGCATTGGCGAGATAGCCGTCCGACAGCAACATCACCGGCGTCATGTAACGAATGGCGATGCGAACGGCTTCCTGGGCGATGTCGAAACATTCCGGCGGCGTGGCGGGCGCGATGACCGGCACGGGAGTATCGCCGTGGCGGCCGAACAGCGCCATGTTCAGGTCCGATTGTTCGGTCTTGGTCGGCAGCCCGGTCGAAGGCCCGCCGCGCTGTGTGTCGATGACGATCAGCGGCAGTTCCGTCGAAATCGCCAGCGACATGCCCTCGGATTTCAGGGCGATGCCCGGACCCGCGCTTGAAGTCACGCCGAGCGAACCGGCAAAGGACGCGCCGATGGCGGTGCATACCGCGGCGATCTCATCTTCCGCCTGGAAAGTGCTGACACGGAAATCCTTGCGTGCGGTCAATTCATGCAACAGATTCGAAGCCGGCGTGATTGGATAGGAAGCGAACAGCATGTCGATGCCGGCGAGTTCGATTCCCGCCAGCAGACCCCAGGCCAGCGCCTGGGTGCCGGTGATGTTGCGATACAGGCCCGGTTCCGAGCTTGCCCGCGGTACGCGATAAACATGAATTCCCGTCGGCAGTTCGGCGGTTTCGCCGAAAGCGTGCCCGGCATTGAGCGCGGCGATATTGGCCCCGGCGATTTCCGGCTTGTTGGCGAACTTGGTCTGCAGATTCCGGACGATCGCCGCGCGGTCGCGGTCGAACAGCCACATGATCAGGCCCAGGGTCCACATGTTCTTGCATCGCAGGCTGGCCTTGTGGCCGAGTCCGAACGATTCCACGGCGGCGAGAACCTGGGCCGAGATGTCGATATCGAGCACCCGGAATTCAGCCAGGGATCCATCGTCGAGCGGATTGACTGCATAGCCGGCCTTGGCCAGGTTTTTTGCGGAAAAGGCGCCGCGGTCGACGATGATCAGGCCGCCGTCGATTACATTCTCAAGATTGGTAATCAACGCCGCCGGATTCATCGCCACGAGCACATCGATCGCATCGCCCGCGGTGACGATATCGTCCGAGCCGAAATAGATCTGGAAGGCCGAAACGCCGAAAGTCGCTCCCACCGGCGCGCGGATTTCGGCCGGGAAATCGGGGAAAGTGGAAAGATCGTTGCCGTAGAGCGCCGTCGCCAGCGTGAAATTGGAGCCGGTCAATTGCATGCCGTCGCCGGAATCGCCGGCGAAGCGCACGACGACATCCACCACCTCTCCCTGGTCGAGATGGTGCTCGTCGAGCTTTTCTTCGATCAATTCCATGAATACCGGTCCGGCGGAAGGGCAAGAGGCGGATTCTAACAGATTTACCGATCCGCCAACGCCGGTCGGCCTGCGCTCAAGCTTGCCTGTTTGCGATCGTGGGTTCCGAACTTGCGCGATTACGCAAGTCCCTGACCCATGCAAGGCCGACCCCGGCAGTCTCGGCCGCGGCGCTGTCCAAAATATCTCTGACTTCGTCATTGGCGGCTTCCTTCCAGGGATTTATCGGGACATTCCTGACGAGATCATAAGCCTTGGCGAGCACCGCGGGATCAGACTTACGGAAATCGGGGATTGGCAGAGTGGAGAGTTCGGCTTGCGAAAACGTCGGATTGGTCAACATCGCGCCGCGACTCGCAAGAAACCCGATTGCGCCCAATGTGCTGTTGAACCATGCGCAAAGAGCTTTGGCCTCCGAATCCTTTAGATCATTTGCCCGAACGGGAACCCACATGGAACCAAGAGAAGGTTTCTCGCAGTGGATTGCGAGCAATCGACCGGAGTCTGTTCTGAATTTTGCTGCAAGCAATAGGTGGCCGGATTGATTTCGGTATCGTTGGGCCAGGTTGGGCTTTTTGTCCGTCACCACCTGTTCGGGGATGGCTTCCATGGTTTTCCGCAAATCCCTGGCTCGGCTCCAGAATATCCGGTAACCCTCTTCGTCTTGCGCCGGCGAAAACGCGTCGCGGATTCGCCGGCCTGCTGGACCGAGCGGATAGCGGCTGCCCAGTGGAATCAAGTTACCCGAATTTTCAAGTTCGAGCGTGGACTCGAACAAGATCGGATCGAGAAACTGGCAGGGCCGCCAATCTCCCTTTCTGACCAGTTGTTCCGGTTGTTCAAACACGGTGGCCCAATCCGCGGCGTCTCCCCGTTGAATGGCGTCGACGAGTTCGATGGCTTCCCGGCGAGAGCGGGGCATCCTGCGCAAGGAATGGAATCTGGTCGGGCTATCCCTGTTTTCCGCGGTTTTTCGGCGGCAGATCAGCAGACTCTCATGTATCGAGGTATTTTCGCTGAAGTTTGGATGTTTGGGGTCGTGACTGGTAACGACGATTTCGATGTGAAATCGTTCGGCAAGGAAACGCCGCTGCGCCAATGAACTGGTGCCAGTGCAAACGGCTGTAGGAACTACTTTCGCGAGCACCCCGGTCTTTCGATTTAGCAACATATCAGCGAGAGGACTGAAAAAAGTCTGGATGGTGTTGGATGTGATCACTCCTTCGGCGGCTCGATCTCTTTTTTCGACTTGTTTCTGAATGGCGAGCTCATGGTCCTGCATCGCCTTTCTACCCGCGTCACCGTATTTCCTGCTCCGATTTTCGTTCGCGGTGAACGGAGCATTCATGATGACGGCATCAAGGTCGTTCAGGGGAAATCGGATCGCTTCGCTTGCGTCGACCTGTTCGGCGTCGAGGCTGCCGAGGTCGCGGCGCGGCGCCGCGAGTTCGCGCAAATCCCGCATTTCGTCCGAGGCCGCAAGAATTTCCAAAGAGCCCGCCCTCACGCTCCCATCGCTTTGCGGTCCATGCGGCATGGTGACCAGATTCATCCTCTGGTAATCGACCGTCGGCGCTCCGAGCGTCAGATTGCACGCGGCAAGCTGCACGCCATGCTGATTGATGTCGAGTCCGCAAAGCACGTCTTCCACCAGACTTCGATGCAACGCGTTCTGTTGTTCGGTGGTCGTGGGATTCCGCGCCGCGACGCGGTCCTTGACGGTTCGCAACACGGCCATCAGCAAGGTGCCCGTTCCGCATGCCGGATCCATCACCTTCAGATTCGAAACCGCTTCGGAGTCCGTCCAATCGATAAAATCGTCGGGGAACGCCAGCCGCGCCAGCACGATGGCTGACAGATTGTTGGTGTAGAACGCCCCGTCGCTTTTGGCGGAACCGAGAATCCGGTGATACAGCGGCCCGGCGTGGTCGTAGCCCAACTCGCTCAGGGAATCCGCTACCCGGTTCGCGCATTCGGCGATGCCGCGAATGGCGTTATTGACCGATTTTCCGACGCGAAGCGCGGAAGTCACCGCAAGCGCCGGGCGGAACACGGGCGCGTAGTCCTTTTCAAGAATCGATTCCCAGGCGATGGAGAGAATTTCCGCCGGATTGCTCGAACCGGCGACCTTGTCGAGCCGCATGATCGTTTTCATTTCCGGCTCATCGCGCAACCTGCGCTGCAACAGGCAGGCATTGCAAAGCATCAGCGCGGCAACCGTGCAAACTCCCTTGGCGCCGCCATCGTTTTCAGGCACCAGATCGAGCGCGTCCGCGAGCGGTCCCTCCAATTCTTCTTCCTGAAAAATCGCGCTTGCCCGCTTCACCGCATAGCCGATATCGTCGGCGACAAGTTGGCCGGGCTTGCCGAGACCGGAAGCCGCGGCTATATGCGCGTAAATTCCTTCTCCGGCCACTCTCAGGTCAAGCTCCTTGCTGAGTCCGTCCAAATCGTTCCCGTACGGTTCTCCTCCTTCTCCGATTCCCGGCGGCTTATCGGTCGCCTGGTAAGCTTTCACGAATCTCGCGGGGTCTTCGGCGAGACGGCCGTCATGCGCCTGCAGCGCGCGCAACACGCGCCCCACTCCCTGAAAGCCCTCGGTCCCGGTGACCAAAGACTCGATCAGGTCGGCGCCGGGTTCCACCACGACTGGAATGACTATGTACCCCAGACGTTTGCCCGGGGCTTTGCGCATGACGCGTCCCACTGCCTGGACGACGTCGATCTGGCTATCTCGGGGCTCAAGAAAGGCGACCGCGTCAAGTTGCGGAACATCGACGCCTTCGGTGAACAACTTCACGTTGCACAAAACCCGGCACTCGTCTTCCCTTTCCCCGGCGCTGCGAAGTTCGCGCAATTCCTGGTTGCGCCGCAAGGCGCTGGACGAAGCGTCGAGGTGCCGGGCAACCAGTTTCAATGCGCGGCCGGAGCGTTTTTGCCGCGTGGTAAATGCGAGAACCTGGCTCTCCATCAGCGACTCGGCGAACCATTTCGAACGCGGGATGCTGTTGGCGAACGCCATTGCTCTTTGCAGTGGGCCCGACCGCTCCAACGCGCTGCCCCGCGCAACTCCGTTCAGCGCGAGCGAAACTCCAAGAACCCTGGTCATTTCCCGAGTGCCTGGAGGATTGCGTTTTCTGCCGGAGGAAACCGCCTCATTCGGCGTCGAGTCGATTTGTTCGAGTCGGCGGCGCAATCCGGGCGTGACGCTGCCTTGGTCCACGCCAAGAACGATGACCCTGTAGTCTGAAAGCATCTCGTTATCGACTGCCTGCTTGAAGGTAAGTTGGTGAAAAAGGGGGCCGTAAACGTCCTGGTCGCTCATGTCGATAACTTCGATGCCTCTTTCGGCCAACTTTGTCTTGGAGCTTTGGGTGTAGATTCGAGGAGTTGCCGTCATGTAGAGACGTTTTTCGGCGAGCAAGCGACAGCCGTCGTGAATTGACTGGAAATCGACCTTGGCCTTGGATCCCGATTTTCCGCGGGAGCGGGAAACGCCAGTGGTGCGGTGCGCCTCGTCCGAAATTGCCAAATTGAATTCAGGGGCGCCGTAGTCGGCCTGCGCGGCGATGACTTTGTCCAGCGATTGATAGGTGCAGAAAACCACCTGTGCGTAGTCCGTCTGTTTCAATCTCTCGGCGATTTCTTCCGGCCTGCTGCTAACCGGGCATTCGAGTTCGGAAAGGCCTATGTCTTCGTTTTCGTTGCGCCCGCCAGCGGTCGGGTCGGAGCACACGACGAGACATGTAAGCTTGCGGCGGGTGTGGCGCAGCCACTCGCGCCGCGCCTGGGAGACCAGGGCTATGCTGGGCGCGGCGAACAGGATTCGTCCGCCGCCAGCCACAATTCGTTCAGAGATGCGCAACGCGGTAAACGTCTTGCCGGTGCCGCAAGCCATAACCAAGCGGCCGCGGTCGTGATTGCCTAACCCTTCCACCACGTCGCCGATGGCTTCGAACTGAAGCGGCCAGGGTTCCTGCTCTGGCCTTTTGGCATCCTCTCTTTCCAGTTGCACATGGAGAAACTCTTTGAAATCGATCACGGCAACCGGTGGATTCGCCCGCCTGGTCGCGCTATCCGCGTTAGGCCCCAGGCGGCAGGTAGCGACCAGCCAGCGCATGCCCCACACATCCTGCTGCGACCCGCCGAGAAACTTGTCGATCCCCCCTTTGCCCAACACATGGCGGTCGTCGTAGCACTTGCACTGGATGGCGATCCATTCGCCCGATGTCCGCTTGGCGACGAGATCAATGCCAATATCGCCCCCGTGGAGCCCGGTCAGACTCTCGCGTTCCGGCCAGTCCTTCCAGCGCCAGATGCCCTCCAGTTCGAATCGGGGCTCCTGCATGGCGACGTGCATGAACAGTTGTTCGAACCAGTGCCCTTTTTCCGATTCGTCGCGGCTTTCGTCGCGTATGCGCCGCAACACGTCATTTACCGGCAGGCGGTCATCGAGGTCGAGGCTAAGTTGTTCCGGCATATTCGTGCCCGTGAAGATTTCTGGTCGTCGTTGGATTTGGATTTCGCATGGCGACCGGATAATAACACCGTGCGGGACGGACAAGTTGCGGCGTTGGGAATCGTGCTGGCGGGAAGCAAATGCAAGTTGCCGCGAAACAGGATTTAACCTTGTAAATTGAACGGCTATCGTTCAATATTCATGGATGAATGAAATTATCAGGACATCTCATCAGCAGCATCTGAACAGGCTATTGCGGGAAAATCCGGTGGTTGCGCTGCTCGGAGCCCGGCAGGTGGGCAAGACGACGCTTGCCAAGGCGCTGATGCGCGGCTGGGATGGAGAAGCGATCCGGTTCGACCTTGAGGATCCGCGCGACCTTGGCCAGCTTGATGAGCCGATGCTTGCCCTCGAACCCCTGCGCGGACTGGTCGTCATCGACGAAGTGCAACGTCGTCCCGAGCTCTTTCCGGTGCTGCGGGTGCTGGCGGACCGTTCTCCTTCGCCGGCGAAGTTTCTTGTGCTGGGCAGCGCCTCGCCGGATTTGCTGCGCCAGGGATCTGAATCACTCGCGGGCCGCATCGCGTTTCATGAATTATCGGGCTTCGATCTGGAAGAGACGGGACCGGAAAATTGGCGGCGACTTTGGCTGCGGGGCGGATTCCCGCGGGCTTATCTGCCGGCCACGCATCGGCAAAGCCTGGAATGGCGCAAAAACTTTACCCGCACATTTCTCGAAAGGGATTTGCCGGCATTCGGTTCCCGGATTCCCTCGCGCACGATGTCAGACTTCTGGTCGATGCTTGCCCACTATCACGGTCAAACCTGGAACGGTTCGGAGATCGGACGGGCGTTCGGGGTTTCGCACACGGCGGTGCGCCGCTACGTCGATTTGCTAACTTCAACTTTCATGGTGCGGCAACTGCGGCCATGGACCAGTAATCCCGGAAAGCGAATCGTCAAATCACCCAAGGTCTACATTACCGATTCCGGCTTGCTCCACAGTTTGCTCAGGGTGGAAACGCCGCGAGACCTTGCCGCGCATCCAAAGGTGGGGGCCAGTTTCGAAGGATTCGCGCTTGAGCAAGTCCTGCGTCGACTCGAAATCCCTTCGGGCTATGCTTGGTATTGGGCAACGCAAGGCGGCGCGGAACTTGATCTGCTGGTGATTCGCGGCACGCGCCGACTCGGTTTCGAATTCAAGCGAACCGATGCGCCGAAGCGTACGCGCTCAATGCTTGCGGCGCTGGAATCGCTGCAACTTGAACGCATTGACGTTATCTACCCCGGCGACCGTCCTTACCGCATGCACGAGCGGATACGGGCGGTTCCGCTGGAGAGTCTGATGGGCGAGCTTGCTGCGTTCTGATTGCCAAGCGGGGCGGAAACTGGAAGTATTGGTTTTCGGGCCGGAAGTTCCGCTTGGAATAGACATCACATGACCAGACTTCGCTCAGCACAAACCGCCGCATTATGTGCGCTGCTCAGCATCGCCGGAGTCTTGCATGCCCAGGATGACGCGTTGCCGTTGCCGCTCGACGACGTGCGTCTGTTCACCGAGGCGCTGGACCGCATCCGCATGTCCTATGTCGAAGAGATCGACGATCGCACCCTGCTCGAGAACGCGATTCGCGGCATGCTGGCGAACCTCGATCCGCATTCGGCCTTCGTCGACGGCAGGGATTTCGACAGCCTGCAGGAAACCACTACCGGGGAATTCGGCGGACTCGGCATCGAGGTGGGGCAGGAAAACGGCTACATCCTGGTGATCGCACCTATAGACGACACGCCCGCCGACCGGGCCGGGCTGCGCTCCGGCGACCTGATCGTCGCCATCGACAACCAGCCGGTGCGCGACATGCTGCCCGAAGACGCCGCCAGTCTCATGCGCGGCGAACCGGGAACCGAAGTGACGCTGACGATTTCCAGGGACGGACTGGAGCCTTTCGATGTCGAAATCACGCGTGAGGTGATCGCCGTCAGCAGCGTGCGCAGCCGCCTGCTCGAACCGGGCTACGCCTATGCGCGCATCCCGATATTCCAGCTCAACACCGGCAAGGACTTTCAGGCGGAAGTCGCCGGGCTGCTCGAAGAAGACCCGGAACTGAAAGGCCTTGTGCTCGACTTGCGCAACAACCCCGGCGGCGTCTTGCAGGCTTCGGTCGACGTGGTGGACGCCTTCATCGACTCCGGCCGCGTAGTCTATACCCAGGGCCGGCTGCGCGAGGCAGCCACGGAGTATTTCGCGAACGCGGAAACCGTGGCGCCGGATCTGCCCGTGGTCGTGCTGATCAATGGCGGTTCGGCTTCGGCGGCTGAGATCGTCGCCGGCGCATTGCAGGATCACAGCCGCGCCGTCGTCATGGGTACGCGCAGTTTCGGCAAGGGCTCGGTGCAATCGGTGCTGCCGCTCGACGGAGACCGGGCCATCAAGTTGACCACTTCGCTGTATTACACGCCCGACGGCCGTTCGATCCAGGCCCAGGGCATCGAGCCCGACATCGTCGTGGAAGAAGCCTTCATCACGCGCCGCTCGCGCAACGTCGCGCAATTCGCCGAAGCCGACCTGCCGGGGAGCCTGGAAAACGAAAACGGCGCCGATGGAAACATCGCCCCGCTGGTATCCGCCGCCGAAGTCCTCACCGCCGACTACCCCCTCAACGAAGCGCTGAACCTGCTGAAGGGCCTGAATACGTTGCGTTCGCGCTGAAGGGGTTACAGCCGCACTTCGATTCCGCGGGAGGCCATGTGGCGCTTGGCCTGCTCGATGGTGAATTCCTGGAAGTGGAAGATGCTTGCGGCAAGCACCGCGTCGACGCCGCCTTCGAGTACGCCTTCGGCGAGGTGTTCGAGCGTGCCGACGCCGCCGGAGGCGATAACGGGGACGCGCACGGCGCCGCTCACGGCGCGGTTGAGCAGGTTGTCGAAACCCTCTTTCGTGCCGTCCCGGTCCATGCTGGTAAGCAGGATTTCACCGGCGCCGTAGTCGACCATGCGGCTGCACCAGTCCACCGCGTCAATGCCGGTGGGATTGCGTCCGCCATGAGTGAAGATTTCCCATTTTGGCTGCGCGCCACCGGAGACCTGCTTGGCGTCGACCGCGACGACGATGCATTGCGAACCGAAGCGTTCCGAGGCGGCGCGGACGAAAGGCGGATCGAAGACCGCGGCGGTATTGATCGCCACCTTGTCGGCGCCGGCGTTGAGCATCATGCGGATATCGTCGAGCGTGCGGATGCCGCCGCCGACGGTGAGCGGGATGAAGACCTGGGCGGCGATGTCGCGCACGGTTTCGACCGTGGTCGCGCGCCCTTCGTGACTCGCGGTAATGTCGAGGAAAGTGACTTCGTCCGCGCCTTCGTCGCAATAGCGCTTCGAGACTTCAACCGGGTCGCCGGCGTCGCGGATGTCGACGAATCGGACGCCCTTGACCACGCGGCCGTTGTCGCAGTCGAGACAGGGAATGATGCGCCTGGCGAGTCCCATCGCTAAGCGTCCGCTTCCGCCTGGGCCCGGCCGAGGTCCAGGGTGCCTTCGTACAGGGCGCGGCCCGCGATCACGCCGATGATGCCGGCGCCGCCGCAACCGGCCGCAGCCTGCTTCAGCCTGGTGATGTCGTCGAGATCGGTCACGCCGCCGGAAGCGATCAACGGAATCGCGGATTGCGCCGCCAGGCCGGCCGTGGCTTCGACGTTGACTCCCTGCATCATGCCGTCGCGGGAGATATCGGTATAGACGATTGCGCTGGCGCCGCAGTCCGCGAATCGTTGGGTGAGAGATACGGCGCTGATTTCGCTCACTTCCAGCCAGCCTTGCGTGGCGACCATGCCGTTCTTCGCGTCGATTCCGACGATGACCTGACCCGGAAACCGTTCGCAGGCGGCCGCTACAAACTCGGGTTCGCGCACCGCTTGCGTGCCGACGATGACGTAACGCACGCCTGCCTCGATATACGATTCGGCGGTGTCGAGATTGCGGATGCCGCCGCCGATCTGCACCGGCAAGTCCGGATTGTCCCTGACGATGGCCTTCACGATTCTCGCGTTCCTGGGAGAGCCCGCGACCGCGCCATCGAGATCGACCATGTGCAAGCGCCGGGCGCCGCGCTCGCACCATTGCCGGGCCATTTCGACCGGGTCTTCTGAGAATACAGTGGTCTCGTCGAATCGGCCCTGGCGCAGGCGCACGCATTTGCCGTCCTTGAGGTCTATGGCCGGAATTACCAGCATTCTTAGCCGCCTCCTGCCTGACCGTCCCATTTGAGAAAATTGCCGAGCAGCCGCAATCCCGCGGCTTGGCTTTTTTCCGGATGGAACTGGGTGGCGAAGATATTGCGGTCGGAGAATGCCGAGACCATTTCCTTGCCGTAAGTCGTTTTGCCGGCAACCAATTCGTCGCTGCCGGTTTCCACGTAGTAACTATGCACGAAATAGAAGCGGCTGCCGTCGGGAACGCCTTCCCACAAGGGATGCGCGCGAGTCTGCCGCACTTCGTTCCAGCCCATATGGGGCACTTTCAGCCATTCGCCCGACTCGCCGCGCAACTCGTCGCCGAAATAGCGCACGTCGCCCGGCGCCAGCCCCAGGCATTCGACGCCGCCGTTTTCCTCGGAATGTTCCATCAGCGCCTGCATGCCGACGCAGATCGCAAGCACGGGCCGTGTTTTCATCGCCTCCGCCACCATCCTGCCGACGTTGAGCCGGTTGATTTCGGCCATGCAATCGCGAATCGCGCCAACCCCCGGGAAGATGACCCTGGCGGCATTCGCGATCGTTTCCGCGTCGGCGGTAATCGATACGCTGACGTCCAGATCGAGTTCGCGGGCGACATGCTCCACCGCCTTGGCGACGGAATGCAGATTACCCATACCGTAGTCGATGACCGCGACCGTATTCATCAGTCCAACTTCTCTGTTTCAGGCGGGCTCCGCCGGATCGAACCAGGGCCGGGCGGGGCTACAAGCTGCCCTTCGTCGACGGAATCACTCCGGCCGAGCGCGGATCGAGCTCCACCGCCATGCGCAATGCGCGGCCGAAGGCCTTGAATATCGTCTCGATCTGGTGATGCGCGTTGCGGCCGCGAATGTTGTCGACGTGCAAGGTGACGAAAGCGTGATTGACGAAGCCCTGGAAAAACTCGCGAAACAGGTCGATGTCGAATCCGCCGACGACGGCGCGCGCGAAATCGGCATGATATTCGAGTCCCGGACGCCCGGAAAAATCGATCACCACCCGGGAAAGCGCCTCGTCGAGCGGCACATAGGCATGGCCGTAACGGCGAATTCCGGTCTTGTCGAGCGCCTGGTTCAGTGCCTGCCCCAGGGTTATGCCGAGATCCTCGACGGTATGGTGGGCGTCGATTTCAAGATCGCCTTCGGCCTTTATGGTCAGATCGATCATGCCGTGACGGGCGATCTGATCGAGCATGTGTTCGAGAAACGGCAAGCCGGTTTCAGCCTCGAAACGGCCGCTGCCGTCGAGGTCGAGCGTGATGGAAATACGGGTTTCCTTCGTGTTGCGCTGAACGCTGGCGCTGCGCGCTTGCTTGTTCATGATTGCGTCACCGGTTCTGCCGGAGCGGTCACTGTGGCGGCTGCGCATTATAACTCCCCGGCCGGATAAACACAGCGAAGTCGCAGAATCTCCCGGAAAATAAAGGCCCGTGTCACTGACTCGCCATTTCGATACACTAGTTTGCATGTTGAATCGTACGCGGAAAATCCTGCTTGGCATCGGGCTCGCCGTCGTGGCGGTCATAACAGCCGCCATGCTCTGGATTTCCAGTCCCGGACAATATCGAACCGCTTTGCAGGAACGTGTCACCGCGGCGACAGGCTATGAGCTGGTCGTTGCCGGGGAAGTCGATATCGACCTGCTGCCTTCGGCCCGGCTCACGCTCGAAGACGCGCGGCTGCGCAATCCGGGTCTGCCGCAGGAACTGGCTTCGGCCTCGGTCGTCCAACTCGATGTGGATCGCGGAGACCTGTTGCGTGGCGAGTTGACGATCCGGGAACTGCGTATCGACGGTTTCCACCTCAATGTTTTCGTCGATGCGTCGGGCAACAGCATCTGGGACATCGCGCGGGCAGCGGCAACTTCCGATGCGGAAGAAGCATCTGGAGTTGCAGCCGGATTTCCCGAGCGAATTGCCGCCGAAAACGGCCGCCTGGACGTACAGAATCTGGCCAGCGGCCATCGATTCCTGTTGAAGAATCTGCAAGTGGTCGGCAGCGACGTCAATCTGGGAGGCGAAGCTTTCGCCGGCCAGGCGAATTTCGATGTCGAATGGTTCGACAGCGCGAATCGGCGGGTGCGCGAAACCGCGGTCGGACTGATCGGCGAAATCGAGGCGGATGCGGAGGCCGGCCGTTACTCCGTCTCCGAACTCGACCTGAACAGTACCCCCGTGTTGCTGCAAGGCCGGGTCGAGGTGAACGGCTACCCGAACAATCCCGGCTACCAGGCGAGTCTGACCAGCAACGAATTCGACGCCAGGGTGCTGCTGCAGAATCTCGGGATGCTGCCGGCGCCCGAGCAGGAGGCGCTGGCCGTTCCCAACGGCAATCCGAACGGCCGATGGCCGGCCAGCGTTGCATTTAACCTGACCGGAGATGCAGGTGGTCTGAGTGCCGAGGTAACGGTGAACACCCCGTCACAGACGGTCGTCGAGGCGGAAACCGAAATCCGTTTCGCCAGCGGTCTGCTACCCGCCAATGTCCGTTACGAGATGGACATCGGCGAACTCGATGTCAGCGCGCTTTTCGCCGCTGAAGGATCCGAATCCATCCCCGGCGCGCCGGCATTCCAGCGGCCTGAAAGGCAATTGCCGAATCTCGAAAACCTGATTCTGTCAGGCTCCATCGCTGCGGACGCCCTGACCGCGGGCAATCTGCATATCGAGAATCTGACGGTATATACGAACGTCGAAGACCGGGTGCTCGATGCGGAAATCCCGCCGGTCGCTTCCCTGGGCGGAACCTTCTCGGCCAACATGCGCTGGAATGCGGCCAACGGCGAGTTGAGCCTCGATACGAGCGGCGAAAATCTCGCCATCTCGGAAATCGCGCCGCTGATAACCCGGCTCGACGTGCTCAGCGGACGCTTGCATGCCAACGGGGCCTTCAATGCCCGCGGCCAGTCCCTGAACGGACTGCTGAACGGCCTCAGCGGTGATGCCTCGTTCGCCGTGACCGAGAACCTGGTCAACATCGGCCTCATCAAGCAGATTTTCACCTCCATCGCGGCGCTCAGTCCCACTGGCGAGGCGATCCAGCAATGGCCGGACCTGATCCGTTTTTCCGAAGTCGGCGGCGATCTCGCGCTCGACGGCGGCCTCGCCAGCGAGCACACGTTCAACTTGCGCATGGACAATTTCAGCGCCGCGGGCACAGGCGTCGCCGACCTGCGAGGCGGCGGCTTCGATTACGAAGTGCTGCTTACCATGCTCGGCGAACCGCTTGTCCAGACGATTCCGGTAAGCCGCAATTACCAGGGCGTGACCTGGCCGGTGGAATGCGCCGCCCGCTTCAGCGACGAAGTGAGCCGTTTCTGCAGTCCGGATTTCAACGCGGTTCGCGAAATCTTTTCCCGCATTGGCAGCGATGCCGGCTCGAACTGAATCAGGCTCGGCGGCAACGGACGGTTTCGCCGATGCCGTGATCGACTGGTTCGAGATTCATGGCCGGCAGGATCTGCCCTGGCAGGCGGACCCTTCTCCTTACCGCGTCTGGGTTTCGGAAATCATGCTGCAGCAGACCCGGGTCGGCACAGTCATTCCCTACTTCCGGCGATTCATGGCGCGTTTCCCCGATGTGGCCGCGCTCGCCGCAGCCGATATCGATCAGGTGCTGCATTTGTGGACCGGACTCGGCTACTACGCTCGCGCGCGAAATCTGCACAAGGCGGCGCGAACGATCGTCGAAGAGCATGGTGGCAGATTCCCCGATACGCTGGCGGAACTCGATCGACTGAGCGGAATCGGCCGTTCGACGGCAGGGGCGATTCTCGCACTCGCCCATGGCCGGCGCGCACCGATACTCGACGGCAACGTCAAGCGCGTGCTCGCGCGTTGCTTCGCCGTCGAGGGCTATCCTGGAGGCAGCAAGACACGGTCCGAACTCTGGGTGCTGGCCGAACGACTCTTGCCGCACCGGTTGAGCGACAGCCGCACCGGGAGCGGGCGAAGCCGGATTGGCGCCTACACCCAGGGCATGATGGACCTTGGCGCCACCTTGTGCACCCGCACCAATCCCGACTGTCCCCAGTGCCCCTTGCAGCCTCGCTGCCTCGCGCGGCAGCGCGGCGAGACCGACCGCTACCCCGGCAAGAAGCCGGCGAAGACCCTGCCGGTCCATTCCGTAATCATGCTTATCCTGCAGGACGCCGAAGGCCGGGTGCTGCTCGAAAAGCGCCCGCCCAACGGCATCTGGGGCTCGCTTTACTCCCTCCCCCAGATCGAGACCCACGATGGGACACCCACCTTGCCTGCCGGCCTCCCCGGCTTGCGCCTTGCAAACGAATCACCCGCCGAATTACCACCCATCCGCCACGGCTTCACCCACTTCCAACTCGACATCACACCCCTCCACTACAGGGTGGCTCAAACCGCTTTAGCCGTGGCTGAATCGGGCCGCTGGCTCTGGTACTCTATCGTCGACCCCGCAGAGGTCGGACTCGCCGCTCCCGTCAGAAAATTGCTCGCGGCGCTGGCGTCCGCCGAACCGCAGCGGCCAGGATCGTCAATGAGAAGGGAAGAACCATGACCCGCACCGTGTTCTGCAGAAAGTACGGAGAAGAACTCCCGGGCCTGCCCGTGCCGCCGTATCCGGGAGAAAAAGGACAGGAAATCTATCGCACGGTGTCGCAACAGGCCTGGAAGGAATGGCTGGGACAGCAGACGATGCTGATCAACGAAAGGCAGCTCAACCTGGCCTCCGCCGATGACCGGAAGTATCTCAACGAACAGATGGAAAAGTTCCTCGACAACGAGGATTACGACCGCGCGGCAGGCTATGTCCCGCCGGAATGACGTCGCTTGACTGCGTTCAAGCCGAAAGGTTAAATACCGCCCGTCCGCAATTGCCCAGGTAGCTCAGTCGGTAGAGCAGAGGACTGAAAATCCTCGTGTCGGTGGTTCGATTCCGCCCCTGGGCACCAACTGTCCTGCGCGGGGGTTGCCACGAAATGCCATTCCGGAGACCGGCCAGTTCGATGGATTCCCCGTCAGATCCTTCACTTAGCCTGAAATCGGTACTCAGGTTTGCAGTCCCTTCCCTGCTGAGTCTGCTTCTGTTCCTGGCGCCCCTGCCCGTTAACGGCGGCAGCACCGTCCTGGTTGCCGTGCTGGCCGAGTTTCTGAACGATCGGCTGGGTCCCGTGCTTCCGGTCCTGATTCTCGCTATCTCAACGAGTTCCGCGTTGCTGGCGGTTTATTGCCGCTGGCGCAGGATTGACAATGGCTTGCTGGGTCAACTGTTTGGCGTCAGCTTCCACTGGTTGCTGTTGCGCCTGCTCGGCGCCGCATTTGCCACGATGGTGTTTTTCGAATTCGGTCCGGAAGCGGTCTGGGGAGCGAACACCGGTCAGACCATGATGGGACAACTGGTGCCTACGGTGATGACCTTGTTCCTGGCCGTAATCTTCCTCCTGCCGCTGATGACCGAATACGGCATCATGGAGTTTGTCGGTGTGCTGGTATCCCGCTTTTTCAGATTCCTGTTTCTGCTGCCCGGACGCGGGGCCATCGACGCCGTCGCGTCCTGGCTGGGCGCCGCGCCGCTGGGCGCACTGGTTACCACCCAGCAGTACGAACGCGGTCATTACAACCACCGGGAGGCGCTCAGCATTATTTCGTCTTTCTCCCTGGCTTCCGTCGCGTTCTGCGTTCTCATCGCCGGCATCCTGGACGTAACGCACATCTTTCTCCAGTTTTATGGATCCGTCGCCATCGTGTCGATCGTCCTGGCAATGGTGATTTGCCGGCTGCCTCCACTCAGTTGGATGCCGACCACCTATCACACCGAGGCGAAGAAGACCGAACTGGTTCCACCGGGAGCCTCGGTCTGGCGCTGGGCGCTGCAACAGGCGGTTGCCAAGGCTAAGGATGCGGATCCGTTGCCACAACAGCTCCGGCACAGCGCCGTCAAGCTGCTCGACCTGTGGTTCGGACTGATTCCCTCGGTCATTGCCATCGGCACCGTGGCATTGATGGTGGCGGAATACACACCGCTGTTCGACTGGATTGCCCTTCCTTTCCGGCTCTACCTGGAACTGCTCTCGGTACCGGAAGCAGCGGCGGCGGCGCCGGCCATGGTAGTGGGTTTCGCCGACATGATCCTGCCGGCGGTGTTGGGCGCGGGCATCGAGTCCGAACTGACCCGATTCATCATTGCCGGCATTTCGGTCAGCCAGGTGATCTACATGTCCGAAATCGGGGCGCTGATCCTGCGGTCCCGGATCAAGACGACCGTCTGGCACCTGGCCGGCATCTTCCTGCTGCGCACCGTGATCGCCATACCCCTTTTTGTCCTGCTCGGACATCTGTTTCTGGATTGAGCCATGAAAAAGATCGCTCTTTCGAGCCCACATATCGAGGCGCTGGAACCCTACATGTCCGCACGCCGTATCGGCGGAAGCGGCGAAGTGTGGCTCAACGCCAACGAACTGCCCTTCCCTCGCGATCCCATGCAACTCGATGTCTCGCAGTACCATCGCTACCCGGACCAGGGACCGGACCAGGTCGAAGCGGCCTACGCGGCCTATGCCGGCGTGCAGCCGGAGCAGGTGTTGGCGCTTCGGGGCGCGGATGAAGCCATAGACCTGGTGACGAGAGCTTATTGCCGCGCGGGCAGGGACAAGGTTCTGGTCAGCAGCCCCACCTATGGCATGTACCAGGTATGCGCCGACATCCAGAATGCCGCAGTGATTGATGTGCCGCTAACTGATGACTTCGAACTCGATGTGGCGGCGATATGCGCGCGCGACGACGTCAAGCTGGTCTTTATCTGCAATCCGAACAACCCGACCGGCAACGCTTTTCGCCGGGAGGACATCATCTCCGTTCTGCGCCACTTCGAGGGGAAGGCCCTGGTGGTTATCGATGAGGCCTACATCGAATTCTGTCCGCGGCAGAGCCTGGCGGGGGAGCTGTCGAACTTCGATCACCTGGTCGTGGTTCGCACCATGTCGAAAGCCTTTGGGCTGGCCGGCGTGCATGTCGGTTACCTGCTGGCAAACGATGCGGTGATGTCCATCATGCGCAAGGTCGTGCCGCCCTATCCCCTGGCGGATCCCTGCGCCCAGATTGCCTTGCTGGCCCTCCGCGAATCGGGTATCGAGACGATGCGCAGCGAGGTTGATGAAATAGCCCGGATTCGTGAGGCGTTCTGCCGGACCCTTTCGGAACTCACTTCGGTGCGCGATTATCTTCCGAGCGCGGTGAACTTCGTACTGGTGTTTTTTGACGAGCCGGACAATGCCTGGCGAGCCCTCACCGGCGCCGGCATCGTGGCCCGCAGAATCCCGGACCCACGGCTCACCGAAGCCATTCGGTTCACAATCGGCGCCGAAGAAGAAATGGCGTTGGCGGCCTCGGTATTAGAGATACCAGGGTAGCGGTAAACGAAAAAATCCCGGCGGAGAGCCGGGACTTTTTCGGGACAGGTTGAAACGGATGTTACGGCTTTCGAAACCTCAAGGTCATGCGGTCTGACTCGCCGATCGCCTGAGTATCCGGGTTGTCGGTTGTAGTCGGCGGCAAACGCCATACGAAGCTGTCGGCAGGATCGTTTGGATTGGCGTTTATCTCGCTGGCTTCTTCAAGAACGAATCCCGCCCGTTCGAACGCGGCGACGACATCGCTCTGTTTCAGGTAGCCATTATTGCCATTGGCAAACCCTGGATCGGCGTCTTCCGGAGCGCGGTGCTGAACCACACCGGCCACGCCGCCTGAAGCGAGCATATCGTATGTTTCGGACAGAGCCGTATCGATAATCGGTTCATCGAACCGGAACAGGTGGTGCATCGCCCGGAAGAAGAGGACCGCATCGGCCTGGCCGTTCTCCTGGTCAGGGATATCGTCGATCGCGTAGCCTACTATCGGTTGCGCGCTATCGACTCCTTCAACGCTCAGATACCGGCCCATCTGGCTGAGATCGGCGCCGATGCCCTCGGCAGAATCTTCATTCCAGGTGGAGAACATTTGACGGAACAGGCTTTCCGGATAGGTCAAGCCGATCAGACGACCCTGCTCGGCTGTGAGAGGGGTCAGGATCTGGGAATACCAGCCGCCATTGCCGGGAAGGACCTCAGCGATCGTCATGTCCGGCTCAATTCCGAAAAAGGACAGTGTGTCCAGCGGATTACGCCATTCATCACGGCCCCGGTTCTGATCCCGGCGTTCGTGGTTGATGACTGCTTCCAGACCGGCGTCAGCCGACACGTTCTCTGCAGCAAGAGCTGCATCATTGGAGTAAGCCGCCAAAATCAGCGCCATGGCGCTCACCGTAACTATAGATCTCATTAAATCCTCCTGGGGAATCGTCTCATATTTGGTGTTCGAACAAAGAAGGGCGTAAGGTATCTACGAAAAAAGCTGTTGTCCAGCCAATTGATCGGTGCTTGCGCGTTATCTTTGCCTCGTGGCAGTGGCGCAGGAAGAAAACAGTTCGGTGCGAACCTCCACGCCTTTCTCAGCCAACCGCGCCTGATCTGCACAGGACACATTGGTATGTCTCAGCTCAACAATGTCCCCGGCGCCTATTCCCGGATTTTCAAACAGGGCTTCTATGTCAGTCAGATCAGGATTGAAACGAAGGTCAAGCTGCGTAAGGCTGGTCAAGCCGCTCAATGGCGTGATATCTGTAATGTCGTTGCCGGTGAGTTCGAGATACTCCAATGAGGCAAGACTTCGTAACGGACCTAGATCAGTAAAGGAGTTTCCGGCCAGTCGCAATTCGACCAGAGATGTCAAACCGCTTAATGGCGCCAGGTCGCTGATATCCTGGGTGTGAATATTGAGATCCACCAGCTTGGTAAGATTTGCCAACGGACTAATGTCGGTCACGGCATTGGTAAATAGCAATCCGGTGGCGCCCATATGCGTTCTGGGGACCTGTCCGCCGATGAAGTCGCCGTGGCGGTGCATTCGAAGCACTCTCAGTTCAGTTAGTCCACTCAGTGCACTTATATCTGTTAAAGGATTTTCGGCTATACGCAATCGAACCAGATTTGTCAGACCTCGCAACGGGCTGATATCCGAAATCCAGTTGGTATGAAGGTTCAGGTTTATCAATCCGGTAAGTCCGGCCAGCGGGCTGATGTCCGACAGGCCCCGGTTCCTGAGGGCGAGGTCGGTTAAACCGGTGAGGTTCTGAATGCCGGACAAATCATGAAACAGATGGTCGGGATCTTGCCATTCCGGCGAGCCTGAAACCGATCTTCTCGCCCCAGAGCCCGAAGCATCCAGCCCGGTTAATTCTGCAGCCTTGGCGCAGGTAAGCTTGTCCTGCGGTCCGAGTGACAAAGCCTCACGCACCTCGTTTTCCAGCACCGCATCTGCAAAGGTCACTATGTCAGAGGCAGAGTGATCTCGACAGAGTTCAGCGGGCCGCAATACTTGCTGCGCCCAAGCCCCGGAGCAAAGAGCAAGCGACAGGGCAGTCAAAGATAGTTTCGTAAAAAGGTGTTTCATGTTCAGTCACTGCCGGCCAGAGAGCGATTCCGTTTGGTTGCTCTCTCGGCAAGCAGCTTTTCATAACCTTCATCGTCCAGGTGGGTAATGGCGATCCAGGCGTGGGACATTTCGTCACCCGTGCGGCTGCCGCCGTAAACCCACTGGTCCGGATCCGGGTTGTTGGGGTTGTCGGCGGAGTTGTCGTACCACTGCTTGATGACCAGCACTGCTCCTGCCGGCAGCAATGGAGCCACGTCGGCTTCGTAGATGTGGCTGTGATGCCAGGTCGCGCTCCAATTGGAGATCTGGCTGATCTGTTCGGTACGGCCGGTTTCCGGATAGAAAATCTCCAGGGAAGCGGCGTTCATGCGCAGATGCCCGTGAGGCTGAAAGCTGTCGATACGCACGGGATGATCGAAACTGTGAAAGCCCTGGGTCATGATGTAGCCATGAGGCGGCACGATCAAGTGGCCATTTTCATAGCCTGAGCGCATGGGATACTGGCGCAGGTTCTGCCGGTAAATCCCCTCCTGCTCTCCATGCCCTTCGTCGTGAAACCACAGGCCGATTTCAACCACATTGTCCTTGATCATCTCGCCCCGGGCGGTGGCGCCCACACCGCCAGGGTACATGTGGATGGACCACTGAATCTGCGCGCCGTCAGGAAGGGTGCGGCATACGTCAGACGGAATTTTCTCGCCCCACTTGCCCATTGCGTACTCGGTGAGCATGCCCGAACGGCGAAGCTCGCCGTATTCGTCTTCGACAAAGAGTATGGAATTTGCGTGATGCACCACCGCCGCCGCGTCGCTGCGGGGCTTTACCTGCACTGCCCTGATGCAGCGCGACGCAAGTGACGCGGTGATTCCAGGGTCAACAAACTCCTTCAGCCACAGATCATTTCCGTTGGCGGGAATATCGATGGACGATGAAGGAACGATCAGATCCGGTGCGCCGAACTCGGCTTCAAAATTCCACTGGTCCGGCCTCTTCACCTGTGCAACAGGTGGAGCCAGGTCAGGGTCGCCTTCGGGTGAACCCTGGTCAACCCAGGCCACGATGGTATCGATTTCTTCCTGCTGCAGGCGCCAGTCACCTATCAGGTCCTGGATGCCAATACCGTGGTCATAGGCGTAGGGCGGCATCTCGCGATTGGCTACCTTGAGCTGAATCAGCGGAGCCCAGGGTCGAATCTGGTCATAACTGGCGAGCTGCATGGGGCCGATGCCGCCTTCCTGGTGACATACCACACAATTGTCATTGATGATCTGCGCCACGTGTTCGTTGTAGGTGAACTGCTCCTGGGCGAATACGCCCTTGATACCAAACAATGCAAAAGACGCAATCAGTACTTTGGCGAGTTTCATTGGCTTTACCTCTCTTGGACCCCGTTCTCCAATGTGCGTACAGGTGGTTCTCAGGTTACCGACGTCCAGCATAACCCATTTCCGGCTGGAATCTGCAAGACAAGTCCGGGACATGTCGTCATTGCCTCGACATTATTGCGTTACACTGTTTGCGAGACGGACTATTTGGCGTGGAAATGAAACTACTAACCAAAATATCCCTACTGTGCTTTTGCTTTACTGCCAGTGCGCAGGAGAATTTGAACGAAAATGAGCCAGAGGCGCGCATATTGTCTGCCTATCACGGACTGGACCCCCTGCCTCCAAGGGCTACTCGACTGTGCGGACTGCCGCCTGCGGGTGGTCAGGATGGAATGCCAGTCGTCTTTTCTGCCAGCTTCTCCCGGTAACTCGGCTGGCGATTGCCTGAAGCCGGACCGGGCCGCT
>VYCF01000071.1 GCA_009844085.1 Gammaproteobacteria bacterium | reverse complement strand
TGTCGCAACCCATTGATTCTATTGGAATACGATTTTCAGCGGGAATCGCTGGGGGCAAAGAAAAAGGCCGGCCGGATTACTCCGGCCGGCCTTTTTTCGTACTGCTGAAAAAATCTTGCCGATGATTGCTCAGTCGGAACCGGCAAGCGAGCGCTGTTCGGCTGCCCTGCGCTCGGCGACGATCTTTTCATAACCCTCTTCGTCCAGGTGAGTAATGGCGATCCAGGCATGGGACATTTCGTCACCGGTGCGGCTGCCGCCGTATACCCACTGATCCGGGTCGGGGTTGTTGGGATTGTCGGCGGAATTGTCGTACCACTGCTTGATCACCAGGATTGCGCCGGTCGGCAACAGCGGCGCCACGTCCGCTTCATAGATATGGCTGTGGTGCCAGGTCGCGCTCCAGTTGGAGATCTGGCTGATCTGCTCGGTGCGGCCGGTTTCCGGATAGAAAATCTCCAGGGAAGCGGCGTTCATGCGCAGATGGCCGTGGGGCTGGAAGCTGTCGATGCGGACAGGGTGATCGAAAGAGTGGAAGCCCTGGGTCATGGTGTAGCCATGGGGCGGAACGATCAGGTGGCCGCCTTCGTAGCCGGAACGCATCGGATACAGACGCAGGTCCTGCTTGTAGGGCTGCTCGATCTCGACATAGTCCTCGTCGTGAAACCAGAGGCCGATTTCAACGACGTTGTCCTTGATCATCAGGCCTTCAGCAGTCGCGCCGACCCCACCGGGAAACATGTGGATGTCCCAGGAAACGCGCGAACCGCCTGGGATGGTGCGGCAGACGCCTTCGGGCATTATTTCGCCCCACTTGCCCATGGCGTATTCGGTGAGTTGGCCGAATCGCTCGTATTCGCCGTCTTCGTTCATGGCTTCAATGTAGGAGTTGGCGTGATGCACCACCGCCTTGGCGTCTCCGCGCGGCTTCACCTGCACCGCCTTGATGCAGCGGTCGGCGGTCAGCGTGCTTTCGACGTAGTGCTTGCTCCACAGGTCATTGCCGTTGGCCGGAATGTCCATGGGGATCGACGGAACGATCAGGTCGGGAGCGCCGAATTGAGGCTCGAAGTTCCAGGCGTCCGGATCGGGCAGATCGGGGGCCGGGGGGACGATGTCGGGATCGCCTTGGGGCGCGCCCTGCTCAACCCATGCGACGATGGCGTCGATGTCTTCCTGCGCCAGTCGCCAGTCGCCTTCAAGCTCCTGGATGCCGATGCCGTGGTCATAGGCGTAGGGAGGCATTTCGCGGCTCGCCACCTTGAACGAGATCAGGGGCGCCCAGGGGCGGATCTGATCGTAGTTCTCGAACTGCATCGGGCCGATGCCGCCTTCGCGATGGCAGACCACGCAGTTCTCGTTGATGATTCTCGCGACGTCACCGTTGTAGGTGATTTCGTGCTGGTTTTCCTGACTTTGCGCCTGGGCGCCGAATGCAATAGCGCCGCCGATCAGGATTAGTGCTTGCGCCAGTTTCATATCGTTCTCCTCGATTGAGCGTTCTCTTGCTGACGGAATACCCGCCAAATACTAAATATTTACCTGTTCCAAGTCCATGATTCGCGGCGCGGAAAAGCGCCGACGAATGCAACAATTTGAAACAGGACTTACTCGGTTACCGTGACCCGCTGGTAGACATTGGTCCAGCAGCACTGGTCGCCGTATGAGCTGTCCGGCGCCGTATGCACGTCGACGGCGGCGCGGATTATGTAATCGCCGGGCGCGGAAAAAGTTGCCATCACCATGGCGGATCCGGCGCCGCCCTCGACGATCGCCTGGTTGGGCTGCGGGCCGGTAAAGAACTCGAAACGCGGATCGTCCGGGTCGAACGGATTCTCCGGTTCGGGGGCGTTGGGATCGCGCTCGAAAGTCACGTTGCCCGGGCCCTGGTGCTTGCTGAACTCGACGTTCATGTCGAGCGGTTCGCCGAAGCGGGGATCTTCAGGGTCGCGATCGGCGGGATCGCTCGCGTTCAGCACGAGTTCGACCGTCTCCCCCACGGCGGCGCTGGAGCCGTAATTGGAAATGTTGGCCGTCAGGCCGGCGGAAAGTTCGGTATCGCCGAACGCGGCCAGCGGCTGCAGCGAACCCTGGGGCCGCGGGCGGATGAAGTCGAGCTCATAGGCGGAGGCGCCGCGCCGGCCCGGAACCCGGAGCACTTCGCTTTCGCCGGTCTGCAGATTCCACCAGACGTCTATGTCTGACTGGTCTTCCGGCAACGTGACAGTGAAGACGCCGGTGCTGCGGCCCGAAGGAAAATGCGTGGGCTGCATGCCGTCGAACTCGGCGGGCTCGATATAGTTGTTCTCGCCGAGGGGAATATCGACGTCCTCATCGGTATTGCGGTTGATGAATCCGAACGAGATGGTCGTGGTGCCGTCTTCATTGGCGACCCAGCCTTCCATCAGGGGAATGATCGGCAGGCCTTCGGGCGGCGTCAGGGACAGAAAACGAGGTTGGTCGTCCTGACCCTGTGACAGCGGCGAAACGGCCAACAGCAGCAGGGCGGCGGGCGCCAGCAATGATTTGTACATGCGTCGCATCAAATTGTTCCTCTTCGTACGATTCTGAAAGCTTGCGGGCGATGGAAGGCCGCTGCGGCCACCCGCCCCAGGCAGACGCAAAGCATAATGGCAAGGTCGCGAATCGTCCAGTGTCCGAAAGGCCCGGAAGCGCCTGAATTGTAAGCAAGTGTTACGCTGCCGGACGGCTTGGGATTGGACAACAAAGTATTGAATGTGTAGCTTCACCCGCATCCACGCCGCGTCGAAGCTGCGTCAATTCCGGGCGCGAACGGAGGCGGGGCGCTCCTCATGACCGATAGCCATCCTGTCATAGAACTTCGCAACGTAGACAAGTTTTACGGCGACTTTCAGGCGCTTTCGAACGTCAGCATGGCAGTGGGTCCGAAAGAACGCGTAGTGATCTGCGGGCCTTCGGGTTCGGGGAAGTCGACCCTGGTCAGATGCGTCAACCGGCTGGAAGAACACTCGGCCGGCCGGATATTCGTCGACGGGGAGGAACTGGGAGACGGCAAGACCGACATTCGCAAGGTTCGCATGAAGGTCGGCATGGTTTTCCAGCAGTTCAATCTGTTCCCGCATCTTTCCGTGCTCGATAATCTGACTATCGGGCCAATCAGGGTCCGCAAACTGGCCAGAGCCCGGGCCGTCGAACTCGCCCTCGAGTATCTCGAACGCGTGAATATTCTCGAGCAGGCGGAGAAGTATCCGTCCCAGCTTTCCGGCGGACAGCAACAGCGGGTGGCGATCGCCCGCTCGCTGTGCATGGAGCCGAGCGTGATGCTGTTCGACGAGCCCACTTCGGCGCTGGATCCGGAAATGATCAACGAAGTGCTCGAAGTGATGACCGATCTCGCGGAAAGCGGCATGGCCATGATCTGCGTCACGCATGAAATGGGCTTTGCGCGCAGGGTCGCCGACAGGATGATCTTCATGGACGAAGGCGAGATCATCGAGTCGGCGCCGGCCGCCAGGTTTTTCTCGAATCCGGCAAGCGATCGCTGCCGGAGATTCCTGGACCGCATCCTGGAGCACTAGCATGACTTCGAACGCGCGGCCGCGGCCATGGAGCCGATTTCCGTTTCCCGCGGGATCGGGCGTATTCTCGATCGCGTTGTATCTGATCGTCATCTACCTGCTGGTCAGACTGGCGCTGAACGGCGCTGGCGCCATGGGCTACAACTGGCAATGGTACCGGGTGCCCGATTACCTGTTCCGATTCACCGATGACGGCTTCGAATGGGGAGAAATCGCCCGGGGCCTGGCAGCGACGCTTGAACTCTCGCTGCTTTCCTTCCTGCTGGCGGCCGGCCTGGGCGCGATCGTCGCCTTGCTGCGGATGTCGAAGCTGGTGGTCGGAACCGCCATTGCCGTGGCGTTTCTCGAAATCGTGAGAAATACGCCGCTGCTCGTCCTGCTATATCTGTTCTACTATGTTCTGGGGCCGATATTCGACCTGGACCGATACGCCGCCGCGGTGCTTTGCCTCGGCGTATATCACGCCGCGCTCGTTTCCGAAATTCTGCGGGCGGGCGTCAATTCGGTCGATGGCGGCCAGTTGGAAGCGGCGCGATCGGTGGGCATGTCGAACATGCAGGCCTATCGCCACATCGTCATGCCGCAGGCGATGAAATTCCTGCTGCCGCCGATGACCGGGGAGGCGGTGCATCTGATCAAGAGTTCGGCGATCGTAAGCGTGATCGCGGTGGTCGAGATGACCACGGTCGGCAGGAATATCATTGCCGACACCTATATGAGTTTCGAGATCTGGTTCACCATAGCCGCGGTGTATCTGCTGGTTATTCTTGTATTGTCTTTGGCGGCGTCGCAAATGGAAAAACGATACGCCATTGCCGGGAGGGCAAAGTGATTTTCAGAACTGGTCTGGCAGCGTTGCTGATTTCCGCGGGGCTCGCTCTCGGGGCTTCCGCGCCCGCGCTCGCCCAGGACGTCCGCCAATCGATCGCGGCCGAGAGCGTGATCGAATCCATCAAGCGGCAGGGCGTGATCAAGATCGGCCTGTCGACATTCACGCCGTGGTCGATGCGCGCATTAAATGGCGAGTTGATCGGGTTCGAACCCGACGTCGGCCGCAAGCTCGCGGAAGACATGGGCGTCGAAGTCGAATTCGTGCCCACTGCCTTTGACGGAATCATCCCGGCGCTGCTGGCGGGCAGGTTCGACGTCATCATCAGCGGCATGTCGATTACTCCGCAGCGCAATCTGACCGTCAATTTCACCGACGCCTACTCGTATTCCGGCATGACGATCCTTGCCAATCGGCAATTGACCGAGGGATTCAGGCTCGAAGATTTCGACAGCCCGGAAGTGACTTTCAGCGCAAGGCGGGGCGCCGTCCCCGCAACGGTGATCGCTGGACAATTTCCGAATGCCGAATTGTTGCTGTTCGACGACGAGGGCGCGGTAGTGCAGGAAGTCCTGAACGGAAACGCCCATGCGACCATGGCGTCGGAGCCGCTGCCATCGCGTGAGGCCCGCAGCTATCCGGACATCCTGTACATCCCCTTCGACGTGTTGTTCAACCAGTTGGGCGAGGGCTTCGCCTTGCGCAAGGGCGACCCCGACGCGCTGAATTTCTTCAATAACTGGATCGCCCATAACTGGCGCACGGGCTGGCTGCAGGAGCGCCACGACTACTGGTTCACCACCGAGGAGTGGAGCAGCCAGGTGCTGCAATAGACGCCCACGATGCAGACTCTCATAAGGCGCTTCACCTGGATCGATGCCGCTTTGCTGGCGGTGCTGGCGGCATTCGCCGCTTACGTCTGGATACAGATCGACGGCAGGCTGAACTACGTCTGGCGCTGGGAAATCATTCCCGCCTACATGTTCCGGTTCGACGAGGCCGAGGGCCGCTGGGTCGCCAATCTGTTCGTGACCGGGTTTCTGACGACCTTGCGAATCTGCATATACGCCAGCGTCCTGGCGCTGATTTTCGGAGTGATTCTCGGCCTGGCGCGCACCGCGAGCAATCTCACCGTCAATCTGCTGGCCCGGACCTGGCTCGAATGCCTGCGCAATGTTCCTCCGGTCGTCGTTGTCTTCATTTTCTATTTTTTCCTGTCCGAGCAACTGATCTCCGCCTTCGGCATCGAGCAATGGGCGCGCGAAGTCGCCCAGGGAGATAACGCGCGAATCTGGGAGTTTTTCGTCGGCGACCCGCGACTGCTGCCGGTCCTGCTCTCGGGAACGCTCGTACTCGCGCTGTTCGAAAGCGCCTTCGTCGGCGAGATCGTGCGGGCGGGCCTGGAATCGGTCGATCCTGGTCAGAAGGAAGCGGCCCGGGCGCTCGGCATGGGCTCACTGCATGAACTTCGCTTCGTCGTCCTGCCCCAGGCGATGCGCAAGGCCTTGCCGCCCATGGCCAACCAATTCATCACCCTGGTCAAGGACAGTTCGATCGTATCGCTGATTTCGGTACAGGAACTGACTTACAGGACAGTCGAGCTGGTCTCTTCGACTCGCGCAGTCTTCGAAGCGTGGATTACTACCGCGGCGTTCTATTTCGTCTTGTGCTTCGGTCTGTCGCTGCTCTTTCGGCGGCTGGAATTTTTGGGCCGGGATCAGTAAAGTGGCGCGTTGATTTGCCCGAATTCTTGCGATTCGCCGCGATGCGATTCATAGCCCGGAACATGTTTGTCCGATGCAGTCTGCTGCTGCCGCTGCTGGTCTGGCTTGCGCCGGCCCAGGGGGCGCTCGAGCGCGTCGACGATTTCGCCTTGCTCGACCAGCACGGCGAATTTCACCAGTTGAGCCGCTATCGCCATATGCGCGCGCTCGCGGTCATGGCCTACAGCGCCGATTGTCCGGCCATGGCGGAGATGGCGGCGAGGTTTGAAGATCTCGGCGACACGCTCAGTGATCGGGATATTGCCTTCCTCTTTATCGACACCCAGGGGCTCGACCGCGGGCAATTGCGCGGACTCGAACTGGAACTGCCGATTCTCGACGATGGCGGGCGCCTCGTTTCCGCAGCGCTGGAATTCGGACAGGCGGGAGAAGTGGCATTGCTGTTTCCGGAACGGCTGTCGCTGTTTTACCAGGGCGCGGCCGGCGCCGGGTTTGAACAAACCCTGGACGCCGTGCTGGCGGCCGAAGTCACAAACAGCATCGCCGACAGCATCCGGGCGCCGCTGGAGGCGGGTTGTCCGCTTGAGTTTCCGGTGCGTGAAACCATGCTTGCCGAGGCCCCCGATTACGCCGGCGAAGTGGCGCCGCGAATCATCGAGAATTGCGGCATGTGCCATCGCCGCGGCGGCGTCGGCCCCTTCGCCCTCGACAGCCATCTGATGCTGCTCGGCTGGTCGCCGATGATCCGCGAGGTGCTGCTCAACAAGCGCATGCCGCCGATGCAGGTGGATCCGCACATCGGTCATTCCCGGGACGCGCAATATATCGCCGCCGAGGATCTGCAAGTGCTGGTCAACTGGATCGACGCCGGCGCGCCCGGACCGGCCGGGGAAGCGGATCCCCTGCTGGCGCTGGCCGAGGCGCCGGCGCCGGGTTGGCAACTCGGCGAGCCCGACTACATCGTGCAGGCGCCGCGGCAGGACATACCGCCCGTCGGCGTACTCGATTACACCTATGAAGAAACCGAACTCGGCCTTGGCGAGGAAGAATGGGTGCGCGCCTTGCAATACCTGCCGGGCGACCAATCGGTGTTGCATCACCTGATGAGTTTCGTCACCGGGGAAGGCGAGGATTTCTGGGGCGCGGAACGCCGCCAGGAAAACAGCACGCGCAGGTTTCTGGACGGCTATGCGCCGGGTCAGGACCTGTTGCGGGAATTCCCGCCGGGAACCGGTGTGCGCATCAGGCCCGGCGAGAAACTCTCGATGCAATTCCACTATGTGACCAATGGCCAGTCCACCAGCGACGCCACCCGCATCGGCCTGTATTTTTACGATGAGCCGCCGGAGCGCGAGATTTTCACGGACGCGGTATCGACCCGTTTCCTGCTGCCGCCCAATGTCCCCGAATTCCCGCTGCGCGCCAGCCGGCGCCTCGAACGCGACGCAGTGCTTACCGGCGTACGCGCGCGGATGAACTTCCGCGGCAAGAAAATGAAGTTCGCCTACCAGGCGCCTGGCGAACCGCTGCGCGAGATATTTTCGGTGCCGGCCTACAACTACGGCTGGCAGCCCTATTACAGGCTCGATGAACCGCTTGCGATTCCCGCCGGCGCGACGCTTCACGTCATCGGCGCTTTTGACAACTCGATTTCCAATCCCAACAATCCCAATCCCGACGCCGAACTCCGTTTCGGCGTGGAAAGCTGGGAAGAGATGTTCACCGGTTACTTCACCTATCACCATGCGCACTGAACCGAACACGCCGGCGATGGAAGTCGACCCGCAATTCGCCTGCTATCTGCGCGATCCGCCGCGGGTGTCTTACGTGCAGCCGGACGATTCCTGGCTGGAACGGCGGCTGATTGCCGCGCTGGAGTTGCTTTCCGGCCGCCGCCGGATCGAGCGCATCTACTGGCAGTTGAAAGGGAGAAAGCTCGGCATTGACAATTTCTTCGAGGAAGGTCTTCGGGCCGCCTCAATCAGGATCGACATGAAGCGCAACGCTCTCGCCGGACTGGCGCCGGAAGCGCCGCTGGTTTTCGTCGCCAATCATCCTTTCGGCGTGGTCGACGGCATGGTGTTATGCGATATCGCCGTCAAGCTGCGCGGCAATTTCCGCATCATGCTGCACAGCCTGCTATGCCAGGACCGGCAGCTCGCACCTTACTTCCTGCCCATCGATTTCACCGGTACGCCGCTGGCGCGCAAGACCAATATCCGTTCCAGGCAACTCGCGCTGGAAGCGCTCGAAGACAATATTCCGGTGCTGATCTTCCCTGCCGGCGCGGTGTCCACGGCCGGCAAGCTGGGCTTCGGCGAAGTCAGGGACGGCCCCTGGACCAATTTTGCCGCGAAGATCGTCCGGGACGCCCGTGCCACGGTCGTTCCGGTCTATTTCCACGGCCGCAACAGCCGCAAGTTCCACATCGCTTCGCATATCGCCGAGCCGCTGCGAACGGCCCTGCTGATTCACGAGGCGCGTAACAAGTTCGGCAAGACCTTTCGCGTCGAAATCGGCGAGCCCATCCCCTGGACCGCCATGCAGGCGCTCGGCGGCCGGCAGGAACTGACGGACTTTCTTTATGGCCGGGTACAGTCGCTGGCGAAAGCTATTCCGCACACGTCCGGAAATGACTCTGCCAGATCCCGGGCAGCCGGGTGACCTTGCCATCCCGGCCGGTCCAGACGTGGCGGGTAAAGCCGGTCACGAGCACTTCGGGATCGTCGCCGGCGGTGATCTCGTAGGCGAAGGTGAGGCGGCGGCTGAGGCTTTCGGCGATCCAGGTCCGCACGCGCACCTTCTGGCCGTAGCGCAAGCTGCCCGCAAAGCGCACCTGGGCTTCGGTCACCGGCAAGTTGTATCCGCTCGCTTCCACATGGGCGTAATCGCTTCCCATCTGGCGCATGTATTCGCTGCGGCCCTCTTCAAAATAAACGAAGTACGTCGAATGATGAACAATCCCCATGTTGTCGGTCTCCGCATACCGAACATGGAACTCGCTATCCACAAACCTCCACCTCTCGCGTGAGTAAATCTGCATAAGAAATCCGGCCCATTCGAAATCAGCGCGCATTATACGACCCACAAGTGTGAGTCGTCGGCGGACGACGGATCGAAGCCACATGGCTGCGAATCGGGTCGATATCTGTTACTGTGCCGAGTCCGATTTTTCGACGCGGGGTTGCGGCCTCCAGATCATGCTGAACTTTCCCGAGCCGCCCAGAGAATACGACTCGATATTCCTGGAAGAGACCGACAAGACCCTGCCGAAAAAGATCGATCAGCGCACCCGCTACGCTTTTTTCAGCACCATCGCCGAAGGCGGCAAGTCGCTGATAAAGTCCTGCAAGGACCAGCACCTGTCGCGCTTCGTCTGCTACAAGACCTTGCGGCCCGAGTTTGCCCAGGACGAAGTCGAACAGCAGCGCCTGATCCGCGAGGCGCGGGTTTCCGCCATGTTGCAGCACCCCAATACCGTTCCGACCTACGAGTTGGGGCGCGATGGTCGCGGCAATCCCTTTTTCACGATGAAACTGGTGCACGGCTACACCTTGCGCGAGATTCTCGATTACCGCGAGCGCTACGATCTGACGCAACTGATGGAAGTCGTGAAGCAGATCGGTTACGCACTCGAATACGCACATACCCATGGCGTCGCACATCGCGATATCAAGCCCGAAAACATTCTCGCGGGGCCTTACGGCGAAGTGCTGCTGCTCGACTGGGGCCTGGCCAAGGTCTGGGGCGCCCGGGGCGACGGCATGAACGACGCCATCGGGCAATCGGCGATCTCGGTCGGCGATATCAATATCACCGGCAAGCACAAGGCCCAGGGTTCGGCGTGGTACATGTCGCCCGAACAGATCAACCAGGATCCGGACATCGATTACCGAACCGACGTGTTCAGCCTTGGCGCGGTGCTGTACGAAGCGCTTTGCGGCAAGCCGCCCGCCAAGGGCGAGAAACTTCACCAGATTATCGAAAGCGTGTTGAAGGATACGCCGCCGCCGCCTTCGGAAGTCGCTGCCATGCACGTTCCGCGGCTGCTTGAACAGGTTGCGATGCGTTGCCTGGAAAAAGATCCCGGCAAGCGCTTCGCCAGCATGGGCGACATGGTGCGGGCGATGCGCCAGGACTGGCAATCCGATCTGATCTGAAAGGAGGAATTTTCATGCGGTCATTTCAAGTTGCGGCGGTTATCTTTGGCCTGGCTGTGCTGCTTGCCGGCTGCGGCGTCGAACCGGAGTCGCCGGCGCAGGCGGCGGACCTGGTTTTCCGCGGCGCGAACATCGTCACCATGGATGAGATCGAGGCGGAAGCGGTCGCGGTCGAAGGTGACCGCATTGTCGCCGTGGGCAGCCGGGAGGAAATCGACGGATATGTCGGCCCCGACACGCAAGTCGTGGAATTGGGGGAGCGGGCGCTGCTGCCCGGTTTCGTCGACGCCCACGGTCATTTCTCCGCCGTGGCGCGATATCTGGACCTGCTCGACCTGTCGTCGCCGCCGGTAGGGGAGATCACCGGCGTAGACGACATCGTGGATTCGATCCGGGAATTCATCGAGAACGAAGCGATTCCGGCCGGCGAACTCGTGCAGGGATTCGGCTATGACGATTCGCTCCTCGCGGAACAGCGGCATCCCGACCGCGACGATCTCGACCGTGCGTCGACTGACCATCCCATTGTCCTGCGGCATGTGTCGGGCCATCTGCTGGCGGCGAATTCGGCGGCTCTCGATGCGGCCGGCGTCAACGCGGATACCGCCGACCCGCCGGGCGGCATCATCCGCCGCCGCGCCGATGGCGCCGAGCCGAACGGCGTCATGGAAGAGACCGCCATGGCGCTGTTCCCCTCGCGCCAACTGACTCCCGAACGCTACCGGGAATTGCGCCGCCAGGCGATGGAAATTTATGCATCCTACGGAATCACCACGGCGCAGGACAGCAACCTGTCGCCCGCCTACGTGCAGACCTTGCGCGAAGAAGCCGAGCTGGCGCCGTTTCCCATCGATATCGTCAGTTTCATTACGGCCAACAATCTGAGCGACGAGGAACTCGCGGCGGTTCGCCACGACAGCGAATATACGGGCGGCTTCCGCAACGGCGGCGTCAAGTTCATCCTCGACGGATCGCCCCAGGGACGCACGGCATGGATGTCGCAGCCCTATACCGAAGGTCCGCCCGGCGCCGCCGATGATTACGTGGCTTATCCCAGTTACGAACCCCAGGCCTGGCTGGACCGGATCGGGGTCATGCTGGAGCGCGGTATGCCGGTGCTGGCCCACGCCAACGGCGACGCCGCCATCGAACTCATGATCGACGGCATCGACGATGCGCTCGCGGGCGCGCCGGCGCCGGATCATCGTTCGGTCATCATTCACGCGCAACTGATTCGCGCGGACCAACTCGACCGCCTGCCGGCCCTCGGCATCGTCCCCTCGTATTACGCCGTCCATCCCTTCTTCTGGGGCGACTGGCACCGGCGCAGTTTCGGCGAACTGCGGGCCGCCTTCATTTCACCCGCGCGGGCGACGCTTGAGCGGGATATTCCCTTTACCATCCACAACGACTCGCCGATCGTGCCGCCGGACATGATGCGGCTGCTTTCCATCTCGGTGAATCGCGTAACCCGGGGCGGATTCGTCCTGGGGCCGGAGCAGCGGCTGAACGCGGAGGAAGCGCTGCATGCGGTCACTCTCGGTGCGGCCTACCAGTATTTCGAGGAGGATGAAAAAGGCAGCATCGCGCCAGGAAAACGCGCCGACTTCGTCATCCTCGGCGCGAATCCGCTTACAGCCGACCCTGCGGAACTGGCCGACATTCCGGTACTCGAGACTTTCGCCCGCGGGCGTTCGATTTTCCGCCGCGAATCCGGCGACTAGCAGGGGCGAGGCATGCCTCGCCCGAAACACAAAGGAGAAATCATGAATCTTGCTTTCATCGGTCTGGGCGTCATGGGATATCCCATGGCCGGCCATCTGCAACAGAAGGCGGGCGCGGTCCGCGTTTACAACCGCACTGCGGACAAGGCCCGCAAGTGGGCCGGGGAACATGGCGGCGAGAGCGCGCCGACACCGGCGGAGGCGGCGCAGGATTGCGACCTCGTCATGGTTTGCGTAGGCAATGACGACGATGTGCGCCAGGTGGTTCTCGGCAAAACCGGAGCGCTGGCGGGGATGAAACCGGGTTCGATCCTGATCGATCATACGACGGCCTCGGTCACGCTGGCGCGCGAACTTGCGGCCGCTGCGAGCGAACGCGGCGTCGATTTTCTCGATGCGCCGGTTTCGGGCGGCCAGGCGGGGGCGGAAAACGGCGCCCTGACGATCATGATCGGCGGCGAGCCGGAAACGTACGAGAGAGCCGAGCCGATACTGGCGTCCTATGCCGCTTTCAGCAAGTTGATCGGCCCGGTGGGCAGCGGCCAGTTGGCCAAGATGGTCAACCAGATCTGTATCGCCGGCGTCGTCCAGGGCTTGGCGGAGGCGCTCAACTTCGCGCTTCGCGCGGGACTCGACGCGGAGGCGGTGATCGAAACGATATCAAAGGGCGCGGCGGGTTCCTGGCAGATGAGCAATCGCTACCGGACAATGTTGCGGGACGAATACGAATTCGGGTTTGCGGTTGACTGGATGCGCAAGGATCTGGGCATGGCGATGGAAGAGGCGGAGCGCATCGGGGCGGAGTTGCCGGTCGCGAAAATCGTTGACGGCTTCTACGAGGAAGTCCAGCAGATGGGCGGCAGCCGCTGGGACACCTCAAGCCTGCTGCGGCGTTTCACCCGTTCCGATTGAAGCGGATGGCGAGAAACTCAGACACTGCGCCGGACCCCCGGCAGACTCCGCCCAGGGAGTTCGATCCCGCCGCGGTGAAGTACTTTCGCGGCGACGTCTTCCCCCCGAACAGCCAGGTTGAACGGGACATCAGCGGGCTCGTGCTGCGCCGCGGCGCCATGACCCAGGCGCAAATCTCGCGGGCGATCAACCGCCCCCAGCAAACCGTCTCAAGGCTGCTCTCGCGGCTGGTGGAAAGGGGCATGCTGCGCCCGGGCGAGCGGGTGTCGAGCGGCAAGCGGGGGCAGCTCAGCGTCAAGATTGAGATCGTTCCCGACTATGCCTATTCATTCGGCATTTCGATCCTGTGGGAGGCCTTGGCCGTGACCCTGATGAATTTCGGCGGGGAAGTCCTGGGCAGCAGGCAGCGCGCCATGGCGACCATGTCTCACGATTCCGTCGTGGCGGAATTGCGCCGAATGATCGGCGAACTGAAAGCGGACTGTTCGCTCGATGCCGACCGCATCTTCGCCGCCGGCGCCGGCATTCCAGGAACTTTCATGCGCGAAACCGGCAAGGTCAACACGCCCCTGATTCTCGAAGAGTGGGCCAATATCAATCTGGAAGAAGCGCTGGCCGACGATCTGGAACTGCCCGTCTGGGTGGAAAACGACGGCAATGCCGCAGCCATCGGCGAGAGCCTGTTCGGTGTCGGCCGCCGGGCGGCCGATTTCATCTATCTTTATATCGACACCGGGATTGGCGGCGGCGTCATCCACGATGGCCGGCTCGTCCGCGGCGCCTTCGGCAACGCGGGAGAGATCGGGCAACTGCTGCCGCCGCAGATTTATCCGCACCCGAATCTGAAACTGCTGCGCGAACTCGTTTGCCGTGAGGGAATCGAAGTCGATTCGGTTTCCGAACTGATCGGGAAGTTCGAGCCGGACTGGCCCGGAGTCGACGACTGGATCGCCCGGTCGCGCGATTCGCTCTCACTGATCGCTTCGGCGGGAGCGGCGCTGCTCGATCCCGCGGCCATCGTCATCGGCGGCCGCATCCCCCAAGCCCTGGTCCGTAAAGTGATTCCGCATATCGAAATCTACGATCAGCGCCGCCGCTCCTTCGAGCGCCCGCTGCCGCCGATCGTCGCCGCCGAGGCCGGCGGAGAATCGGTCTCTGTGGGCGCCGCGGCGCTCCCGTTCTCCAAATACGCATTCCGCTGACCGCTACCTCAATAAATATATCCATAATGCGTAAATAAAATTGAATAAAGTTACGTTTTTCTGTTGTTATTCACGCATATCGGGTATAACATCGAGGCCAATGCTCAATGTGAGCCGAATCAATGGGGCGCCCTGGCCAATCAGGGAATCCCAGGAATTCAGGGGGGTTCGATCATGCAACACGTACGCGCGGCGGGCGCTCTGTCCGCCATCATCGCTTCACTGGCAAGCCCTGCGGTTCTCGCGCAGGCCGCTTCCGAGCCGGGGTCCGGCGGTGAAATCGAAGAGATCGTCGTCACCGGCACCGGCGTCGAACGCACGGGCTTCGACACGCCGCAATCGGTGTCCCAATTCGCCGAGGAGGATCTCAGGTCGTTCAATTCGTCGAGTCAGGCCGATATCCTGACCCAGTTGCCCGGCATCAGCGCCGAGGGTGGCGGCGGCGAAGTCGCGACTAACGTTTTCCATCGCTCCCTGCCTTCGGGGGGTCAGTTCTCATTCACGCCGCTGCTTTATGACGGCATGCCGGCGTTCACCACCTTCGGGTTGAATTCCTCTGCTTTCGACGTGTATTTCCGCAACGATCTCGGCATTGAGCGTTCGGAGTTCGTCAGCGGCGGGGTGTCGAACCTGTTCGGACCCGGCTCGGTGGCGGGCATCATCAACTATATCTCGGCCACGGGAGGGCCGGAGCCGGAAGGCACGGTGCAGCTTGAAACCGCCGAAGAAGGCAGGGTTCGGGGCGACTTCTTCTTCAGCGGCCCGGTCGGCGGTGAAGATTCCGACACCTATTACTCCTTCTCGGGCTACTTCCGCAACGACGAGGGACCGCTTGAGTCGGGCCTGGACACCCAGGGTTTCCAGCTTCGCGGCAACATCAGGCACGAGTTCGACGACGGTTCCGGCTCGCTGACGCTTTACACCCAATTGATCGACGACAGCGTGCAGTTTTTCCTGCCGCTGCCCGTCGACGGCCGCAGCCGCGAACGCGTCGCCGGCAACGACGGCGCCACGGTGTTCACCATGAACACCGTGGAGGCGGTCGGGCTTGGCTACGACACGCCCGGCGGCCGCTTCCAGACTCCGATCGGCGACGGCGTGCTCACCCGCGGACACATGATTGCAACGGTCCTTGACCGGGACCTCAACGACGAATGGTCGCTGAACGCCAAACTGCGCTACGCGCGCTACGACCACCAGTTCAATCTGTTCCTCGACGGCGACGCGCTTGGCCCGAACACGCCCGAGACCCAGTCCGAATATCTTGCCCGGCGCGGCATCGATCCGGCGCTCCACGGCCACGCCCGCTTCAAGTATGTCCAGACCGGCAGGAATCTGGCGCCGAACCATCTCGTCTTCGGCAACCGCACGCTGGACCGCTGGCGCGACGCCACCGACATGTCGTTGGAGGCGAGCCTCGGGCGCGAGTTGTACATCGGCGACGCGGTGCACGGGCTGACGATCGGCGGCTTCTTCTCGAACTCCCAGGCCGACGACCTGAATTACATCACCACCTATCTGGGCGATTTCCGCAACGCGCCATTGCTCGTGGACGTGCAGCTAATGGGTGTGGTCGAAGACGAGGCCGGCAATCTCGTCATGGCCGACGACCCCGGCGCAGTTTACCACTGGACCCGCAACGGTCTCGCCAGGAGCAACGGACTAGTCGGCTACCGTGACCGCAGCGCGCGCCGGTCCGCTTTCTACATCGCTGACCAGATCGAAACCGGCGATTGGTCCTTCGACGTCGGCGCCCGCGTGGAAAGGCTCGAAGGCGATGTCAAGCAATTCAACACCAGCGCCTTCGCGATGAGCGACGACCCGAGCGTGAACGACCAGATCGAAACCGTCAGCTATACCAACGGCTCGCTGACCAGCGACTCGCTCGGCGCCACCGAATGGGCCATTTCCGCCGGCGCGCTGTACCGCCTAAGCGACGAGGTCAACCTGTTCGCCAACGCCTCGCGCGGTTTCTTCTTTCCGCAGATTCGCAGTGTGCCGTTCAACCAGGGCCGGCTCGCCTCTTACGAAGGTGAAATCATCGACACCATCGAGGCGGGCGTGAAGTACGAAAACCAATCGATCACCGCCCAGGCGCTTTTCTTCCGCTCAACCCTCGACGACCGCCGCAATGTGGACTTCATCAACGATCCCAACAATCCCGGCAACATCATCGAGGACGTTTCGCTGCAATCGACCGAGGCCTACGGTATCGAGGCCGGCATTGTCTGGTACCTTAACGACTATGTGACGCTGAACGGCAATGTCACCCTGCGCGACGCCGAGTTCACCCAGGCCGACGGCAATCCCGCGATCATCGGCAACGAATTGCGGCGGCAGCCCAACGAAATGGCCAATCTGGGCGCGCGGTTCGCCTACGAAAACTTCGACGGACTGCTGATGTACAACTATCACGGCGACAATTTCGCCAATGATTCGAACACCGTCAGCCTCGACTCCTATGGGCTGTGGCGGCTCGAAGCGGGATACTCCTTCGGGCTTGACGATGACGACAGCATCCGCGTGAGCCTGCACGCGTTCAACCTGACCGATGCGCAGGGGATCACCGAAGGCTCGCCGCGGCAGGGCAACGCGCAATCGGGCCAGCCGGCGCAGTTTTTTGTAGGCCGGCCTATCCTTCCCCGAAGGGTAGCGCTCAGAATGACGTATGATTTCTGAACAGTGAGGAAAGCCGTCGTTCCGCGCTCGCGCTGAGTCGCGGAATGACGGGACGCGCGAAGCTGAGGCGCTTCGGATGAATGTTCTCGACTACAGCATCATCGTGATCTATCTGGCGATGCTGCTCGGTCTCGGCTACTTCTTCAAGGAGCAGCATTCCAAGAAAGACTACTTCCTCGGCGGCCGCCAGCTCGGCGTGTTTCCGCTCACGTTGTCGACCATGGCCACCCAGCTTTCGGCCATCAGTTTCATTTCCGCCCCGGCGTTCGTCGGGCTGCGCGAGGGCGGCGGCATGGTGTGGCTGTCCTACGAGTTCGCCGTGCCGCTGGCGATGCTGTTGCTGATGGTCTATGTGCTGCCGGCGCTGTACCGCTCGGGCGTGGTGAGCATTTACGATTTCCTCGAAAGCCGCTTCGGGCTTTCCAACCGCCTGCTGATCTCGCTGGTTTTCATGATCAGCCGCGCTTTCGGCACCAGCATCGCCATCTACGCCACCGCGCTCATCCTCAACACCGCCATGGGCATCGACTTTTATCTCGCCATCGCCGTGATCGGTGTGATTACGCTGATTTACTCGTTCCAGGGCGGGATGAAAGCCGTGGTGTATTCCGACGCGGCGCAGATGATCCTGATTTTCTCCGGCGTCGCCATGATCCTGCTGTTCTCGCTGCGCAACATGGGCGGCTTCGAGGTTTTTCTGGCGAACATCGACAGCAGCCGCCTGACCGTGCTGCGCACCGACTCCTGGGGTTTCGCGGGTGACGAATGGGGGCTCTGGCCGATGATTTTCGGCGGCATCGTGCTATACGCCTCGTATTACGGCTGCGATCAGACCCAGGCTCAGCGCACCCTTTCGGCGAAAGACGAGGGCTCGGTCAGGCGCATCCTGATGCTCAACGGGCTGGCGAGGTTTCCGGTGGTGCTGCTGTATTGCTTTACCGGCCTCGTGCTCGGCGTCTTCACGGTGCTGAACCCGGAATTCCTCTCCCGGGTGGACCCGAATTCCCCTGACACCCTGGTGCCGCTGTTCATCGTCGAATACATGCCCAACGGACTGATCGGGCTGCTGATCGTGGCCCTGCTTGCGGCTTCGATGTCGTCGCTGAGTTCGGTGGTCAATTCTCTTTCGGCGGTCAGCATCGAGGACTACACGCGCCTGAGCGGCAGGAAGCTCGAACGGGACGCCTATGTGTTCTGGTCCCGGGTGACCGTGCTGTTCTGGGGCGCGGCGATTGTGGCGCTGTCGATTTTCGGCGGCGGCATCGCGCCGACGGTGATCGAGGCGATCAACATGATCGGCTCGGTGTTCTACGGGCCGATACTCGCGACATTCCTGCTGGCGATCCTGCGCCCCGGAGTTGGCTCAAAGGGCGCCAACGCCGGCCTGCTCACGGGAGTGGGCCTGAATGTCTACCTTTGGGCGGCGCAGCTCCAGGTGTTCTGGCTGTGGTGGAACGTCACCGGCTGTCTCGCCGCCATCGGTGTCGCCTTGCTCGTCGCCGCTTTCGTCGGAGCCGGTGACGGAGCGCCGGGGCGGCAAGCCGACGCCGACGGGGCTGTCGGCGTCTGGCGTCGCGATGAAACGGTCATTCTGCTGCTGGCCTTTGCGGCCATGTTGCTGATCGGCTGGCTTGCGCCGATTGTGCTCGACGGCTGAAGGCGCCCGCTACCCGGCGAGCCAGAACAGCGCCACTGCGGCGGTCCAGGAGAAATCGCCGCCGCCGCAACCCTTGCCGGTTTTCGAACAGTAGTACTCGAAGTAACCGCCCGCCTCCTCGACGCATTCACGGGTTTCCGCCCGCACTTGCCCGGCGAGTCCGTCGTAGCCATAGGCGCGCAGGCCTTCGGCGATCATCCAGTTGATGTGCAGCCAGACCGGGCCGCGCCAGTAGCGCTCGGGTTCGTAGCGCGGGCTTTCGGGATGGGTCGACGCCAGCGAAAAGCGGCTCGCGGCAAGCCATTCCTCCACCAGCGCAGCCATCTGGCCGGCCTGTCTCTCGTCGGCGAGCAAACCGAATAGCGGGAGCAGGGTGGCGGTGGTGCGCTCGCGCAGCAGCGCTCCGGCAAGCTTGTCCCGATTGAGAAAGCAGCGGTGTTCTTCGGACCAGCAATCGCCGACCGCCTCTTGCGTGCGGGCGAGCGCGGCTTCAAGCTCAGGAATGGCAGACTCGAAATCGAATTGCTGGCACAGCCCGACGAGTTCACGGGTGGCCCGGTGCAGGATGGAAACCGTGGCGATATCGACAACCCGGTAGGGCGAGGCGGCGCTCAGGCGGTGCGGGTCGAACTCGTTGTTCTTCAGGAATTCGATCAGATACAGATAGCGGTCGTATTCCCGCCGGCTCGGACGCTGGGCGGGGTCGACATGGCTGAGGTCGCGGCGCTGGTATTCCCACTCGACCTGCGGTACGTTCGCCAGCGGGCCGTCCCAGGCCGGGCTGTTGTCCATGCCCGACTCCCAGGGATGATACGTCTCCACGAGGCCGCTGTTGCCGAGGTCGCGGTCCCGGAACCACCAGCGGTGATGGTCCACGAGTTTGGGCAGCAGTTCTCGCGCCTCGGCCCGTGCCGAGGCGCCAGTGCCGGAGCGCTCAAGCATCAGCGCGACCGCCAGCGCCCAGACCGGCGGTTGCGAGATCGTGCTCGACGGGATGCGGGATTCGGCGCCCCAGATATCCGAGCCGGGGAAGTACGAGTCCGACTCGTCGTGGAAAAGAATATGCGGCAGCAGGCCGTTATCCCACTGGCCGCTGAACATCTTGCGCGCCTCGCGCCAGGCGCGCGCTTCGTCAAAGCAGTGCCAGCCCAGCGCCGTGATGGCGGAGTCCCAGTTCCACTGGAACGGATACAACCCCCGGGTGGGCACTGTGTAGCCGCCAAGGTCGTTTTGTCGGAGGATCGCGCGGGCCGCGTCGAGATCCATCGTTTTCCCTTTTTGCGGCGTCACGTGGTTGGAGGCTACGCCAACACCCGGTTTTTTATACTCGAAGTGGGTAAAATACCATCAATGAGCGCTCGAAGCAAAGCGGGGGCGCATGCGCCGCCCCCTTTTTTGTCGGGTTCGCAAGCAGTGAGATTCTGCGACTGTGCTTCGCTCCGCGCAGACGCAGAATCCACTCTTACAGGTCGAATCTGTCCAGTTCCATTACTTTGCTCCAGGCTGTGGCGAAGTCGCTGACGAACCTGGATTGCGAGTCCGCGCAGCCGTAGACTTCGGCGAGCGCCCGGAGCTGGGAGTTCGAGCCGAAGATCAGGTCGGCGCGAGTGGCGGTCCAGCGCAGGTCGCCGGTGGCGCGGTCGCGGCCCTCGAATACGTCTTCGTCGTCGGAGACGGCGTTCCAGGCCGTGCTCATGTCGAGCAGGTTGACGAAGAAGTCGTTGCTGAGGGTTCCCGGCCGGTCCGTGAAGACGCCGTTGGCGGAGCCGTCGGCGTTCGCGCCGAGTACGCGCATGCCACCGACGAGCGCCGTCATTTCGGGCGCGGTCAGGGTAAGCAATTGCGCCTTGTCGACCAGCAGTTCCTCGGCCGAGACCGAGAATTTTCCGCCGAGCCAGTTGCGGAAACCGTCAGCCGCCGGTTCCAGCACGGCGAAGGATTCCTCGTCGGTCTGGTCTGTAGTGGCGTCGGTGCGTCCGGGCGAGAAGCGTACTTCGATGTCTTCACCGGCCGTGCGCGCCGCCTGCTCGACCGCGGCGCCGCCGCCGAGAACGATCAGGTCCGCCAGTGAGACCTGCTTGCCGTTAGTCGCGGCGCTGTTGAAGTCCTGCTGAATGCCTTCCAGCGCAGCGAGTACCTGCGCCAGGTCTTGCGGACGATTGACTTCCCAGTCCTTCTGCGGCGCCAGGCGCACGCGGGCGCCGTTGGCGCCGCCGCGCATGTCGGAGCCGCGGAAAGTCGAGGCCGAAGCCCAGGCGGCGGAGACGAGTTGGGAAACGCTCAATCCGGAATTCAGGATATTGTCCTTGAGTGCGGCGATGTCCTGATCGTCGATCAAGGCGTGATCGACCGCGGGGACCGGATCCTGCCAGATGAAATCTTCCGCCGGCACTTCCTTGCCGAGATAGCGGGCTTTCGGACCCATGTCGCGATGGGTCAGCTTGAACCAGGCGCGGGCGAAGGCGTCCGCCAGTTGATCCGGGTTTTCCATGAAACGCTTCGATATCGGCCCGTAGATCGGGTCCATGCGCATCGCCATGTCGGCCGTAGTCATTATCGGCGCGTGCCGCTTGTTCGGGTCGTGCGCGTCGGGAACCGTGTCCGCGCCGGCAGCGCCGACAGGCTTCCACTGATTCGCGCCGGCGGGGCTTTTGGTCAACTCCCATTCGTAACCGAACAGGTTTTCGAAATAGTTGTTGTCCCATTGCACCGGATTCGTGGTCCAGGCGCCTTCGATTCCGCTCGTGATCGCATCGCCGGCCTTGCCCGAGCCGTGACCGCTCTTCCAGCCGAGGCTCTGCTCGACGATGCCGGCGGCTTCGGGTTCCGGGCCGACGAGGGCCGCGTCGCCCGCGCCATGGCATTTGCCGAAAGTGTGACCGCCGGCAACGAGCGCCACGGTCTCCTCGTCGTTCATCGCCATGCGGCCGAAGGTCTCGCGGATATCGCGTCCCGAGGCGATCGGATCCGGATTGCCGTTCGGTCCTTCCGGGTTGACGTAGATCAGCCCCATCTGGACGGCGCCGAGCGGGTTCTCCAGTTCCCGGTCGCCGCTGTAGCGATTGTCGCCCAGCCAGGTGTTCTCGGCGCCCCAGTAGATGTCTTCCTCGGGCTCCCAGATGTCCGGCCGGCCGCCGGCGAAGCCCAGTGTCCGGAAGCCCATGGATTCGAGGGCGCAATTGCCGGCGAGGATCATCAGGTCGGCCCAGGAAATCCTGTCGCCGTATTTCTGCTTGACCGGCCAGAGCAGCATCCGCGCCTTGTCGAGATTGCCGTTGTCCGGCCAACTGTTGACCGGAGCGAAGCGCTGGTTGCCGGTTCCGCCGCCGCCGCGGCCGTCGGCGATGCGGTAGGTGCCCGCGCTATGCCAGGCCATGCGGATGAAAAGCGGCCCGTAATGGCCGTAATCCGCCGGCCACCAGTCCTGCGAGGTCGTCAACACCTCGCAGATGTCCGCTTTCAGGGCGTCGAGATCGAGGCTCTTGAATTGCTCGGCATAGTCGAAGGCCGCGCCCATCGGATTGGACTTGTCCGAATGCTGATGCAGGATTTTCAGGTTGAGCTGATTCGGCCACCAGTCCTGGTTGGACGTGCCGAAGCCCGCCGCGAATTTCTGAGCGGCGCCCGTAAACGGGCATTTGACGGTGTCGTGCATGGTGTCTCCTTGTATCTGGATGTTCAGGTTGAATGTGGGAGTCGAGATTTCAGTCTCAACGATTCGCCGAGCAAATTAGCACATTTCGAATCATTTGGATAATTGATATTACTGCACGTTTTCATCGGAAAAACCGATAATTTCGTAGGTCGAACTGCGATCTCCCCCACGGCGGCCGTTGCGCCGATTCCCGGCGGCAAAGTATTTTCGCCGAAAAATTGCCTTTCACGATGAAGCCTGCCTAAGCTGTTCCACGAAGTTACAGGGAATCGGAAGGAGTCCGCCATGAACGCCATCGTCAACGCATTTGCCGAGCAGGGCCTCATCCTTGGGGCGATATTATTGCTGGCAATTTACTTGCAGGCGAAAATTCACACGTTAAGCACCGACTTGCGCAAGGAAATGTCCGAACTGAAGGACGACCTGCGCAAGGAGATGTCCGAAATGAAGGACAACTTGCGCAAGGAAATGAACGAACTGCGCAAGGAAATGAATGACCTGCGCAAAGAAATGGGGAAATTGAGCAAACGGCTGGGGCGGGTTGAGGGTGTGCTCAACGGGGACGCGGCCTACGAAGCGGTCGCCGAGCAGCCGCCCGGTGGAGAGAGCGAGCCCGAATGAGTCAGCCTCGCGGGTGACGAACTCTATTCGAAACGAAATGGACATCCGATCCGATACGATTGATCATCGTTTGGATGCCGCAAATCAGCGGATGGATTACCGTTTCGATGCCGTGAATCAGCGCATCGGGCATTTGGAGCGGCGTTTCGAGAGGATCGAATCCGGGCTGCGTTACGAGAGATGACCGGAATCCGGACCCAGGCGCAATAGTTGAATCGGCAGGGGCATGACTTTGACACCGCCAATTTCGCCGGGGCGCCGGTCCTTGCTCCAGATTTCGCCGTTGGCATAGCGGGCGATCTGTTTCAGTGCTTTCGGCCGAAGCTGATTGCTCCACTTGACTTCCACCGGCCAGAAACGCTCGCCGCGCACATAGGCAACGTCCACTTCCGCTTGCGCCTTTATATAAAAGGTCGGGTAAAAGCGGCGCAGATGACTGGCGACACACGCCTCGACTATTCTCGAAGCCCAATGCGGGTCTTCGCTCGCAGGGCGAATCTGACTCGCGAAAGGATCGTCTCCCGGCGTCAGCCAGCCCCGCACCGCGTGCAGGATGAACGGGTCGTTGAACATCAGTTTTTTGGCCTTCTTCGGCGCCCCGGTCAGTTTGTCCTCCCGCAAGGCGGACAATACGCACACGGCGTCCATGCGCTCAAGCAGCGCCACGTATTCGGCCACGGTTCCAGGATGATCGATAGACAGGTCGCGGGCCAGCGCGTTCCATGTCACCTGGGATCCGTATCGGGTGACGATCGCCGACAGAATCTCCCGCAGGTACGTCTCGCGCCGACCGCGTTTCAGCACATCGCCACGAATCCAATCGGAGTGCGTGGCCAGGGCGCCGCGGCGCACCGTTCCGTATTCGGTCAGATCGTTTATGGCCGTGAGGTAGCCGCCATGCAGCAAATAGCGGGAAAACGCGTCGAATACGGCTTCTACAGTTTGAGCCGGGATTCGCGCGGGCTCATCGAGACTGCCCTCCAGATCGCTCACCCCGCCTTCCAGCGCGAGAAATTCCCTGAACGAGAGCGGATGGAGATGGAAGTCGACGACCTCGGCGCTCCCCCGCCGGCCCGGAAACCGCATCCTTGCTTCCTGTACGTACGCCAGATCCGAACTCGTGATCATGAGCGCGGTTCGCGCCAGCCATCCGGCGTCGGCGGCGTATTTCACGGCCTTGTCCCAGTCGCGGATATAAGTGATTTCATCCACGATCAGAAAATTCATCCCCGTATCCGGTGCGGCGTTGAGTTGATCCTCCATGTGCAGCAACAGGCTGTGGTGGTCGTCGATCAGTTCTCCGGAGAAGTACGCGATCGCTTCGGGCCGAACGCCGTCGCGCAGACGTTCGTTCATCCACTGCTTGAGCAGCGTGGATTTGCCTGTCTGCCTGCCGCCGCCGAGGCTGTAAATTCCCGGAACCGACGTCGGTAACCGATCGAGCAGGGATGAGCGGTGCCGAAGGGGCCGGCTGGCCAGGTGCCTGAGTTGCGGATCGGTCTCGGCGAATCGCCGCGAATCGATGAGATGGCTGTTGTGGGCAAGAAACCGGGCGTCCACGGCAATACGACTTGATAAGGATTAGACATTCAAGAATAGCTAAATTTAGTCATTAGTCAATGCTCAAGCCTGAATGTCGCCCCAATGAAAGTCGATTTATATAAAACTTATCGCATATTATCTTCAAAGCCTAAACTTGGATAAGCTCGATAATTTATGGATCCTTGTCAGAACCCGTACGCTTCCGGCGCCGGTACGCCTTCGCCGGAAATCGTTGGCCCCGTCAGGCGGGAAAACGACACTGTTACGCGACATCCTGAGTCTCGGCCGATTCGTCACGCTCGACGACGACACGATTCTCGCGGCCATGGAAAACGACCCATGGGGCCAGTTGCAACCGCTGACGGAACTTGGGCTCGGACCCCACCGTTCCGGCGATGTCGCAAATGTCCTGAATCAAAAAGTCACCTCCGTTGCGCCAGTGCGCAACTCGCTCATTGCCAAGGGCATGATCTTCAGTTCCGGCCATGGCGATACGGCGTTCACCGTCCCGCTGTTCGATGAGTTCATGAAGCGGACCTTGCCCTGGATCTGAAGATCGTTTCGCTGACTGGCCGGTAACCCTGAATTTCGCTCAGCAAATGAAAAGGGCTCCCTAAAGAGCCCTTTTCCCGGTTGAGAAGGGCCGGAAGGTCAGAAGTCGTAGACCACGCGCCCGTAGATCATGCGTCCTAGCGGATCCTGCAACTGGCCGATGACGCCGGAGAACAGCGGGGAACGTTGCGCTTCACGGTCGAACACGTTGCGCGAGCCGATCGTGAACGCCATCTCGCCGTCCCAGAACTCGAAGCCCCGGTAGGTGTAGGCGATATCCATGTCAGTCCAGGCGAAGATACCGGCTTGGGTAATCCACGGACCTACGTTGTAGGTGCTGTTGGCCACGGCTGGATTGCCGAACGAACTGCCGTAGGTCGGCCCGCCAACGTAGGTTCGATTGCCGTCGCCGTCCTCGCTTTCGGTCTTGTACTCGACTGAATCGATGTAGTGGATAGTGGCGTTCACCGAGTGATTGCCCATCGACCAGACAGCCCTCAGGTTCGCCTTCAACTCGGGCAGCGCCGGCGCCGCGTCCGTGGCTATGTTGTACAGCCCCTCGGCATGACGGACATTCTGCGTCGGGTTGTTCTGGTACGTGAATTCGTCGATATAGGTGGCCAACAAGTTGAGCCGCAAATTACCCCAGTCGTTCAGGGAGAAATTGTAGTTACCCTGAATGTCATAGGCGGTTACGGAAACCTGGGACGCGTTCGTGCTGCCGGTTTGCACCAGCAGAATCTGGTGTATGTCTTCCGGGTCGCGCACGATGCGCGGGTCCGACAGGCCGCTGGCGAGCCACGAACGAAGCTGGTCCAGGCTGGGCTGCTGGCCTGGGCCTTCGCCGGTGCCGCTGAAGCCGGACCAGTTCTGGAAATTGAGGAAATCAACATCCATGATCAACTGGCCGGGTGCGGACACGATGCGGTTGCCGAAATCCGTCTGGTTCCAGGTGATGCTCAGATCCCAATCGTCGAAAACGAGGTCAACACCGAACTGCTGTGATTCGGAACTCTCGTTCTTGAGGTTGGGGTTTCCGCCCCCACAGCGGCTGGTGAATGCGTCCCATGGACCGAATCGATCAGTCACGGAACTCAGACCGCACACTTCGGGAGCAAAAAGCTGTTCCAGCGTTGGCGCGATAAACGCTTCGCTCTGGGTCGCCCGCAGAGTCAGCCATTCCAGCGGCGCATAGGTAATTCCGTATTTCGGGTCGGTGGAAGTCTGACCGGTGCTGAACTCCTCGCGACGCACCGCGAATTCCAGCACCAAGTCGTCCAACACCGGAACCGACAACTCAGCGAAAAAGGCATCCACTTCCCGGTTGCCTTGGGTAATGTCTTCGGGAGTAGAAGACCCGATGAAGGGGGCGCCCCTGATCTCCACGGCGGATGGCGTGTTTTTATACGCGCCGTCACGGTATTGGTAGCCGACTGCGGCCGCCACTGGCCCACCCGGCAATTCGAAGCCGAATAGCGGAATTTCGCCATTGAACACGATATCCAACAAGCCCAGCGTATCTTCCACCTGCTCGCGTTCCCGCGCCGCGATAGCGTCAAGCACATGGGCATGGGTGCCTTGGGAAGGATCCGTAATATAGAAAGGTGTATAGCAGCCTTCGCGGTCGTTTACCACATCGCACTCCAGACCTTGCACGATCGCGTCGAAGTCATAATTCTGATTCGACATAAAATCGATCTCGCGGTAGTTGTACGTATAGGCGACCATACCCTGCCAGCCTTCGATAAAGGGCACATTGAAATCGCCCTGAAAAGTAATGCGGTGCAGTCGGTCCATGTTGTCTGACAGGTTGTCCTTGTCTGCTGAATGCGCCGAAATCTGCGTCATGGACTTGTTGAGAATGCGAATGCCGCGGATCCCCACGTCTTCGTACAAGGGCAGCCAGGGAACCAGACCGCCGTTCGGGGTCAGGATTGGATCGGGCCAGCCGTCGTTGTTGAGGTCCTTGTCGGAATCCCGATCCGGAATGCCGTCTGCATTGTAGTCTACGGCGTAAAGCGGCTGCCCCAGAGCATTCATGGCCCGGAAAGGATTGTGCGGCATTTCGCCGCGAACTGCGGGCAGTTCCCGCACACGCTGGTTGCCGGGGTTGGAAGTCGAACCGTAACCCAATTCGCCGTAGCGCGTCACGAAGCCCTGCAGCGAAAGCGTGAGATCGTCGTTTACGTCCCAAGTCGCGTTCGCGAAGAACTTGTTGGCGCCGATCGGATTGCGATAGCTGTGATTGTCCCCGTATTCGAGCATGCAACTGACGCCGTCGGAGTGGGCAAAGCCGTAACGGCTCGCCACCAGGTGCGCCGTGATAAAGTCTCTTTCCGCGCCGCAATTCGGATCCTTCGCCCTGATCCTCTCGCCGGTATATTCGCCGTTCTCGTCGCGTGTCGGCAGCCAGTAGTTGCCCGGTGCGACGGACGACCAGGTGAGACCGGAGTTGGCGAGCGTGGGCCGCTCGTCATAGCCGAGCCGCCCGGATTGGCGGAACTCGCCAGCCAGCACCAGGTCCAGGTCGCCGAACTGTTCACCCCATAACACCTGAACCGCATGTTCGTCATAGTCGCCGCGGGAATCCTGCTCGACAAAGGTATCTATGCGCAAGCCTTCATAGCTGCGGTATGGCACAAAGTTGACCACGCCGGCCACGGCTTCGTTGCCGTAAAGCGCTGCGGAGCCGTCGGCAACGATGTCCATTCGCTGGATGGCGATCGTCGGGATCAATGCATTTACGTTTTCGTTCACCAGACGTTTGCCATCCAGCAAGGTCAGCGTGGAACGGGGTCCTAATCCTCGCAAGTCGATATTGGTGGCGCGTGAATCCGCGCCGGAGCGCTGGAAGGTGTTCGTGATAGCCGAAGCGCCGCCGTTAACGAACGACAGATTCTGCACCACTTCGCCCAGATTCATCGTGCCTTCGGCTTCCAAATCCTCGGCGGTAAGTTGGGTTACCGAGGACGCCTGGGTGAATCCCTCCGAACGGCGGATGTACGAACCGGTTACGATAACCTCTTATAACGTAACCTTTTGCATGGAGCTTTGGTTATGCCGTTACTTACCTCTTCGGGATTCTCTCCGAACTTGTGCATCAAATCCGAGTTTTGCAAAAGCTTCTCGAATTCCGCGCGCGAGCTTGCCTCCGATTCGGTTGCGCCAGCGACGCGGCGCGCGTATCAGGGTGCGATCGCGAGATTGAATTCATGGTTGGGCAACCACCAGCTAACAGACGAGACTTTCGCCGAATACCTTGCCTGGTTGCACGAATCCGGGAACTCGCCGGCTACTTGCTCCCAGGTGGTCGCCGCCATTCAATTCGCCGCGAAAGTAGCCGACTGGGATGTTCCTTATGGCCCATCGTCAAAACGGGTTCTCGCGGGGATCCGCCGCGCCGGGCGAGAACGTGGCCGCGGTCAGGCGCAAGGCATTACCTGGGAAGAAGCCGACCGAATGGCGGAAATTGCGTCCGGGCGACGAAAGAAACTCGCCGGTATTCGAGACGCCGCGATTGTCGCCACCGCGAGCGACGCCTTGCTTAGAGTCGGCGAACTTTCGGCATTGCAGACAGGTGACTTCGCCGCTCGCAAAGACGGTTCGGGCCGCCTTGTCATTCGATTCTCCAAAACGGATCAGGAAGGTCTCGGCGCCGTACTCTATCTCGGCGCTTCCACGGTGACCCGTTTACAGGCATGGATTGGGTGCGCCGCCATTGACGACGGCCCCCTGTTCCGCCAGGTACGCGAAGACGGAGCGGTCCTGAAGAATGGACTCAGCGCACATTCCATGCGCGCAATCATTCAACGATGCGCAAAAGACGCCGGCATTGAAGGAACCGTCAGAGGGCATTCCTTGCGCGTCGGTGCGGCGCAGAGTCTGGCCGGCGCCGGCGCAGGACTCGTGGAGTTGCAGACCGTCGGGCGCTGGAAGTCGCCTGGGATGCCCGCCAGGTACGCCCGGGCGGAAATAGCCGGCCGCTCCGCCGTCGCCCGACTGCGTTACGGAAAATGACCGGAAGCCGCCCGCCTGCGGTTTTTTTCGCAAAAACTTGCCATGTAACCGCGACTTGCTACGATTGTCCCGAAATGGATATGTCCAATCTTGTGAAAACAGCCCGGCGCCCGGTAGCTGAAAACTTGAACCTGCTCGTGGCCGTGTTGGCGATTATTGGCTCTACTGTTGGCTCCATGGCATGGATGACCGGTTCGCTCCGCAACGAAATGAGTTCTTTCCGTGGCGAAGTAAACGCCCGGTTTGATGCTGTAGACATTCGATTCAACGGAATAGACGGCCGCCTTGATCGCGTGGACGATCGTCTTGACCGCGTCGAAAACCGCCTGGAACGAATCGACGGCCAACTTTTCGACCTGAACGGCCGCCTGATTAGAGTCGAATCCGGCGTCTTCGGCAATGCGCCTCCCGCATCTCCGGAATCCCCGCCCGGTGACGGCGCCATGCCGGAACCGGACCCCGTGGCCGATCTATGACCCGGCGTCTCTTCCCGCGCAGCCGAGGCGCGAATTCGGGTAAATGTGTGGGCATGTAACACTTGCGTGCCGAGAAGTCGGCTTTTTTGTTTGACACTCCCGAATAAATGTTTTTAGTATGCGGCGATGCGGAGATTCCGGCATGGCGATTTCTCGTCCGGAAGGTCTGGTTCGGCAGGGTCGGCGAGGGATTGGCCGATCGGGACATGACCGTCGCCGCAGGACAGAACCCTGATCTTCAAGTACGTACTGGTTTTGTCATGCAGCCCGGCCCGGACGCCGGCGGAGAAATCGCCCCGCGGGAGATCGCCGCAAAAACTGATCGGAACGGCATTCCGCGCCGCTTTCGCTCATAAAACAGTCGAATTTTCGATGGAGAGATATTATGCAGTTCAAGATTCCACATAAGCGAAGCCTGCTTTGCGCGGCCGTCTCGCTATCGCTCTTGCCGGTCGCCGGCACGAGCCTTGCGCAGGACGAGGCCACGGTAGAAGAGGTTATCGTAACGGGTTCCTATATCCGTCGCACGGAAGGCTTCAATCAGGCATCTTCGGTAGTTACTCTTACTGCAGAAGATCTGGAAGCCGAAGGCACCCTGAACCTCGGTGAGGTGGTGTCGCAACTTACGTTCGTGAACGGCGACGCTTCCCAGATCACCAATACGATCCAGGGACAGGATTCCCGTTCCACCGCTGTCGACCTGCGCGGCCTGGGAGCCCGCTCGACATTGACCTTGCTCGACGGCAAGCGCGTCGTAAACGAGAACGTTCTCGCCATGATCCCCACGATCGCGATCCAGCGAATGGATATCGTGGCGGACGGAAACGCGGCGCTGTACGGTAACGAGGCGGTGTCGGGAGTCGTCAACTTCGTGCCCTACACCTCGTATGACGGGTTCAGGATCGAGACATTCGCCGAAGGCGATACCCGCGGCGACTACGACGAGCATTCGGTGCAGTTCCTCTGGGGCGGCGATCTCGGCGGCGTCGACATGGTGTTGGCCGGACAGTTTCACCAGAACAGCCGGCTGGCCTGGAACGAGCGGAGCCTGCTGGCCAACTCGGGCCTGGTGATTTCGTCGAACGCGCCGGGCAACTGGTTCGTGCCGAATCGCGACGAGGACGGCATGTATACTGGCAGCCGCGGTCGAGCGGCCGATCCCAGTTGTACTCCGGGCTCGCAACGAACAGACTATACCCCCGGCGTGGCCGCAAACGCCTACGGCATGAGACTGGGCACAAGCTGCTTTTTCGATTTCGGCGACCAGCGCAGTGCGCGCGAGCCGCTCGAAAAAACGCAGTTGTTCGCCAATCTCTCCTACGACGTCAACGACGATCTGACGCTTTCCTTCCAGGGCTACCACACCCGCATAGCCGAGCGGACTTACACCTCGACCTCCAATCCGGGCAACTCGCGCATCGGCGAATTGCCGGCGGTTCGCGGCGAACACCCGGGCAATCCTTTCCGGGCTTGTGCGGGCGGCAGATTCGATCGTTTCAACCCCTTCGTTTGCTCCGACCCGGCCGATAACCTTTTCGGCGTCGACTGGAATGGGGACGGTCTTCCGGATCGCGGCATGGATGACCTGAACAACGACGGACTGATGGACGCGATCGTGCATCCGAACGGCTGGATTCCGCTGTACGAAGACGTCGTGGCGCGAACCTTGCGTCCGATCAACAAGACGCATACGCGGTCCCACGGCCACTCGGCTGACGCAGCCAACCTGTCCGACAATATCGACCACATCAGCCGTTACTCGTTCGAGGCGGAATTCACGGTCCCGTTCCTGGAAGGCTGGCAAGGCGAGGCAGCGTATACCCACGGTTATCGCGAACTGCAGTTCATGTCGAACCAGAACTACGACATCACCGCAATGCAACAGGGTCTGCAATGCGATATCGTGTATGACCGCAGCGCCTGTTACAGCCCGTTCCTGATCGTGAACCCCGAGGACAACAATTCGGTTCACGTGATGAACGCGGTCGCCGGACGCAGCATTGAAGTCATCGAGGACAAGTTGACCACGGTTGACATCGTCATCAACGGCGAGGTTCCGCTGGGCGGATTCGAGTTGCCCGGCGGACCGATCGGCGCAGCCCTCGGCTACCAGTTCCGCGACGACAAGTACCTCAACATTCCTTCGGAAGAGGAACTGGCCGGCGTCACCTGGATTGGCAGCTCGAACAGGGAGCGGGCCAGCAGCGGATCGCGAAACATCGACGCGTATTTCGCCGAGTTCGCCCTGCCGGTGCTCGACACCGTTGAAGTGGAACTGGCGGTGCGCCACGAGGAGTTCAGTACCGGCCAGACCGCTACGGTCCCCGAGTATGGCATAACTTTCGCCCCGCTCGACTGGCTCACCTTGCGCGCCACCGCGGGCGAGGCGTTCATCGCGCCGACGCTGGAGCAATTGCTGAATCCGGTCACTTGCGGACTCGGTACGGTGAGCGACCCGTTCAGCACTTTCGAAGCCTGGACAACGACCTGCGGCGGCGGCAATCCGAATCTGGACAATGAGACTTCCGACTCCAAGCAGCTCGGTTTCGATATCGCCTTCGACGATTTCGATTTCAGCGCGACATGGGTGCAGATCGACTTCCAGAATCGAATCGTCGGCAAGAACGCCCAGGACATCCTCAACGAGGAATTCGAGGTGTTCAGGCAGGCGACCGGATTTTCCGGTAGCGGCAAGCCTTCGCTGGACCAGTTGCAGGCCTGGGTGAACGATCCCCGCTCCAACAAGCAAATCCTCCGTTCCCGGGGCGATGTCGCCACGATTCTGGAGATTTGCTGCCGCGGGTCGATCAACGCGGAATTCGTGAAGGTCACCGCCATGGACTTCGACGCCAACTACACGTTCGGCTTCGACAATATCGGTGATTTCCGCATCGGACTGCAGGCCACATACGTGCAGGAATTCCTGGTGCAAAGCGACCCGGAATCCCCGCCGCGCGACGTGGCAGGCAAGTACAACTGGGGCACCGGCGCTGCGCCTGAATTGCCGCCCTGGAAGGTCAATATGCGCATGAGTTGGACCAACGGCAACCACTCCGTGGTTTCCACGGTCCACTACATCGACGACCTGCCTTACGACGGACCGTCCTACTCGCACATGGATTTCTTCAGCGGGTTCTATCGACCTGGCGGAATCTTCGAGACCGGCATCTATGCCTGGACCGACATGGACCTGGCGTATACCTATCGCGGCCTTGAGTTGTTCGACGGCGAGATGGCCATGACCATCGGCTCGCGCAACGTGTTCGACCGCGAACCCCAGCGCTCTCCGGAGTTCATGGGCGTGGTAGGCGGCTTGCAGGATGTAATGGGCCGAATCCTCTACGCTCGACTGGTTTACGATTTCTGATCCGGAAATCGCCCACAACCGAAAAAGGGCTCCTTCGGGAGCCCTTTTTCTTTGGGGCTCCAGCGTTTAAACTTAGCGCCTCACCGAACTCATCCAATCGATGAAACGAGACTAACGATGAAAATCAAGACTTTGACCGGTTTTATCGCATTTCTGTTCGCCGGATCGTTCGCATTGGCCCAGAACGGGGATTACCAGGTTCCGCGCACGGAATGGGGGCAGCCCGATCTGCAAGGCGTATGGAATTTCTCCTCCGACGTGCCCATGCAGCGGCCGCAAAGATATGGCGCGCAGCAATTCCTGACCGAGGAAGAACTTGAAGAACGCCGGGCCCAGGTCGCGGCCAACCGCGCCGCCGCCGACGCCGCCGCGGCGCAACTCGTGCTGGACCCGGAAGCTCCCGAGGCGACGAGCAACCCCGGCGGCTATAACGATTTCTGGATCGAAGTGGCGGGACTCGGCGACGTAGTTCGCACCTCGCACATCATTCACCCCGAAGACGGCAGGATTCCGCCCGCGGTTGAAGGCGCGGCGCGGCAATTCGGCGGCCTCGGCCCCGATATCCCCGGCGAACGCCCGGTGCGATACGTGGTCGGCGGCATCAGCAAGGACGGACCGGAAGATCGCGGCCTGTCCGAGCGCTGCATCGTCGGCTTCAATTCGGGCCCGCCCTTCGTGCCGAGCCTGTACAACAACAACATGCAGATTTTCCAGAACCGCGACACCGCGGTCATCATGACCGAAATGATTCACGACGCCCGTATCGTGCCGCTGGTGGAGAAGCCGCCCCTGCATGACGACGTCCGACTGTGGTCCGGCGACTCCCGCGGCTGGTGGGACGGCGACACGCTGGTGGTGGAAACGAAAAATTTCACCGGCTACCGCCAGACTTTCGCGAGCACCGGCACGGATTACGACATGGTGCTGACCGAACGCTTCACGCGCACCGCGTATGACACCGTCGAATACGAGTTCACCATCGACGATCCGTCCACTTTCACCGACAGGATCACGGCCGTGGTTCCGATGATCAAGGTGGCGGGGCAGATCTACGAATATGCCTGCCACGAAGGCAACTACGGCATGATGAACACCTTGCGCGGCGCGCGCGTCGACGAGCAGCGTCTGGCCGAGGGCGACGATTTGCCCGAGCGCGATTGATTCCATTCACAACTCAGGAAACTTTAGTCTGATGAATAGCACTTTAGACACGCGCCGCGCGGCGGCCGCCGCAATTCTGGGCTGTGCGTTGCTGCTGGCGACGCCGGCCTGGGCGCAGAACGACGACATTCCGCGTACGCCGTCCGGCAAGCCCGATTTCAGTGGCATCTGGCAGGCGATCACTTCGGCGCATTACGATATCGAACCTCATGCGGCGCGAATGGGTCCTCACCCCGGCCTGTTCGGCGCCCATTCGGCAATTCCGGCCAGTCTCGGCATCGTCGAGGGAGGACGCATTCCCTACAATGAGCAGGCTTTGCGGGTGCGCGACGCCAATCGCGCCAATGCGCTGGAAAACGATCCGCTCACGAAGTGTTTCATGCCCGGCGTGCCGCGTGCGAACTATATGCCTTTCCCCTTCCAGATCGTGCAATCGACGGATGTGATCCTGATCGCCTACGAATATGCCGAAGCCAACCGCATACTCTATGTAGATCAGCCTGAAATCACTTCCCAGGTCGATGCCTGGATGGGCCATTCCAACGCACATTGGGAGGGCGATACCCTGGTCGTGCGCGTGACCGGCCAGATGCCCGACACCTGGTTCGACCGGGCGGGCAATCACCATAGCTGGGAAATGGTCGTCGAAGAACGCTGGACCTTCAGCGGCCCCGACCATATCGACTACGAGGCCACCATCACCGATCCCCAGACCTTCACCGAACCCTGGACGATCAGCCTGCCGCTATACCGGCGCATGGAGCCCAACATGCAGTTGCTCGAGTTCAAATGCGCGGAATTCTCCGAGGAGTTCCTGTACGGAGAATGGCGCAGGGAGGGAACCCCGATCGGGAATCCCCCGCAATAACGCTCATGTGATTGATCGAAAAAGCCCACTCGCCTTGAGTGGGCTTTTTTGTGGAATCGAAAGTATCGACACTTACCGAAGAGATGAATGCGATGTTACGAAAACCGTCTGAACTGAAAGTGCTCGTCTGCGCAATTGTGCTGTTCTGCTGGACGTCAATGACGGCAGCCCAGGACGAATTCCGGTTCTGGACCGACGACGACTACGATCCGGCGATTCCCTCGATCGAGCAGGTACTCGGTTACGCCCCCGGCGAGCGGATCACCTGGCATCGCGATGCGATCCGCTATTTCGAAGCGCTCGCCGAGGCCGCGCCCGATCGCGTGCAAATCGTCGAATACGCGCAAAGCTGGCAGGGGCGGGAACTGATCTACGTGGCGCTTTCGTCGGCAGACAACATGGACCGGATCGAGGACGTAAAAGCCGGCATGCAAAGCCTCAGAGACCCCCGGCAGACTCCTCCGGACGAAGCCGAGGCCATCATCGGGAACCAGCCGCCGGTAACCTGGCTTTCCTATGGCGTGCATGGCAATGAAATATCCTCCACCGACGCCGCGATGTTGACCGCATATCATCTGCTCGCCTCGCGCGGAGACGAACGCGTGGCGGACATCATGGACGACACCGTGGTCGTAATCGATCCGATGCAGAACCCCGATGGCCGCGACCGCTTCATCCACCATTTCACGAGTTCTCTCGGACTCGAGCCCGATTCCGACCGGCTCTCGGCGGAACACGACGAGCCCTGGCCCGGCGGCCGCACCAATCACTATCTGTTCGACATGAACCGGGACTGGTTCATCATGACCCAGCCGGAAACCCGGGGCCGCATCGCCGCCTTGCAGGAATGGTATCCGGTGGTCTTTGTCGACGCGCACGAAATGGGTGGGGACAGCACCTATTTCTTCGCCCCCGAGGCGGTTCCCTACAATCCGCACCTCGCTGCGGACCAGACCGAAAGCCTGCAATTGTTCGGCCGCAACCATGCCAGATGGTTCGACGAATTCGGCCTCGATTACTTTACCCGCGAGATCTACGACGCTTTCTATCCGGGCTATGGCGCGAGCTGGCCGTCGTACTACGGCGGCATCGCCATGACCTACGAGCAGGCTTCGTCGCGGGGACTGGTGTTCCGTCAATACGACGGCAACGACCTGACCTACGCCTATACCGTGCGCAATCAATTTCTGACTTCGCTTTCCACGGCGGAAACGGTTGCCGTCAACCGCGAGAAATTCCTGACCGATTTTTACGACTACCAGGTCACCGCCATCGAGGAAGGCGAGCAGGAGGAAAACCGCGCCTATCTGTTTCCGGTGCAGGCCGACCAGGCCGCCGTAACCCGCATTTCCGGACTGCTGACCCGTCAGGGAGTTGAAGTATTGCGCGCAACCGGGGCATTCGACGCCTGCGGAATCGACTATGCAGCCGGCAGCTACCTGATCAGGGCGGACCAGCCCGCCAAGCGCTTCGTGCGCACCTTGCTTGAACCCCAGGTATCCATGGAGGACGACTTTCTCGCCGAACAGGAAGAGCGGCGGGCGAACAATCTGCCGGATCAGATCTACGACGTGACCGCCTGGTCGCTGCCGCACATGTTCAATGTCGACATGAATATCTGCGACCGCGTACCCGCCGGCGAGTTCGAAGCCGCCGGACCGGAACTGTTCATACCCGCCGAGGTGCAAGGCGGCGAGGCTCAAGTCGCCTATCTGGTTCCCTGGGGTTCGGCCCCGGCAGCGCGGCTGCTGGCGAAGGGCCTGCTTGCCGGACTCGATATCAAGAGCAACGATCTCGCCTTCACCAATCTCGGCAGGGACTACCCGGCCGGAACGCTCATCATCGATGTTGCCGACAATCCCGGCGATTTGTACGGAACCATGTCCGAACTCGCGCGCGAAACCGGCGCCGAAGTCGTCGCCGTGAACGATAGCTGGGTGACCGACGGTCCGAGTTTCGGCAGCGGCAACGTAGTGCGATTCAACGCTCCCAGGGTAGCGATCGCCTGGGATGAGCCGACCGCGGCGTACAGTGCCGGCAATACGCGCTTCGTCATCGAACGGCAGTTCGATTACCCGGTCACTCCGATCCGCACCGATCGGCTTGGTTCGGCAGATCTCGATCGCTACCAGGTTTTGCTTCTGCCGTTGACCGCCGGCGGAAGCTATAACAGCACACTCGGTGAAGCAGGCGTGGAAAACCTGAAGAACTGGGTCAGCGACGGCGGCGTATTGATTGCCATGGGCAACGCCACGCGCTTTCTGGCCGACCCGGAAGTCGATCTGCTCGCGGTAAGACGCGAAAGGGCGGTCGTGGAAGTCGAGCCCGGCGAAGAGGAAGAAGAGGGCGCCACGGTGGCCGGAACGTATCTGACGGAAGAGGAACAGTTCAGGCAAAGAACCATCGCGCTGGAAGACAGTCCATACCCGGTCTCCGGCGTGATGGCGAGAGCGGACGTGCATCCGGAACATTGGCTCGCCGCGGGCGTCGCCCCGGTTCTCAATGTCCTGATCCGCGGTTCGGAAATCTACACGCCCATCCGCATCGACGACGGCGTCAACGTGGCGCGATTCCAGGGGTCCGACGAATTGCTCGCGAGCGGCTATCTCTGGGAGGAAAACCGGCGTCAACTGGCATACAAGCCGTTTGCGCTGTCCCAGCCCCGGGGCGCCGGCCAGGTGATCGCGTTCACCCAGGATCCGACGGTTCGCGCGTACCTTGACGGTCTCAACGTGATACTCGTGAACGCGATATTCAGAGGCTCCGCCCACGCGCGTCCGGTGCGTTGAGAAATCGGCGATTCATGCGATTCGCTGTGGTACATTTGAAGTTTTTCCGCAATAGCTTGCGGGGGGACAGGGGTAGGAGATGAAGACAGTCACATGGCTGGCGATGGCAATCGCCGGCTTGATGCTATTGAGTGGGTCCGCGCTGGCGCAACCGCCGGCCGCGGATGCCGACGACGATCAGGCCGTCGAGGAAACCACGGTACAATCCTCGATCCTCGGGGACGCCATCGGCGAACCGGTAATCGACGAAATCGTCATCACCGGTTCGCGCATCCGGCGCGACGCCTATTCGGATTCGCTGCCGCTGACGGTGATCACCAACGAGCAGGCCCTGCTCAGCGGGCTCGACAACGTCTCCGAGATATTGCAGGGCAGCGCTCTCGCTTCCGGTGTGCAGATCGACAATACCTTTACCGGCTTCGTCGTTTCCGGCGGTCCCGGCGCAAGCACGTTCGGCCTGCGCAATCTCGACGCCGGCCGCACCCTGGTACTGCTGAACGGCCGCCGCTTCACCGCCGCGGGCACTCGCGGACAGGTTTCCAACGTCGATCTCAGTTCGATTCCATTCATCGCCGTACAACGCATCGAAGTACTCAAGGACGGCGCGTCTTCGGTATATGGCGCCGACGCGGTAGCAGGCGTCGTCAACATCATCACCCGCCGGCGATTCGACGATTTCATCGTCGAAGTGGACTGGCAGGACGACGCCGACTATGGCGCGGTAAGCATGTTGTGGGGCCAGACCTTCGACCGCGGTTATATCGACTTCGCCCTGGAGACCTCGAAGTTCGGGCCGGTCAAGCGCTTCGAACGCGAGTTCAGCACCTGCAGCGAGCGGCAATTGACCAACGGAGAATTGCATCCTTCGCTGTTCGCGCCGACCGCGGGCCGATGTTTCGGTTCGATCAATGGCTACGCCGATGTATATGGCATTGCCCGCACCCCCATATCCCTGATTCCCGACAATTCGGGCAATCTGTTCGGCCTCGGCATCCCCTGGCGCCAGGCGACATACGGGCCCGATGGCGGCCGTATCGTCGAAACCGGATTTCGTGACGACCGCAACTGGGTTGACGAAGACCTGCTGCCGCAACGCGAACTCGTGCAACTCTACAGCGACGGCCTGCTCGATCTCGATCTGGGCGATGTCCTCGGCGCAGCCAGCGCCACCTACGAGTTTTACTTCAGCCGCCGCGAAGATGTGTTCGGTGGCGTCCATCGGCAGTTTTTCCCCTTCGTACATCCGAACAATCCGACCAATCCGTTCGGTGTCGTCGGCGGCGTTGCCCGCCCCATCGTCATGAGCTACGACATGCTCGACCCGGACACCCACGTGGAAAACGACGTCACGGCGCTGAATCTCGGATTCGACGGCGACCGGGGCGATTTCTCCTGGGACGTGAACGTCGGTTATTCCTGGAGCCGGGGCGGCTGGAGCTACGATAGCTGGCTCAAGGACAAGGTCGCGCGTTCCCTCTCGAGTGGCGTCGCGCCGGACGGAAGCCTGCAATGCGTCTTTGATCCATTGCAGATGTATTACGCGTCCGGGTCCGGATTTGAAGACGCCGTATTGAGCAGAATTCTGTCGGAGGGCCTCGATCCGTCCTGCGTTCCCCTCGATCTGTTCAACGCCAGGGCAATCAGGGGAGGAGTGGACCGGAGCGCGGCGGACTATATCAGCGAAATCCAGCATCTGGAGACGGACTACGACCTGCTCACAGCGACCTTCAACCTCGAAGGGCGCCTGTTCGACATGCCGGCCGGCGAGGCGCGTGGCGTACTTGGCCTGGAATGGCGCAGCAGGGAACTCGACGACCGCCCGTCCATGGCTTCGGTCAACGACAACCAATGGGGATTCACCGGCGCCGGGCGTACCCAAGGCGATGACCGGGTCAGCGAAGTCTATGGCGAAGTGGAGTTGCCGCTGCTCGGCGGGCGGCCCTGGGTCGAGGAACTGACGCTGAATACTTCCTATCGCTGGACCGATTACAGCTCCTATGGCGACGACACCACGTGGCGCGCCTTGCTCAACTATGCTCCGAATACGACGTTTCGATTGCGCGCGTCGCTGGGAACCTCGTTCCGGGCGCCGGCGATCTACGAATTGTTCCTCGCCAACCAGACGGGATTCGCCAGCGCATCCATCGATCCCTGCAACAACTACCGTGACCCGGCGAGTGATATCGATTCCGGCAGCGAGCGTTTCAAGAACTGCGCCAGACTGGAGGAGCAGGGAGTCATACCGCCGGGATACGCCGCCACTTCTTCGGTCAATGTGATCACCGGGGGTAATCTCGACCTCAAGGCCGAAACTTCCAAATCCAAAACCGTGGGCTTGGTAGTAACTCCAGACCTTGCCGACTATATACCCGTACTCGGCGTGGATTTGAGCCTGGCGTTCGACTACTACGATATCGACCTGAACAACTCGATATCGCGGCTCGGGGCGGGAACCGTATTGTCACGTTGCTACAGTTCGGCAAACTTCACGGCGCCGGAATGCGCGCTGATAGGAGACCGTACGCAGAGCGGCGACCTCAGCTTCGTAAATTCCTCGTTTGTAAACGTCGCCGTCGAAGGATCCCGCGGTTTCGACATTTCCCTGCGCACCGATCGGGAATTCGGGTTCGGCGACTTGAGCTTCGACGTACTGGCTACGCGAGTTCTCGGCTACGAGTACGGACTGACCGGGGACAGCGATCCATTCCAGTACATCGGCCACCATGCCTACCCCAAATGGCGCGGGGAAGCGGACCTTCGCTTCGACTGGCGCGACTACACCTTGACCTGGTCCATGGACTATGTCGGTTCCACGGACGAAGAGCCGGTTTACGAGTTGTTCAGCGACAGGTCCGTAACCAATCTGCACAAGGCCGACGGCACCTTGTACCATACCCTGTCGGCCCGCTTTGTCGATCCCAACGGACGCTTTGTCCTCGTGGCCGGCATCATCAATCTGCTGGACGACGAGCCTCCGCGAGTGGGCTGGGCCGCATGGGGTCCATCGGCAACCGCGCCGGTAAATTTCAACATCCCCATCGGCGCCGGTTACGACTACCTGGGCCGGCGCCTCTTCGCGTCGGTGAGCTACAGTTTCACGGGCCCGTGACCGCGAAGTGACCGGAGGTACCAGGAAATGAGTTGCAGAAGCAGAATCTTCGACTTTTCCGCCCTGGCCGGCTTGCTTGCCGCCTTGCTGTTGCCGGCAAGCATACAGGCGCAGGAGCAACCGCCGCTCGAAGCTTTCGCCATGCGTCCCATCATTCTCGATGTGGATCTGTCGCCCTCGGGCGAAAACCTGGCCGTCGTGCGTCTGCCCGGACAAGGCGAGAATTACGTGATCCAGGTATTCGAGACCGCCGACATGTCCGCGGCGCCCTATACGCTCGGCTCGGACACGATGGATATCATCGGCATCAACTGGGCCAACGACGAACGCCTGCTCGTTCGCACCAGGCAGCCGGTGGAAGTCCCCGGCCGGCGCGTCGGCTACAACACTCCGGGCATCGGTCAACCCGGCCGGGTCAAGACCTATGCATACAAGTTGCTGTCGGTGGGGTTTGACGGCGGCCGCTGGGTGGAATTGCCCAGCAAGTCGAATATCGCGCGCTTTGTCTCGGAAACTGTCGTTCAGCGACTGGCGAGTCCGAACGTCGTGCACCGCCTGCCCGACGAGGACGACTGGGTGCTGATAAGCTGGTTCGGTTCGAACGACGTCGGCACCGAGATATTCAGAGTCAATATCGAGGACGGACGCAGCGAATCGCTGTTGCAGCTCTCTTCGAGCTATTTCGACTACCGTTTCGACTACGACGGCGATCTGCGAATCCGTTCGGTCGTAGCCCGCAACGAAAACCGGATATACATGCAATACCGGCTCAAGGACGAAACCGAATGGAACGAATGGCTGAGTTTCGACGTGGACGATCGCCGTCCGCTGTCGGTGCTCGGATTCGTGCCGGGCGAACCGAATCAGGTCTATGTGCTTACGGCCCAGAACAGGGATACCGAAGGCATATTCCTCTACGACATGACCGCGCCGGACGTCGAGCCCGAACTGTTGTTCGCCATTGACCGCTACGACGCCGGAAACGTCGTTACCGCGTGTATCTCCCGGGCCTGTATCGACGGCGAGGAGGATCCGCGCCTGGTGGGATTCTATTTCGTCGGAGACGCGCCGCAGATCTATTACATCGACGAGGAAGCCGAACTGTTGCAGCGCTCAATAGACGCCGCGCTTCCCCCGGGCAATTTCAATTCGATCCACGACCGCGCCGCCGATGACAAGTTCATCGTCATCCAGTCGACCGGACCCAGTGAGCCCGGCCGTTACTATCTGCTGACCGACAAGCAGCAATTGCAACTGATCGGCCGCACCACGGCAGTCGAACCGGAACAGATCGGCGACAGCCGCGTGGTCTGGTACGAAGCGCGCGACGGCATGATGCTGAACGCGGTGCTGACCTTGCCCCCCAGTGGCGAACCGCCATATCCCACGATAGCGAATCCTCATGGCGGGCCACAATCGCGGGATTCGCTGCATTGGAATTCCTCCTATTGGGACGAATGGCCGCATCTGCTTGCCTCCCGCGGCTATGCGGTATTGCAGCCCAATTTCCGCGGCTCGACCGGTTTCGGTTACGACTATTTCGCGGCCGGCGACCGGCAATGGGGCTACAGGATGCAGGACGACGTCGACGACGGCATGCAGTTTCTTGTCGAACAGGGCATCGCCGATCCCGAACGGATGGCGATTTTCGGCTGGAGTTACGGCGGTTATTCGGCCATGGTCGGCGCCATGCGCGAGCCGAACATCTACAAGTGCTCGATCGCCGGCGCCGGCGTGAGCAGCATGGAACTGATCGAGAAGGAGGAATGGAATTACCGTTTCCGCGAAATGTTCCAGCGTACGCGCGGCGGCCTTTCGCCGATCGCGAACATGGACGATGTCAACATCCCGATCCTGCTTGTCCATGGCGACCGCGATCTCATCGTGCCGATCCGGCATAGCGACCTGTTCGCGCTCGAACTCGAGCGGCGCGGCAAGCCCTTTCGCTACGAAAAACTGATCGACGCCGCGCATACGGTCGACACGCTCGGCTTCGACCACAACATGCAGTTCTACACCGCGCTGTTCGATTTCCTGGAAAACGACTGCGGGTTTTAGGCCGTTTCGGGGCGCGGCGCGGCGATTTGCAGTTTGCGAACCGCCAGCAATACCGCGAATGCGCAACAGAAAGGCGCCAGCCGCTCGAGAATTTCGCCCGGCGTGTCGGGCATCAGGTAAAACAGCACCGATAGCGAAAATCCGGTCAGGATCGATAGCACGATCGCCGCCGGCGCCGCGTCGTATCCCGCCAGCCGCAGAAACACCAGCGGCCCGAAAGCCGAGCCCAGGGCAATCCAGGCGAAGAGAACCCGATTGAAGATGCTCTCGGGCAGATAGAGCGCGACCGCGACGGCGGCCGCCACGAGCAGAACGATCACGACCCGCGACACCCGCAGCAGCGAAGCCCGTCCGAGATGGCCCAGGCCCAGATCGTGGGCGATGACGCCGGCGGCCACGAGCAACTGGCTGTCGGCCGTGGACATGATCGCCGACAGTACGGCCGCCAGCAGCACCGCGCCGATGATCGGCGGCAGCAATTCTTCGTTGACATTGAAAAATACGGTTTCGGGATCGCCAAGCTCGGGCAAGAGGATTCGTCCCGCCAGCCCCAGCAGAATCATGCCGAGATATACCGCCAGGTACCAGAAAGTCACGATCCAGCGCGCCTGCAACAGCGCCCGCTCGTCGCGCAGAGCCATGAAACGAACGAGCAGATGCGGCTGACCGTATGTGCCGATGCCGATACTGATGCCGCCGACAATGACGCCCGCGGCAAACCAGAATCCGCCCCCGGCGACAAAGCTCACCTGCTCGGAGCTGCTTACCGCATGCAGGCCTTCAATCAGGCCGGGCAATCCCCCGACCGAGATCATCGCCGCCGCGGGCAGCAACAGGGCGGTAATCGCCATCAGGATTCCCTGCAAGGTGTCGGTGACGCTTACCGCCCAGAAGCCGCCGAGAAATGTGTAGATCATGATGACGACAGCGCCGATGCCAATGCTGGCGGGCAACGACATGTCGAAAGTCGAGGAAAACATGTTGCCGGCGCCCTGGAATTGCGCGGCTATGTAAAACACGAAACAGAATATGATGACCAGGGAGGACAGATAGACGATGGCGCGGCGGGCGCCGCCTTCCGCCCCGTGAGCCAGGAAGTCCGTCAGGGTCATATGGTCGTGGGTGCGGCTGTATTGCATCAGCCGCGGCGCGATCCACCACCAGGCCACGAACATGCCGCTGATCGAGCCGGCCGCGACCCAGATTGCCGAGACTCCCGCTGCGTAGGCGATTCCGCTCAGCCCGAGCAAGGTCCACGCCGAGGAAGCGCTTGACGCGTAGCTGACTCCGGCCACTACCGGACCGAGCTGGCGGCCCGCCAGGAAGAAATCCTTGCCGTCCGTGGTGCGGCGCGACGCCCAGAAACCTATGCCCAGGAGCACGACCTGATAAATCACGAGGACGGTGATGACGATGTTGGCTCTTTCCACGCGCCATACCTTAACACGCCGGTGCGCAAAAAGGCTTCCGATTGCCCGCAAGTTGCAGGGTGTTATAATTTTTTGCCGTTGGGGACGCATGACCCAAGGATTTGACCGGGTGGAAAGTATTCCAATAAGAATTATGTTCGCGTTGGCAGCGGGCGCCTTGCTGGCCGGCTGTTCAATCCCGTTTTCCCAGCTTCCGCCCACCCCGGAACCCGCTGTTGAACTACAGGATCAGGTTGCCGCGAGCGAAGTCGACGGTTTTCCTCAGCCTCTGGCCTGGTGGGAATCTTTCGCCGACCCGGTACTCAACCAGGTCGTGGAAGCCGTGCTCGAAACCAATTTCGACCTCGCCCAGGCGGTGGCGCGGGTCGATCAGGCCCGGGCGAGGGCGCGCATTGCCGATGCCGTTGTCTACCCCTTGGTCAATCCCGTCGCGGGCATTGAGGATTTCGATACTCCCACCAATGCGGGAATCGGCGCACAACTCGATGAACTCGGACTCGGTTCCGAATTGACCGAAGCCTTCGGTATAACGCTGCCCGAACGCCTGGGCTTGACGACGTACACCTTCGGCGCGGAATTCGCGTACGAGGTGGATTTCTGGGGCCGCAATCGCAACACCCGGCTGGCTGCCGGCGCGCAGCAACTCGCGTCGGAATCGGATTATGTGGTAGCGAGGATTTCGGTGCTCGCGGAAACCGTCCGCACTTACCTGGAACTCGTGGACCTGCGGCGACAACGCGAACTGGCGTTTGAGAACATAGAAATTCTCGGCGAGCGCGAGGCATTGGCGCAATCTCGTTATGAAAGCGGATTGATCGACGCCCTGGGCTTGTACGCCATGCGCCGGGCTCTGCGCGATGCCCGCGCAGGGCTGCCGCAACTCGAAGCCGGGCTGGCCGAAGCCGAAGCGCGGCTGTGGATCCTGCTCGGAGGATTTCGGGACGACATCGACGGCTCGCTGCCTGACGCATTGTCCATCGCGGACAGCGGCGAGCCGGTGCCTGCAGGAATTCCGGCCGACTTGCTCGTTCAGCGTCCCGACGTCGCCAGCGCCAGGCAGCGTATGGAAGCGGCTCGTTTCGCTCTCGGCGTCAGACGCGCCGAATTGTTGCCGGCGCTTTCCCTGTCAGGCTCGATCGGCCTGCAGGCTACCGATGCCGGAGACTGGTTCGATCCGGATCAATGGTTCCGCAATCTCAGCGTCAATCTGCTGGGGCCCGCAATCCAGGGCTCGCGCCTGCGCGATAATGTCGAACTGGCCGAAGCGCAATTGAACGAAGCCGCGGCCGCTTACGGGAGTTCCGTCGTTACTGCCGTCAACGAAGTCGAGGCCGCCCTGGCAGGTCTCGAAGCCGGCCGTCGCCGTCACGATGTGCTGGTTTCCTTTCTTGACGAAGCCCTGGCCGAATCGGGATTGCAGGGCGAAAGATACTCCGCCGGAATCGGCAGTTACGAGGAAGTGCTGAGCGCTGCGCAACTTCTCGTCGGCGCCAGAGCCGCGCTTTCCGCCGCGGAGCGCGATCTCGGTTTCTCCCGACTGGCTCTGCATCGCGCTCTCGGCGGCGCCTGGACCGCCGATGATATCCAATACTTGTCGAACGAGTGAACGCCATGGGCAGAATTACCGGATTTTTAGCCGCCATAGTCATCGTCGCCGCATCGGGGGCCTTGGCGATGTTACTGATTTCGCTTGCGCCGGAACCGGAAAGCCGCGAACTTCCGCCTCAGATACCTTTTGTCCTGACCGGCACGGTGACTTCAGCGCCTGGCGCCATTCCCGTATTCGGCTCGGGGACCGTGCGGCCAGCCGAGGAAGTCAATATCGCGCCGCAAGTGGGCGGCAAGGTTGAAAGCGTAAACCCCGCGTTTGTGAGCGGCGGCCGGGTGGAAGCGGGGCAGACGCTGTTCGAAATCGAAGAAGAGGATTACCGCTATCGGGTCGAATTCGCCATGGCCGATCTGGCGGCAAGCCAGGTGGCCATGCTCGAAGCGGAGGAGCGGGCCGAGATCGCGGCGGCCGAATACGAGAGTTTCTCCCGGCGGCAAATCGGCGATGCGCTCGCGGAACCTGGTCTGCTAACCTTGCGGCAGCCTCAATTGCAGGCCGCCGAGGCCGCGCTCAGGCGCGCCGAGGCCCGGCTCGCCGAAGCCCGGCTGGCCTTGTCGCGGACCGTGATCACGGCCCCTTTCGATGGCTTTGTGCGCGCGGAGTCTGTCGATGCCGGCCAGATCGTGGCGCCCGGACAAGTGGTCGGAAGCCTGTTTGCGGCGGATGCGGCGGAAATCCTGGTAGCCCTGCCCGACAGCGACGCCGCCCTGATTCCCGGACTTTGGGAACTTCGCGCGGGAGACGACTCGCAACAGGTGGCTGTACGCGTAATCGCCGAATACGGGGAACAGAGCTTCGTCTGGAACGGCTATGTGGACCGGGCCGAAGCTTCGGTCGATTCGCAAACCAGGACCGTTGACGTCGTCATACGCGTACCGGAGCCCTTCACCGCGGGGTCTCCGGTCAACGGCCCGGCGGCCGGCGGCAATCCCCCCTTGCTCGTCGGCGAATACGTCGATGTCGAAATCGAAGGCGTCGCCATGGCAAACATTTACCGGATTCCACGCGCGGCGCTGCAAGCCGGCAACGAAGTCTGGGCGGTGAACGGCGGCGGCACGATAAGCATTGTTCCCGTTCGGATTTTCCAGCGCGCCGACGATGAAGCTTACGTCACCGGTTCCCTGCAGCCCGGCCAGCCGGTGATTACCGGCGGCCTGCAATTCGCCATCGATGGGATGCGCGTGCTGACCGAGGCCGAACCGCTGTAATGAACGGCGGCGATCCTTACCAGGGAGAACCGCCGGGCCCCATCGCCTATATGGCGAGCAACGGCGTTGCCGCCAATCTGCTCATGCTGGCGATCCTCGCCGCCGGGCTCGTCTCCCTGACCGGTCTCGAACGGGAAGCCTGGTCGGCCATAAACTTTTATACCGTCGAAGTCTCCATGGCCTATCCGGGCGCGAACCCGGAAGAAATCGAAGAGTCCATTGTCATCAAGATCGAGGACCAGGTCAGCGGTCTGGAAGACGTCAATACGGTACGGTCGGTGGCCGCGCCGGGAATCGCTTCCGTGCGCGTGGAAATGAATTCCGGCGTCGATATGGCCCAGGCGCTCAACGACGTGGAATCGGCGGTGGCCAGAATCCAGACTTTTCCGACCGGCGCCGAGCGGCCGGAAATTCGCGAGATGACCAGCGGTCATAGCATTATCCGCTTGATTCTCTACGGCGACATGGCCGAGCGATCGCTGAAGGAATTGGCCCATCAGATCGAAGACGAGTTCACCGCCTTGCCCGAAGTCTCCCTGGCGGAAGTCAGCGGCGTACGCGAATACGAAATTTCCATCGAAGTTCCGGGTCAGCGGCTGCGCGCTCTCGGCCTTACCCTGGACGATATCGCGAATATCGTTCGCGCCAATTCGCTGGACCTTTCCGCCGGAAGCATCGATACCTCAGAGGCCCAGGTGCGCGTGCGGACCCTGGGTCAGCGCTATGTGCAACAGGAATTCGAGGACATCGTGGTCGTGGCCCAGGACGATGGAACCGTGTTGCGGCTCGGCGATATCGCCACGGTCCGCGACGAGTTTCAGGAGGTGGACATCATCGTCCGGCACAGGAATCAACCGGCGGTTTTCATAGAGATCTACCGTTCCGAAAGCGAACAGATAATGAATGTCGCCACGGCGGTGTATGAACAACTCGCTGGAACGATCGAACCCTCCCTGCCCGAAGGCGTCGGCATCGACATCTGGAACGACGAATCGACGGATTATTCCGAACGTGCAGCCTTGTTGCTGAAGAACGGCTCCCTCGGATTACTGCTGGTATTCTTCGCGCTGGCGCTGTTCCTGCAGATCAGGCTGGCGATCTGGGTGACCGTGGGCCTGGCCACGGCCTTTGTCGGCGCGCTCGCTGTCATGTTGCTGTTCGATGTCAGCATCAACACGGTTTCCCTGTTTGTCTTCGTGCTGGCGATCGGCATCATCGTCGACGACGCCATCGTGACGGCGGACAGTATCTACAAGGAACGCAAGCAGGGATTGCCCGGCGTAGCCGCGGCGATTCGCGGAACGCGCAGAATCAAGATTCCCCTGACCTTCGCCGTACTGACCTCGATCGCGGCATTCATTCCCCTGCTTTTCATTCCAGGCGGGATCGGCGATATCTGGCGGGCACTGCCGATCATCGTCATCGGCATGCTGGTGATCTCCCTCGTGGAATCACTGTTCATATTGCCCGCCCACCTGTCGCATCTGCCGGGTCCGGACTGGCGTCCAACCAATGTGGTCGACCGGTTTTTCGCCGACGTCCAGGGTATGGTGGACCGGGGACTGCAAGCCTTCGTCGAAGGGCCGCTCGACCGGGGGCTCAAATTCACCACCGCCCAGCCGCTGGTGGTAGTCGCCGGCGCCGTCGGCGCTCTCATTGTCAGCGTCTCGCTGCTGCCCGCGGGCCTGATCGCGGTCCTTTTCGCCGATGTTGTGGAAGGCGATTTCGTCACCGCCTCGCTGGAAATGCCCGACGGAACCACGGCCGCGCGAACCTGGGAAGTCGCAAGGGAACTGGAAGCCTCGGGTCTGCAAGTTATCGAACGACTCTCGGCCGAACAGCCGGACGGATCTCCGGATTTGCTCGACGGAGGCATCGTCGTAGTCGGCCAGCGGCCGCGGATACCCGGCGGCGGTCTGGCGTCTCAACCCAGTCTGAATCCGGAAGCCAATCTCGCGACCGTGGAATTCAAGTTGATCAGCGCTCAGGACAGGGGCATCACCACCACGGAAATCGCACAGGCCTGGCGCGACGAAGTCGGCATTCTTCCTCATGTGCGCGGGGTCGTTTTCAGCGGCGACATAATCGATCTCGGCAATCCCATAGAAGCGATATTGTCGCATCCGGATCCCGAGCGGCTTGTCGAACATGCGGAATCCGTAGTCGCCAGCTTGCGCAATATCGAAGGCGTATTCGACATACGCTCCGATCACACTCCAGGCGTGCGCGAAATGCAATTGGAATTGCGGCCTGAAGCTCGCACCTTCGGTCTGAATCTTCAGGATCTTGCCTTGCAGGCACGGGCCGCGTTTTTCGGCGCCGAGGCCTTGCGCGTACAACGCGGCGGAGAAGAGGTTCGCGTTTACGCCCGATTGCCCGAGGCGGAGCGCAATGCGATTACCGATATCGAGGAATACATTGTCCGCACGCCTTCGGGCGCCGAGGTTCCCCTGCGGCAGGTCGCTTCGATGAATTCGGGCAATTCCCCGCCGGCGATCTCGCGCCGGGACGAGCAACGCGTCGTCACAGTCGCCGGTGATATCGACATCGATGTAATCTCGGCGGGAGAAGCCAACGGCATACTCACCGGTACGATTCTGGCGAATCTCATGGAGGAAGACCCGGAGTTGAGCTATATCCTCGGCGGCGAGCAACAAGTGCAGGCCGATTCGCTCGGCTCGCTGTTTCGCGGTTTCGCGCTGGCCATGTTGCTGATCTTCGCCTTGCTCGCGATTCCGTTGCGCTCCTACACCAAGCCTTTCATCATCATGTCGATCATTCCCTTCGGCCTGATCGGGGTGATGATCGGACATTTCATATTGCAGGTGCCGGTCAGCGCAACCACGATCATGGGGGTCCTGGGACTCAGCGGCGTAATCGTCAACGACTCGCTGGTAATGGTCGACCTCATCGATCAGAAGTTGCGGGACGGAATGCCTGCGCGCAATGCGGTGATCGAAGGCGCCAAGGGGCGATTCCGGCCGATTCTGCTGACTTCGGTAACGACGTTTATGGGCTTCACGCCGCTGATTCTCGACCGCTCGATCCAGGCCCAGTTCATGATGCCTTTCGCCGCCTCCCTCGGCATAGGCATCCTGATCACTACCTTCGTCCTGATGCTGGTGGTGCCGGCGATTTCGACCATGCACCTGAATCTGATCCGGCCGCGGCGGGTGGCCGCTGCGATCTGAACAGGCCGCGGCCCGTTACCCTTCGGCCGAATTCCTGACCTCGACAACCTTGAACTTGAGTTTGCGGTTCGGGGCGCATGTGGGAAACGGATTAATGCCCAGACGGTAATCAGCGGGCGCGATTTCCAGTTTCAGGCGGTGGGCGATCATCAATATGTTCACCGTCATCTGCAGGTCTACCCAGCGATGTCCCAGACAGGTATGGGTTCCCAGGCCGTAAGGAGCGTACGCGCCGGGAGCCATATGCTCTTCCCTGTCCGGGAGATAACGGTCGATATCGAACTTCGAAGGATCCTTATAGAGACTATCGAGGTAATGGGAAGCCGTCTGGCATAACAGGATCATCGTGTTGGCCGGAATCTTGTACCCTTCGACGATGCAGGAATTCATCGTTGTCCTGAGTTGCCAGGGTATAACCGGATACGCGCGCTGGCATTCAAGCCAGAGCCGATTGGCGACGCTTGCGTTGTCGAACGTGAAGTCGTCATCCGAGGGTTGCCGCCCATTGCCGAAAATGGATTCGGCCTCCTGGTAAACCTTGTCGTACAAAGCGGGGTCGCGAACCATGGAATAAATTGAAAATGCCAGAGCGCTGCCGAGATAGATGCTGGCCACCATCGCGGCGGCGATGGGAAAACTGAGGTCGGTCTCAGGCAGGAACATGGGATCATTGCGATGCAGATCCAGTAGATAATCCGCCAGGTCCGGCGGTTTGCCCTTTCGTTGCGCCGGAGTATGCGAGGCATGTATGTCATTGATCATCCGGTGGATGGACTTTCGCGCCTTGATCATTCTCGGCGTGTACATCATGAGCTTGGGCAAGCCGCCTTGTACATGCACAACCAGCGCGCGGTGCATGTATGCGAGCAGATCGTCAACGTATTCGGAGCAGTCAATCCCGATCGTAAAGTGCGAAACCTGGGAACTGATGTGGTTCTGAAAGGTCCTGGTGCCTGGAATGACGTCGCCCTGATTCCAGCGTCCGATCGAAGTGTCGCAACGATGAATCAACTCGGGCAGCCGATTGGCGAGAGTCGCTCTCGAGTATCCCGTGCTGAGACTCTTCCGCATTTTGTAGTGTTCGGGGCCGTCGAGGCCCGGCAGGGATTTCGAGGCGCCCATGGAACGTTCGAAGTGTTCGATATAGTCCTTCGAGCGCATATAGAATCTGCCGTGCTTGTGCACCCAGGTGTTCGCCTTCGGACCCATTAGCGCGACAAGCCGCTTCTTTCGGACCTTTATTGGCACTTCGACAACGGGACCGTGCTTCTCGTAGACCCCGCAAATCGCCTTGGAGATATTCCCTGTCCAGAAATCCCGTTGCCGCAATATGTCCATGAACGAAAGTTTCGGAATGCGGTTGGCCTTGAGTTTCACATGTATTTTGGGATCGATGACACTCTGCTTGACCGCCTTCGATATGGCCTGGCCGACCAGATCCAGTTTGCAGACCAGTTCGATGTGCTCAAGTTTCTCCGTATAGTCTTCCTGCGTCAGGATTGTCGAAAAGCCATTGCAGTTGTGCAGAAGGTTGATGAGTATCGCGTCCCGCGGATCCGGAATGGACTCATCCATGATCACGTTGAGGATTCTCGTTCTCGCTTCCTCGCGCAATTTCAGATTGGCGGGGTAGGTCTTCGACCGCTTGACTTCCTTGGTAAGCGACCAGAAGCCGCCGGTTTCGTAATTCAGAACTTTCTTGTTCACCAGCCGCTGCAGCGTTTGCGTGAGTATTTCGTCGGCGCGCCTGGTGTTCTTCTCCACCCAGTATTGCGCGTCATGGGTATTCTTCGCTTTGGCGAATTCATCCAGGGTGGGATCGAGCAAATCGTCGCCAACCGGCGTTGGGTCGATGAGAATGGCCTTTTCGAGATCCGTGTCGATGCGATTCTCCATCGCGAGGTCGGCGATTACCGAGCCGGCGATGACGCAGGAAAACGCCCAGCCGGGCTCCATTTCCAGATAGCCCGTATCCTCATTGAGCATGAGTAAAATCAGTTCTTCGGTCAGCCGCATGGCATCCCTCCGCTGCTGGCGCCTGTCCGGACAGCGATATTCTTGAGTCCGGCGTTCCGACATGGACAACTTATCTCAACAAGTATAGTGTATTTTGCATTAAATTCTCGGCCGTTCCGGGCCGATCCGCACATTCCCGCCGACGCAGCCGTACTCATCGTCATTCCGTGGATTCGGGATAAAACTGCCGGCACCAGCGGCGGTAGAGCCCGATTTCGCCGTCGGACCGGCTCAGGACCGGCCGTTTCCTGTAGCGCTTGCGGCTCCAGATCTTCTCGTCCTGCGCCACGTCGAGCTTCTGGTTGGTGAGCATGAACTGGTTGATTACCGGCGCGCGCCAGCGCAGCGGCAGAAAGCGCGCGCCCATGAAAAATCGTTTCGGCCTCCGCAATTCGCGCACCTGGCAGGCGAGCGTAAGATAAATTTCCCTGCCGTCGATGGGAGTGGCAAGCACCCACAGGCGCAGGTCCATTTCAATGGTGTTTTCATGCACTTCGACGAAGGAGTAACCCACGCCGTAGACATGAGTCACGGCGTCGACGTCGTTCATCATTTTCCAGATATTTGCGATCCGGCGATTCCGCGTAAAATGAAATTTGCTGAGCAGATACGCGCCATCGACTTCCACCTCGCCGATCGGATAGACGTTGTCGTAGTCATGGACATAGCGCAGATGGGCGATATCGACCGAGTTCTCGGCGGTTTCCTGCGGGTGTCCGCGGAAGCGGAAGCGCCGGTAGCCGATACCGCACCATTCCGGGCCCTGGGGTACGTCCGGCATATGCCATTGCGGCGGTCTGCCTTCGTGTCCCCACCAGGCGAAGATCATGCCGGCGATCTCCCGGATCTCGTACAACTTCAGCCGCGCATTGGGCGGTGGCGGGGCGAACGGCGTCGCCACGCAATTTCCTGAAGCGTCGAATTCGAAGCCGTGGAAGGGACAAACCAGGCAGCCGTCGCGCACCTTGCCGCCGGCCCTGGGGCCGAGATGCGAACCGAGATGCGGACAAAAGGCATCGGCCACACAGATATTCCCGTCGGCATCGCACCAGATGACGATTTCCTCACCCATCCAGGTGCGTTCGATCAGCTTTTTGGCCGTTACGGTCTTGCGGTCGGTCAGGAAATACCAGCCTTCAGGAAATGGCGGCAGTCTTGTGTCGTATTTCAAGACCGCGATTCCGTTTCGCTGATATTGTTATTTTCGATTCCGATCAGGCGAACAGCTTCCGGTACGTCTGTACGAAATAGCGCATCTCATCCGGTTTCGCCATGCTCAGCCGCATCCAGTCGGTGAATGGGGGGAACGGTCTTCCGACCTGGATGTTTTCCGCCAGGAAACGGGCCTGGACTTCCTCGATCGGATGCCCGGTTTCGATGAAGCTGAAATTGGCGTTGGACTTGATGTAATTGATTCCGGCCGAATCCAGATAGCCTTCGACGATGTCGAGCGACTCGCGCGCGGTTCGCAACACGAAACTCGAATGTTCCTCATCCTGGTAGCTGGCCTCGGCGGCGCGCACGCCGACGATGTTTTGCAAACCCGTTTGCCGGTTGGTGATTTCCCGGGCGAGTTCAGGGTGGGAAAAGGCGAAACCCACGCGCAGCCCGGCGAGGCCGTGAATCTTGGAGGCGGTGCGGGTGATGATCAGGTTACGCTGGCCGTTGCGGACCAGGTCCATCATCGTGCTGTAGTCGGGATTGTCCACGAATTCGTGGTAGGCCTCGTCGAGGAAGACCATGCGGTCCCGGGCGATTTCGAGGATGAAATCCCGCAGCGCGTTCTTTTCGATGACGTTGGGAATCGGGTTGTTGGGATTGCACAGATAGACCAGCCTGGTGTCGGCGCGGATGGCGCTCGCCATGGCTTCCAGGTCGGTTTTCATGTCGCCGTCCACGGGTACGCGGATCACCTCGGTGCCATTGGCTTCGGCGTAGTCCGGCAGATCCTCGAACGTGGGATGGGGAATGACGATCGAGCCGCCGCGCATGCCCGCGAGCAGACCGCCCACTTTCAGCAGTTCCGCCGAACCCGCGCCGAGGCTGATGTGGTCGATGCCGATATCCTGTTGCCTGCTGATCAGCGCCGGCAGGGGGTTGCCGTAGAAGGAGTACAGATTGGCTTCGTCGATCGCGTTATAGATCGCGCGCAAGGCGACCCGCGACGGCCCCCAGGGATTCTCGTTCGAACTCATGCGAATGATGTAATCCGGCCTGGGTATCACATCCTGCGCATGGGCGCCTGGCATCAAATCGAGGCCGGGCAGGAATTTGCCGCCCGCAATCGACTGCAAGGCGCCTCCGGCGAACAGCGCCGAGCCGCCGAGCAACAGTTGTCTTCTGCTTACTTTGCTGGTCATGAATCTCTCCGAGTTGTGCAGAACCGCCGAGATTCCGCGACTGCGCGCGGAATGACTGCAATACGGCTTCAGTTCGCGGCGGCGATGCGCTGGACTTCGTCGAGTACGCGCAACAGGTTGCCGCTCCACAGCATTTCGATTTCTTCCTCGCTATAGCCGCGCCTGACGAGTTCAAGGGTGACATTGAAGGTTTCGGAGGCGTCGCTCCAGCCTTCGATGCCGCCGCCCCCGTCGAAATCCGAACTGATGCCAACATGTTCGATGCCGATCAAGTCTACCATGTAGTCCACATGGTCAACCAAGTCGGCGACTGTCGCCGGCTCGGTATCGCTGACGTAGGCGCCGAAAGCCGTGACGTGCGCCACGCCGCCGTTATCGCGGATCCGGAGCAGCAACTCGTCGCTCAGGTTGCGGCTGTTGTCGGTCAGCCCCCGGGCCGAGGAATGCGACGCGATGACCGGCGCGGTGCTGATGTCGAGCATCTGCGAGATGGCTTCGGCCGAAGGATGCGAGAGATCGACCATGATGCCGAGCCGGTTCATTTCGGCTATGGCTTGCCGGCCGAGTTCGCTCAGTCCCCCGTGCAGGAAATCGCCCTCGGCTTCGCCGGTATGGGAGTCTGACAACTGGTTGTGCCCGTTGTGGGCGAGCGACATGTAGCGCCCGCCGCGGTCATGGAACTCCTCGATTCGGGACAGATCGAGTGCGAGGGGATATGCGTTCTCGATGCCGATCATGGCGACCTTGCGTCCGCTCGCGGCGATCTCGCGGACATCGTCCGAAGTCAGCGCGATGCCGATTCGATCAGGGGCGATTTCCTCTGCTAGCCGATGAATTGCGTCGAACTTGTCGATGGCGTTGGCGTAGGCCGCCGCATAGCCTTCCTCATCGAGCGGGCCCTGGCCGGTATAGACGATGAACCAGACCACGTCGAGCCCGCCGGCCTCGATCTTAGGCAAGGTCACCCGGGTGTCGAGATCGCTCGTGTAATTGTTGTCCTGGGTGAAATTCGAAGTATCGATATCGACGTGGGTATCGAGCGTGATGACCCGGTCGTGTATTCCCCTGGCGCGTTCGATCAATTGCTGTTCGGTTTCGGCTACGGGTTCCGGCGCGGCCGCGACCGGTTCGGCCGGCGCGCCGCTGTCGCCGCAGCCGGCCAGCGTCAGCAGAAGAGTGACCAGCAGAAGGGCGGCGAGCGGGAAGGAACCGGTCTGATGTGGCAGTTTCTTCGGCAGTTCAGTCATGGCGGCGATTCCAGGTTACATCGGTTTGCGGACGAGAAAGCAGTATAACGGAGAAAATATCCCCGACTTGCCGCCCGCGACATAAGCGTCGGCGGTTCGATTCATCAGTTGAACCACCGCTGTGGATCCCTTGGGAACGAATCGGCACGCCTCGCCTACCCGCAATCCGGCGATCATCGCCTTGCGGCCGAGGGGCGTTCCGCGGAACCTGCTTTGCAAGGTTCCTTCAAGGCCTTCCATGGGTCGGTACCAGGGCGTGCCGGACTCATCCGCAATTCCCCTGTCAACCGCCTCTACGATATCGAAGCCAGCGGCTTCGAGCATGCGATTCACTTCTGAATAGGTGGCGATGCCGTCAAGCGCGATTCCGAGCATGAGTTCATCCTTTACTTCCCGGTCCCGGGCGTTTGCGGGATCGTACTTGTCGGTCATGCACATCTCCTGGCCCCAGAACAATGCGCCGGGTTTCAGCACGCGGTATATCTGCTCGAACGCGCCTTGCTTGTCCGGGGCATGGCAGGTGGACTCGATTGCGTAAGCCGCATCGAATGAATCGGCTTCGATGGCGCTCATATCCATGAAGTTGCAGCGCATGTATTCCGCCAGATGATCGAGCCCCTGCTCGCTGTTTCTTTTCCGCGCCGTTTCGAGTTGCTGTTCGTTGTTGTTGAGGCAGAGAACCTTGCAGCCGGTCTCCCGGGCGACGCTCCGCATCGGACCGCCCACGCCGCAGCCGACGTCGATCACGCGCATGTCTTCGCGTAATTGCAATTTTTCGATCATCAATCGCTGGTGGCGGACGATGGACTGCGCCAACGACTCGTCGGGTCTCAGCGGCGCGAAGTGCAGCGATTCGTTCCATCCAAACTGCATGAATTCGTTGCAGAGGTCGTAATACTCGTTGACTGTCTCCGAGTGGTCGTAGCCGCCGCCGGAATCGTCTTGCCGCCTTCTTTCCAGCCAGCCGCCGAGGCGCCTCACGCGGCTGGGGACGTCCCAGCCCCTGTACGCATTCCACAAGGGTTCGGATATTTTTTTCAGCACGTCGCGCTCCTTGTTGTGGCCACGGTTTTTTATATTCCAGGCAGATCGCAAGTATAATCCGGGTTTTGTCCCGCGGGTAATATCGTAATGAGCTTCGTGATGCAGCATCGAATTTTCCGGATTATTGTTTCTTTCCTTTTGCTGGCCCTCGTCAGCCAGGCCTTCGCCGAGGGCGGCCGCACGCCGACTTATGCAAAGAACGGCATGGTCAGCAGCGCGTCCCGCCTGGCTTCCGAAGTCGGCGTGGAGACGCTCAGGAACGGCGGCAACGCCGTTGACGCGGCCATCGCCACGGCATTCGCCCTGGCGGTCACCTGGCCGAGCGCGGGCAATATCGGCGGCGGCGGCTTTCTGGTCTATCACGGCGGCGACGGCAACGCCACGGCCTTCGATTTCCGCGAGAAGGCCCCGCTGGCCGCGACCGAACAGATGTATCTCGGCGTCGATGGCCGGGTCGTCAACAACTCCAATCATTTCGGACCGCTCGCAGTAGGCGTGCCCGGCACCGTAGCCGGACTCTGGAAAGCGCATCAGGAACTCGGCAGCCTGCCCTGGGCCGATCTCGTCGCGCCCGCCGTGGCGCTCGCAAGAGAAGGCATTCCCATCACGTACACGCTGCAACGCAGTTTCGCGGGCAATCAGGGCCGCTTCAGGCAATATCCTTCGAGCGCGGCGGTGTTCTTCAAGCCGGATGGCTCGCTCTACGAACTCGGCGAAATTTGGGTGCAGCCGGATCTGGCGGCGACGCTGGAGCTGATCCGCGACAATGGCAAGGACGGCTTCTACGCGGGCGAGAACGCCAGGCGGCTCGCGCAGTTCATGGCCGATATCGGCGGCGTGATCACCGAAGAGGACCTGGCTCTTTACGAAGCCGTCGAGCGCGAACCCATCCGCGGCAGCTATCGCGGTTATGAAATCGTCAGCATGCCGCCGCCGAGTTCGGGCGGGGTGGTGCTCGTGGAAATGCTCAACGTCCTGGAAGGATACGATCTCGCGGCAATGGGCCATAACTCGGCCGCCTATCTGCATGTCCTGACCGAAACCATGCGCCGGGCCTACGCCGACCGCGCGGAGCATCTCGGCGACCCCGATTTCAACGAAGGCATGCCGCTGGATCGGCTCACTTCGAAGGAATACGCCGAAGACCTGCGCGGCACCATTGATCTTGAGCGCGCCTCGAACAGCGATCCCGATCTGTTCGCCCAGGCATACGAAAGCGAGGAGACCACGCATTTCTCCGTGGTCGACAAGGACGGCAACATGGTCAGCCTGACCTATACGCTGGAATTCGGTTACGGCTCGGCCATCGTCGTCGATGGCGGCGGTTATCTGCTCAATAATGAAATGGGCGATTTCAACGCCGTTCCCGGCGTCACCGACGCCAACGGCCTGATCGGCACTCCGCCGAACCTGATCCGTCCCGGGAAGCGGCCGCTTTCGAGCATGACGCCGACCATCGTCGCCCAGGACGGCCAGCCGGTTTTCGCGGTCGGCAGTCCGGGTGGGAAGACCATCATCAATACCGTCCTGCAATTGATCCTGAATATCGTGGATCACGACTACAACATCGCCGAATCGGTCGAAGCGCCGCGCATTCATCACCAGTGGCTGCCCGATGTCACGAGCATGGAGCCGAACGCCCTGTCGGCGGACACGATCCGGCTATACGAAGCCATGGGCCACAGCCTCATGTCCCGCGGCAGCCAGGGAGCGGCCATGGGGGTTTATCATGACCGTGAAGCCGGCCTCTTTCTCGGCGCTTCCGATTCGCGCCGGGGGGATGGCGCCGCGGTGGGTTATTGATCCGGCCTCTTCGGCGCCGGCGCGGTTTCGCTCATGACTTCGGGAAACCTGCAACGCCGGCTGGAAAGGGAAATCAGGGGGCAGGTCTGGTTCGACGCCTTCAATCGCGGGCGTTATAGCACCGACGCTTCGATCTACCAGATCATGCCCGTCGGCGTAACCGTGCCCGCCGACGAGGAAGACGCCGCGGCTGCGCTCGCCATCGCCGAGGAAGAAGGCGTACCCGTGTTGCCGCGGGGCGCCGGCACGTCCCAGAACGGCCAGGCCATCGGCGAAGCGCTGATCCTCGACTGCACCCGCCATCTGAACAATGTCGTCGATTTCGACGCCGGGGCGCGCACGGTCTGCGTGCAGCCCGGCATCGTGCTCGAACAACTCAATCGTTATCTCAAACCCCATGGATTGTTCTATCCGGTCGACGTGTCCACCGCCAATCGCGCCACCATCGGCGGCATGACCGGCAACAACAGTTGCGGCGCGCGTTCAATCCGCTATGGCAACATGGTGCATAACGTGCGTTCGATCGAAGCTTTGCTCGCGGGCGGCGTCAAGGCCCATTTCCGCGCTGTTTCCGGCCTTGGTGATTCGGGCAACGGCGACATGCCGTCTGAACTCGTGGAAAACCTGCTTGACCTCGGCGACAGTGAGGCCGATGAAATCCGGCGCCGCTTTCCCAAATTGCTGCGCCGCGTCGGCGGCTACAACATTGACGAACTGACCCTGGACCGGCCCAACCTGGCGCGGCTGCTCGTAGGTTCGGAAGGCACCCTGGGATTCTTCCGGCGCATACATCTCGACCTGCAGCCGATTCCCCCGCACAAGGTGCTCGGAATCTGCCATTTCGCCCGCTTCTACGACGCCATGGACAGTGTGCGCCATATCGTCAAACTCAATCCCGCCGCCGTCGAATTGATGGACCGCACCATGATCGAACTGGCCCGGGAAATCCCGCTGTTCGCACCGACCGTCGCCCGATTCGTGAAAGGCGAACCCGACGCCCTGTTACTGGTCGAATTCGCCGGCGACGATCACGGCGAGCAATTGGCCTCGTTGCGGCAACTCGTGGAATTAGTGGAATCGCTATCTGAAAATCAGCGACAACCGTCGTCCGTGGTCGAAGCGGTCGATCCTTCGTTCCAGCAGGCGGTCTGGGAAGTTAGGGCTTCGGGCCTGAACATCATGATGTCGATGAAAGGCGACGCCAAACCGGTTTCCTTCATCGAAGACTGCGCCGTGGCGCTGGAGGACCTGGCGGAGTACACCGCGCGCCTGAGCGAAGTGTTCGCGCGACATGGCACGACGGGAACCTTCTACGCCCACGCCTCGGTCGGGTGCCTGCATGTACGTCCCGTGCTCGACATGAAACAGGCGGGAGGAGCGAAGGCGATGCGTTCCATCGCCGAAGAAGCGCTGGAAATGGTGCGTGAGTACAAGGGCTCCCATTCCGGCGAACATGGCGACGGCATCTCGCGCTCGGAGTTTCACGAGCCCATGTTCGGCCGCCGCATGGTCGAGAACTTCGAACAGGTGAAACGCTGGTTCGACCCGGACAATGTCTTCAACCCCGGCAAGATCGTCAATCCGCATCGCTTCGACGACCGCGCGATCATGCGCTATCCCTCCGGCTACCAATGCGAGCCGGTCGAAACCGCGCTCGACTGGTCCGCATGGCAGGGCTACGACCGCGCCCTGGAGATGTGCAACAACAATGGCGCCTGCCGCAAGGCGCAAGGCGGCGTCATGTGTCCTTCCTTCCGCGTTACGGGCGAGGAAGTCCATCTCACCCGGGGCCGCGCCAACAGTCTGCGGCTGGCCTTGAGCGGGGCCGCGGGCGCCGAAGCGCTTCAGTCGAAGGAGTTGTACGAAACCATGGCCTTGTGCGTGGGTTGCAAGGCCTGCCGGCGCGAATGTCCCACCGGGGTCGACATGGCGCGGATGAAGATCGAGTTCCTGCATCAGCATCGGCGCTTGCAAGGTTCAGGCGTACGGATTGGCCTGCGCGACCGGCTGTTTGCCTGGCTGCCGCGTTATGCTCATCGTCTCGGGCCGCTCGGCTCGCTGCTGGATCTGCGCGACCGTCTTACCGGCCTTGCCCTGCTGTCCCAATGGCTGTTCGGTCTCAGCGCGAACCGCCCGCTGCCACGCTGGCGGCGGGACCGGTTTCAGCCCGCCGACGCCGCGGGCGAGGGCAGGGAAGTCGTATTGCTCGTCGACACATTTAATAGCTGCTTCGAAAGCGAGAACGCCAGAGCGGCGCAGAAAGTGCTGCAGGCGGCGGGTTATCGCGTGGCGGCGCCTGCGGCCGGCGATTCCCGGCCGCTTTGTTGCGGCCGCACCTTTCTCAGCAGCGGCCTGGTAGACGAGGCGAAGGCCGAGGCCCGGCGCATGCTCGAAGCCTTGCGGCCGTTTGTCGAACGCGGCGTGCCGATCGTCGGCCTGGAGCCATCCTGCCTGCTCAGTCTGCGCGACGAATATCTCGTCATGGGGCTGGGTCCCGAGGCGGAGAAACTGGCCGACAACGCCGTGTTGTTCGAAGAATTCTTTGCCGCGGAACACGAAGCCGGCCGACTCGCCTTGAAGCTGAAACCGCTCGCGCAGAAGCGGGCGCTGGTGCACGGCCATTGTCACCAGAAATCCTTCGCCGTCATGCCCGCGCTGAACAAGACGCTGGCGCTGGTGCCGGAACTGGAAATCGAGGTGATCGATTCGTCCTGTTGCGGCATGGCCGGCTCCTTCGGCTACGAGGCCGAACATTACCGCTACTCGATGGACATGGCGGAATTGAGCCTGCTGCCCGCGGTGCGCGCCGCGGACGAGGACAACCTCATCGTCGCCAACGGCGTCAGTTGCCGCGGCCAGATCGGACACGGCGCTTCCCGCGAGGCCCTGCACGTAGCCAGGGTACTCGAAATGGCGCTGGCCTGATCCCCCGCCTGAAACGGCCTACAGGCCGCCCATGCAGAGATACTTGATCTCCAGGTAGTCGTCCATGCCGTACTTCGATCCCTCCCTGCCGGAGCCTGATTCCTTCATGCCGCCGAAAGGCGACATGGGATTGGTGACGATGCCTTCGTTGACGCCGACGATTCCATAATCCAGGGCTTCCGCCACGCGCCAGATTCTGCCGACATCCCGGGCATAGAAATAGGCCGCAAGACCCGCATCGGTATCGTTGGCGAGAGCGATGGCTTCTTCCTCGGTATCGAATTCGAACAATGGCGCGACCGGGCCGAAGATTTCTTCCCTGAAAACCCGCATTTCCGGTTTCACGGCTGTCAGCACGGTCGGTTCCACGAAGCACTCTCCATTCCCGGCCCGCTTGCCGCCGGTTACGACTTCGGCGCCAAGCGTCATGGCGTCTTCGATCATCTCGAGCACCGAATCGGCCGCCTGACGGTCGATCAATGGACCGATGACCGTGTCGTCGTCGAGCCCGTTGCCGATTTGCTGTGCCGCCGAAGCCGCGGCGAATCGTTCGGCGAAATCCCTGTATATCCCGGACTGCACGAAAATCCGGTTGGCGCAGACACAGGTCTGGCCGGCATTGCGGTACTTGCAGGCGAGGGCGCCCTGTACGGCGGCGTCGAGATCGGCATCGTCGAAGACGATGAACGGCGCATTGCCGCCCAGCTCCATCGAAGTACGCTTGACCGTTGCGGCGCATTGCTCCAGCAGCAGTTTTCCTACCTCGGTGGAGCCGGTAAACGTCAATTTGCGCACCCTGGGATTGGAAGTCATTTCGGCGCCGATGGCTTGCGTGTCCCCGCACAGCACGTTGACGACGCCGGCGGGAATTTCGGCGCGCGCGGAAAGTTCGGCCAGGGCGAGAGCCGACAGTGGAGTCGCATTAGCGGGCTTGCAGACCACGGTGCAGCCGCTGGCCAGCGCCGGACCGAGCTTGCGCGCGAGCATGGCGTTGGGAAAGTTCCAGGGCGTGATGCACGCGGCCACGCCGACCGGCTGCTTGATGGCGAGCAGGCGGTGGTCCTTGCGGGGGCTCGGAATGGTATCGCCGTAAACCCGGCGCGCTTCCTCCGCAAACCACTTGATGTAGCCCGCGCCGATTTCAACCTCCTTGCGCGCCTCGGCCAGTGGTTTGCCTTGCTCGATGGTCAGAATCCTGGACAGGTCTTCGAGGTTGGCCATTATCAGATCGTTCAGCCGGCCCAAGGCCGCCGCCCGCTCTTCCGCGGTGCGCTGCCGCCAGTCCAGAAACGCACGATGCGCGGCGGCGATGGCGCGGCGGGTTTCAACCTGCCCGCAGCGCGAAACCTGCGCCAGGGTTTCGCCCGTCGCCGGATTCAGAACGGGAGTAGTCGAGCCGTCGTCGGCTTCGTGCCAGCCGCCATCGAAATACGCCCTGGTTTGCAACAGGCCCTCATCTTGCAATTGCATGACAACACCTCCGGGAAAATTTCAGATGTCCGCCGGGCTAGACGAGGCCCGTTACCCAGAATACCCATACAGCCGCGAAAGAAACCAGTCCGCCCATCAGCGTCGCCCCGCCGTAACTGAATACGGCGTCGGGTACGCTGAGCCGTGACAGCGAAGTGCAGACCCAGAAATAACTGCTGTTGACATACTTGATGATGACCGAGCCACTGGCGCCGGCGAGCATCGCCGCCTCCGGCGACAGGCCGAGATTGCCCAGCATGGGCGCGCTCAGCGAAGCCGCCGTGATCACCCCGACCGTGGTCGAACCGGTGATCATGTTGCCGATGATGCCGATGGTGAAGGGCAGCAGAATCGCCGGCAGGCCGAAATCGGTGAACAGCGCCGCGATGTAGTCGACCGCCGGAGTGCCGCGCAGGATGGCGCTCAGCGAACCGCCGAGTCCGGTAACCACCAGGATCATCGCCGAAGTCTTCAGGGCGGCTTCGACCCAGGCGTCGCGCGATTGTTCGCGCTGTTCGGTGCTGCGGATATTGCGATAGGCGAGCCAGACGCCGATCGACAGCGCGACCACCGGCCAGCCCAGATAGCGAAAGACGCTGCGCAGGATATGGCCGTCCTCGTATACCAGCGATACCACGCTCTGGGCCGCGATCAGCAGGATGGGGATCACGATCGGAGTATAGGAGCTGAGCGTCGAAGGCAGATTCTCGCCGCCGTCGAGACTGCTTTCGACGCTGCCGAACTCGTCGCTCGCCGGGGTTTTCACGCGCGGTCCGCAGACGAACTTGCCCCATGCCCAGCATGCCAGCGAGCCGAACAGGCAGGCGATTCCGCCATAGATGATGGTCTTGCCGATATCGGCGCCGAGCAGCGCGGCGGCCGCGAGCGGGCCGGGCGTCGGCGGCACGATGGCATGGGTCAATTGCAGCGCGCCGACGAGCCCCGTGGACATGGCGGCGATGCCGACGTTCATGGTGCGGGCGGCGGAATGCACCAATGGATTCAGGATGACGTAGGCAACGTCCGAGAAGATCGCGATGCCGATAATGAAGCCGGTCAGGGTCAGCGCCAGCGGCATGCGCGCCGAGCCCACCAGGTTCACCATCGAACGGGTGATGACCTGGATGCCGCCGGTATGCTTGAGCGCTTCGGCGATGATCGAGCCGAGCACGATGACGACGCCGATCGACCCCAGCGTGGTTCCGAAGCCGCTCTCGAAAGCATCGATGAAATTGTTCTGCTGGATGCCGGGCAATATCCCGAACAGCATGATCGGAATCAGCAGGGCGAAGAACACGTGCCATTTCCACTTCGCGATCAGGAACAGCAGCAGAAAGATGAGCACGCCGAACCCGAGCAGGGAAACGGCGGCGCTGGTGTTGACCGCGGTGGCTGGATCCATGATTTTCCCTCTCAGTCCTGTTCGCTGCCCGCAAGAAACTCCAGCGCGGCATTGATTCCGCCTTTGCCATGAGGCGCGCCGGCCAGTTCCAGTCCCATCTCCACGCCGCTCAAGGTACCCGCGAGCATCAGGTCGTTGAAGTTGCCGAGATGCCCGATACGGAAACAGCGGCCCTTGAGTTTGCCCAGGCCGGTTCCCAGCGACATGTTGAAGCGCTCATGGATGATCTTTCGCAGCCGGTCCGCGTCATTGTCTTCGGGCAGCAATATCGCGGTGGTGGAATTGCTGAATTCGTGTTCGTTGACGCAGACGTTTTCCAGCCCCCAGGCCGCGACCGCCGCCCGCGTGGCGCCGGCATGCCTTGCATGGCGGGCGAAAACGTTTTCCATGCCTTCCTCGAGCAGCATCGCCAGCGCCTCGTCGAGTCCGTAGAGCAGGGTCGTCGCCGGCGTGTAGGGGAAATAGCCCTGGCCGTTGTTGTCGAGCATGGCCTGCCAGTTCCAATAGGCATTGCGTGAAGTCGAACGCCGGGCGCGGTCCAGGGCCTTGGGCCCGGCGGCGTTGAATCCGAGCCCCGGCGGCAGCATCAGGCCCTTCTGGGAGCCACTGATGACGACATCGATGCCCCAATCGTCCATCGGCAGGGGGGCGCAGGCCAGCGAGGAGACCGCGTCCACCAGCAGCAAGGCGTCATGATTGCAGGCATCCATGGCGCCGCGCACGGCGGCGATGTCGCTGGTCGCGCCGGTCGAGGTCTCGTTGTGCATCGCGAGGACGGCGGCGATGCCGTTGTCCCGCCGCAGCCGATCTTCGACGAGTTGCGGGTCGATTCCCCGGCGCCAGTCTCCTTCGACCCAAACCACTTCGAGGTCGAGTTTTTGCGCGACTTCTTTCCACAACGTGGAAAAATGTCCGGTCTCGAAGGCCAGCACCTTCTCGCCGGGGGAAAGCGTATTGACCAGGGCGGCTTCCCAGGCGCCGGTTCCGGATGAAGGAAACATCAACACCGGACTTTCGGTCGCGAAGACTTTCCGCAGATTGCCGAATATCCGCAAGGTCAGTTCGGGAAAGTCGGCGCCGCGATGATCGACCACCGCCCTCGCCATGGCCAGGGATACACGCTCCGGCACATTGGTCGGCCCGGGAATCTGGAGAAAGTGTCGGCCGCGACCTTTACTCATGTCTCAGGCTCGGACTTCATTCGCCAGGTCGATATTGGCGCTCGAGATTCGTTTCTATGTCATCCCGATAAAACAGTACGTCGCGAAACTCGCCGCTCGCGTACATTTCCGCCTGATCGTCGAAATGCGGCGATTGCGGGTCGCTTTGCAGGCCGCCGACGGTAATCGCCCTGGCGCGCAGAGGGCTGCCGAATTCCACCGCCGCGACGAAACTGTTGCCGCTGGTGCCGTACATGCGCCGCGTACCGGGATACTTGCGGCTGCCGAAGGATGCCAGCGCGCCCCAGCGCCCGGAAGCGAATCCGACGGGCCAGCTTTCTTCCTCGTCGTTGAACTGCTGCACGATGTCGCCATTGATGCGCTGGTAGCGATTGACTTCGCCCCAGGCCGCCTGCCAGGAACCCCAGTCGGATTGCAATTCGGCGGAGGCGTCGCGCAAGGCGTCCAGCTTTTGCTCCGCGCTCGCGTTTGCGGCCATGTATTGGTAGATATTGATTCCCGCCGCGCCCGCCTCGGCGTTGACGCTGTCCATCAGCGTCTGGGCCCAATACACCGCCAGCGTCGTTTCGACCGAATCGACGCCAAAGCGATAGTCCCAATCGGCGAGCAAGGCGAGTTGCTCTTCGAGATCGTCCGCGGGCGCCTCTTCAGCGGCGGCGAGCAAGGCAGGTATCAGCGGTTCGAAGGCGGTCAGCAGGGAGTCGTAGGCGGCCTCGATCAGCGAATCGAGCGTGAAGTCGGTCCTGCCTTCGAGTACCCGGACGGCATGGACGCCGCGCGGATTTTCGGGATTGTTGGCCATGTAGGCTGGATAGTCTTCTTCCCGGGGGCTGTATTCGCCCGCCGCCGAGAACGGCGTGTTATTGGTGTTCTGAATCCAGCCGTTAGGCGGATTGAGCACGGTGATCAAATCGTCGAGCGGATGCAGGCCCTGCCAGTCGGTCGCCGGATTGCTGCCGTCGAGAGGTGCGTTCCAGTCGAAGGACGGGTCGCGGCGCGGAATGAAGTTGCCATGGTAATAGGCGATATTGCCGTCTGAGTCCGCGTAGACGGTGTTGTTGGAAGAATTCGTCAGCAATTCCATGCTGGCGTTGAATTCCATGTAATTGCGCGACTTGGTGCGGAGATAGGATTGGGTCAAGGCCCGCACCGGCTCTTCCATCAGGCTGATTGCGACCCACCGGCCATCCTGTTCCCGGATGATCGGACCGTGATGGCTGTGATACACGGTAAACTCGCGCGTGCTCATGGAATCGCCGTCGCGGTAGTCGATTTCGACCTGGCTTTCCTGCAGCCTCCTCTCTTCATCGCCATAGACGTAGTAATAGCCGTCGTCGCGTTCGACGATGGTTTCCAGGTACTCGTCGATTGCGTCGGCCCGGCTCGAAGTGTGCATCCAGCCGGTGTTCTCGTTGAAACCCTGGTAAATGAAGAACTGGCCCCAGGTCACGGCCCCGTATGCGTTGAGTCCTTCCTCGCTGACCATGTGCAACTCGGAGCGGAAAAAGAACGAGGTATGGGGATTGATCAGGAACAGCGCGTTGCCCGTGGCGGAGTTGGAAGGCGCAATGGAAAAGCCGTTGGAGCCGCGCGGCTCCATGTCGACCACCAGATCGTCGGTCATGGCGATCATGTCGCCCGGGCCATAGAAATCGCGCAGCCTGGCAATGTTCACACGCTCGATATCGCCGCCGATCGAGCCTTCGGTGAACGTGAGCGCCATCCAGGGTTCGAAGCGGCGGAATACCCGGGGCGTGACCTCGGGATGAGTGTACAGGTAATAATTCAGGCCGTCGGCAAAGGCGTCCATCAACTGTTTCAGCCAGTCGGGACTGCTTTCGTACAGTTCTTCCATCTCGCCCTGGCGAATGAACAGGCGCATGCGCAGGTCGCGATAGATCTCTCCCGCGCCTTCGGCTTCCGCCAGTCTGCCCATGGCGTTGATATAGTTGGTTTCGACCCGGTTGAAGTCGTCTTCGGCCTGGGCGTACAAGGTTCCGAAGACCGTATCGGCGTCGGTTTCGCCGTAGATATGGGCTATGCCCCAGCTATCCCGCAGAATCTCGACCCTGGCCGCGCGTTCCTGCCAGCGGGCGACTTCCTCGTCGCTGAAAACCTCCGTATTCATATTTTCATCGCCTCCTTGCGGCGCCGGGCTGCATGCGGCCACGGCCGTTAATGTCAGTGTCAGCAGAAATGGCCGCGACAGATTCATTTTCAATCCTCTCAGTTAACTGTTTCGGCTTGCGCCGCGCGGGAAAAAACACGTTCGCCGTTGACCCAGGTTTCCAGCACCTGGATCTGCCAGATTTCGTTTGCGGGAATTTCGAACAGATCCCGGTCAAGCAACAGGAAGTCGGCTTTCTTGCCCGGTTCGAGCGTCCCCAGGACATCTTCCTGGCGCCCGGCCCAGGCAGCGTCGATGGTGAAACTGGCGAAGGCTTCTTCCAGGGTCATGTTCTCTTCGGGATACCAGCCGCCGTCGGGCTCGTCGGCCTGATCCTGGCGTGTGACCGATGCGTGCAGGCCGTGGAAAGGATTCGGATGCTCGACCGGGAAATCCGAGCCGTTGGCGATGATCACGCCGGTTTCGAGCAATTTGCGCCAGGCGTAGGCGCCCTGAATGCGCACCGGTCCCAGCCGGTCCTCGGCCATGTTCTTGTCGCTGGTGGCGTGGACCGCCTGCATCGAAGGGACTACGCCGAGTTCGGCGAAACGCAGGATATCGTCGAAGGTCAGCACCTGGGCGTGTTCCACCCGATGGCGCAGGTCTCCCCTGCCGGTTTCGTTGATGAGTTGCTCGTAGGTATCGAGCACAATCTGGTTGGCGGCGTCGCCGATCGCGTGGGTGTTGACCTGAAAGCCGGCGTTCATCGCCGCGCGCATCAGGTACTCCAATTGCTCGTCGGTGTAGCGCAGCAGACCGTGATTGCCCGGATCGTCGGAATATTCTTCCAGCAAGGCGGCGCCGCGGCTGCCGAGGGCGCCGTCGCCTACCACCTTGACCGAATGCATCACATAAAAGTCGTTTGCATCGCGAAAGTGTCCCTCCGCCAGGCGCTCCTCATAGAATTGATCGCTCGCAGCCAGCATCAGGTTGACGCGAATCGGCATTTCGCCCGCTTCGAGCAACTCCCTGAACGCTGCGATCACCGCACTGCCCGAACCGGCGTCATGGACGCTGGTCAGGCCCCAGCCGGCGAGATCCTGCATGGAAACCGAAATCGCGCGCTTGATCTCATCGCGGCCGGGTTCGGGAATGATTCCGGAAACGAGGCCCATCGCGGTGTCGATGAATACGCCGGTGGGATTTCCATCGGCGTCCCGAATGATCTGTCCGCCATCCGGGTCTTCGCTTTGAGCCGTCACGCCCGCCATTTCCATCGCGAGCGAATTGGCCCAGGCCGCATGACCGTCGACGCGTCCGAGCCATACCGGCCGGTCGCTGACCACCGCATCGAGACTGGCGGCGCCCGGAAATTCGTTGCTCTCCCAGAGCACCTGGTTCCAGCCCCGGCCCTGGATCCATTCGACCTCGGGATTTTCTACGGCGAAATCCGCCACTCTTTGCGCGGCTTCCTGTTCCGAAGCCGCGCCGGTCAGGATTACCGAAAGCAGCGCCCGGCCGTGGCTGAACACATGGCCGTGCGCGTCGATCAGGCCCGGAATCACGGTCCTGCCGGCGCCGTCGACGCGCCGGTCCACGTTCTCCGGCAGATCGTCGTCCGCGCCGAATATGCGGTCAACCTCTCCGTCGGTGAATTGCAGGGCGGAGAATCGAACGAGTTCGCGGCTGCCGTCGAGGGTGTATCCGTTCACGTTCTCCAGCAACACGGTGTCGCCCAGCGCAGGCCAGACGGCGCAGAGCAGGGCGATTCCGGCCAGAAATCTGGGCATGGCGCGGCTTCGCCTAGTCGCTGCTTTCGCCCGGACCGGCTTCAACATAGCGGAAGAAACCGAAGAACATCTCCTGCCAGCTTTGCTCGCCCCAGCTCAGGGTGTCCGAAGGGTCCGGGTTGAAGGGGTTCATCGCGGTGTTGTCGAAAGTGCCGCTGAATTCGAGCTGGCTGCCCGCCGGCACGAACAGCGGCTCCTTGAAGTCGTAGGTCTTCTGCCAGTTGAACTGGTAATTGGGTACGTTGAGGATTTCGGCGCTTTCGCCATCGGGATAGATGAGCCTGAAGCGCGCGTCATAGCCGCGGAAATGCATGTGGGGGCCAAGCATCGAAAGATACGCATCTTCGCGGAACGTCTTGGTGGCAATCATTTCCTGCCGCGAGAAAGGCGCGATGTCGATGTCGAGTTCCGCCGCAGAGCCGCCGTAGACTACCCGTTCGGGTTCTTCGTCCCACAGATACAGCGCGACTTCGGAAGCGTCGACGGTTTCCTTGCCGGAAGTCGTGTAATGCATTTGCAGATACAAGCCGCCGCCCGCCTTGAGCGGGAAACCGGCGCCTTCCGGATAGGTGTTGAGTTCGTTGCCCGGCGCATAGGCGCCGAGGCCGATGCCCTGGTTCAGTACTTCGAACTCGTTCATGCCGTCGGGACCGTAGGCGAAGGCGATGATATGGTGCAGCACGGTGGGGTCGCCGGCTTCGAACTCGACCGCCCGCACCCAGATGTCGTCTTCGATCGGCAGCGGCACGGTGAGATGGCGGTAGTCCTGAACGCCGGTAGCGGGGACCTGCTGCGGCGGAATCTGCAGCACGAGGTCGGGTTCGCCGTAGCTCCACTTAACGTGTTGCGGCTGCAAATCGGGCAAGGGATCCTCGCCGCCGCCAAAATTCGCGCCGTCGTCGATCCATTGCACCAGCGTCCGGGTTTCGTCGACCGTGATGTGGGACACGTCCTTGAAGTCGTGGACATAGTCGTTGTCGATCTGGCCTGGAGGCATGCGCTTGGTGTAGAGCACTTCGCGAATCATCGGCGACCAGCCTTTTACGATCTGGTGATTGCTCATCGCGAAGGGCGCGATGCCGCCTTCGGTATGGCATGCCAGACAGCGGCGTTCGAGGATGGGAACGATGTCTTCGGCGTAGGAGATCGCCGAAACGGAATTGAATTCAACGGTCTCCGCGCCGCTGGCGAGCATGGGAGCATCGAGCCCACCGCCGGCGAGTATTTGCCCCAGGGCATCGGCTGCATAACGGCGGCTGGCGCGGCGGGAGCGGTCTTCCGCCGCGAAGCGGTCGTTAATCACGCCGCGGAACAGGTTTTCCCGACTCTCCGGGTCGAGAATAACGACTTCGGCGGCTTTGCGCAGGCCAAGCTCCTTGGCCACGAGCCCCGTGTCGTCCATCAACACGGGAACGCTCACTTCATTTCGTTCGGCATCCCGGCCGACTGCGGATTTGTCGGTCTCGCCGCTGGAATCGAGTACGAAGAACGCAACATTCTGTCCAGCGTACTCGCCAACGAGTTCGTCGTACGCCTCTAACGCCCGCCGCGAATCCCGGTCACCCGGCACATGGGCGAACAGCGCTAATGCATCATGGTCAGCGTAGCGGCTGAGCTGATGAAACTTGCCCTGATGGTCGATAAGCGAAAAATCGCTTACCCGCTCCGCCGCCTGGCCGGCGCCAGCCAGCAACACCGCAATCGCGCCCAGCGCAAATTTTCCCGCAATCTTCCGCATATCCACTCTCCCGACAGATTTCCGTAAGAAAAAGACGAATGTGGATTCTATGCTTGTGCCTGGCAATACTCAATCGCAGCGGGCGCCGCGAATTTTCCGATTCCGAAAGAAAACCGCGACCTTGGCGGTCAGTTGAATTTTGCGCCTGAATCAGGGAATCATTGAATCATGTCCGCTGAGTTGCAACAATTGACCACAGATGTGGCTGTTCTGGAGGAACGCATGGAAACCAGACAAGCTGAATACAAAACCGACATTGCGCGCTTGGCCGAAGACGCCGCCAAGCGAGACGCCGAGATGACAAGGCAATACAAGACTGATATAGGGCGTCTGGCAGAAGACTCGGCCAAGCGAGAAACCAGGCTGGTCATTACGGTAGCCGGCATGCTCGCCCTCGCCGTGGCGATACTCGGCACCCTCATCAGCTTCCAGAATTAGGCTAACTTGGGCTGGAGAACTGCGGAAGTGTGGTCCCCATGCAAGCCGCCTGAGGGGTCTCTGAAGTGCGCCGGGCCCCCTGAAAAAGACGGCGAGGCGTGCTCGCTTACAAGTAAAACAAGGTCATACGAGCATTCCCAATGAGCAGAATCCAGGGCGATGACAAGTCTGTAAAGTCTCTTCTCGGTCAAAAGTTCAGAATTGACTACTACCAGCGGGAATATAAGTGGCGAAGCAAGCAAGTCAGAGAGCTTATCGAGGACCTCACCAGTCGGTTTTTGCTTGACTACCTGCCCACTCACGAGCGCAAGACAGTTTCCCAATATGGACAGTATTTTCTCGGATCGGTAATTATCTCGAACAAAGATGGCGACCGCTTTATTGTTGATGGACAGCAGCGACTGACCTCGCTCATGCTCCTCCTGATATATCTCGATGGCCTTCAGAAAAACCGTCCCGACCAGCAAAGAGTCGAAATCACCAATCTTGTCTACTCGACTCAGTTCGGTAGCAAGTCTTTCAACTTGGATGTTCAGGAACGTAACGCTTGCCTTCAGGCGCTGATCAGCGGTGAAAATCCCGATCCGGCCGAGCAGCCACCCTCAGTGCAAAACCTTATCAATCGCTACAATGAAATTACTGACATCTTTCCCGAGGATCTTCGGGGTGATGCTCTCCCATACTTTCTCGACTGGTTGACCGAGAAAGTCATGCTGGTGGAGATCACGGCGTTCTCCGACGATGACGCTTACACGATCTTCGAGACCATGAACGACCGGGGCTTGTCCCTCACCCCCACGGACATGCTCAAGGGCTACCTTCTCGCCAATATTACCGATGATGACAACCGAGCCCAGGCAAGCGATTCTTGGAAGAACCAGATGGCAAAGCTCCTTGATCTCGGCAAGGACGAGGATGCCGACTGTGTCAAGGCGTGGCTCCGCAGCCAGTATGCCGACAAAATCAGGGAGCGCAGGGCAGGGGCCAAGCCCGAGGACTTCGACAAGCTCGGTACCGAATTCCATCGCTGGGTGCGGGAAAATAAGTCCCGGGTCGAACTATCCTCAAGTATTAAATTTACTTCATTCGTCACGGAAGATTTCTGTTTTTATGCCCGAGCCTACTCCCGCGCCCGTCGTGCCGCCGAGACCTATACCGACGGGCTCACCTCGGTCTTTTTCAATGCGCAGAACAGTTTCACCCTGCAATACCCCCTTATGCTGGCTCCGCTTCGGCAGGAAGATGACAAAAACACAGTGACCCGCAAAATGTGCCTGGTCGCGATTTTCATCGAGATCATGTTGGCCCGCCGGATATGGAATTTCAAGGCTATTGACCACTCCACGATGCAGTACAGAGCTTTTCTTGTCATGAAGGCGATTCGGAGGTTGGATGTGGATGCGCTTGCCGCCGAACTAATCCGTCGCTTGTCACCCGAAGGAGCGGGTCGCGATGAATACATCGATTTTGAGACTCAGGAAGCCTTTCGACTGCATGGCAATAACGGCCCACAGGTGCATCGTCTGCTAGCTCGCTTGACAGAATTTGCCGAGGTTCACTCGGGTCAAGAACCCCGCTACCCCGAGTATGCGAAACGATCAGCCAAGAAAGGCGGCTATCAGATTGAGCACATCTGGGCTGATCACCCCGAGCGATTTGAGGATGAGTTCGGCCACTCGGCGGATTTCGCAGAGTATCGAAACCGTATTGGAGGACTTGTCTTGTTGCCGGGACCAGACAATGCCAGCTACAGCGACATGACTTTCGAGGAGAAGGTGAAGCACTATGCAAAGCAGAACTTGCTAGCCCAATCGCTACACCCAATCGCCTACGAGAATAAGCCGGGGTTTCGAAGATTCAGGGACGAGACGGGTCTACCGTTTTCCGCAAAGAGTTCCTTCAAAAAAGCGGATCTCGACGAACGACAGGAACTTTATATTGCTTTGGCCAACAGATGTTGGTCCGTAGATAGGCTGAAGGAAGTTTGAGGGGAAAATTATACGTACTGCTGACTGATTGACGGGCTCTGCGGCGTCTGGCAGTTTCGCCCCATGAACGCGAACTGGAAAAATCGCACACTCTTCCACGGCGACAACCTCACCTTCATGCGGGCCATGAACAGTGAGTCCGTGGACCTGATCGCCACTGACCCGCCGTTCAACAAGGGCCGGGATTTTCACGCGACGCCAGATTCGCTTGCCGCCGGGGCGAAGTTCCAGGACCGCTGGTCATGGGAACGAGACGTTCATCAGGAGTGGGTGGACCTAATTACAGACGACAATCCCCGACTCATGGAGGCCATCGAGAGCGCCAGATTTGCGCACTCGGACGGTATGGGCGCGTTCATGTGTTTCATGGCGGTGCGGCTGTTGGCCATGCATCGAGTACTGAAGCCGACCGGCTCGATTTATTTACATTGCGACCCCACCGCATCGCATTATCTGAAAGCCGTAATGGATGCGATATTCGGTCACAGGAATTTTCGGAACGAGATCGTCTGGCGAAGATCGGCCTCCCATAATTCGGCAGACCGCTTCGGACCGGTGCACGACAACATACTGTTCTACGCAAAGCCGGACTACAAACATCGCGTCTTGTTCTCGCCGCACCTTCACGGTTATGTAGATGAGTACTTCAACAAGTCGGACGATCGAGGACTTTACAGGGAGCAAACCATCCACGGAGCCGGTACGCGAAATGGCGCAAGCGGACAAACGTGGCGTGGATTCGACCCCACAGCTAAAGGCCGACACTGGGCGGTTCCATCCAAGGTCGTATTGGCTCTAGGAATTGACCCTGATCTCCCGCTTCACGAAAAACTCGATGCTCTCTATGAGCAAGGATGCATCGATTTGGAGTCAGCCTACCTACCAACGTATCGCCAATATTTGGAAGATTCCCCGGGTGTGCCTCTTCAAGACGTTTGGGCATATCAGCCCTACTCAAAAGGGCTTTTGCGCGGAACGGACGACGAAATCGATAGGGATGTGAAGTGGATTCCCGGGCGCGACAAAAAAGAACGCACCGGATTCGCGACGCAGAAGCCTGTCGGACTTTACAGTCGGATCATCGCGTCCTCTACGGATAGCGATGGCATTGTGCTCGACCCTTTTGCCGGTTGCGCGACTACGCTCGTCGCCGCTGAAAAATTGGGTCGCCGGTGGATTGGCATAGACATCTGGGACAAGGCGCATGAAGTCGTTATTGACCGATTGGAAAATCTGGTCGGTTTACTGGACGAGATCCACTATGTCACCGAACCGCCCGAACGGACAGACGGTGGTGAAACGTCCGCGCCGTTCTTGCGGGTAAAGCAGGGAGTGAAGGAGCCTGAATGTCCGCGCTGGACCAGAGCGCAGATGTACGAGCATCTGCTTGAGCAGCACGGTCAGCGTTGCCAGGGATGCGACCGGACATTCGACGACCCGCGCTATCTGGAACTGGATCACAATACGCCACGGGCCGATGGCGGACTGAATCATATTACGAATCGCATTTTGCTTTGCGGGCCGGGCAACCGGCTGAAAAGCAACACTTTCACACTTTCCGGCTTGCGCCGAGAAAACAGGAAGCGCGGATATATGGCCGTCAAGTAAAGTGTATGATGCCCCTTGCATAAAGAGGACGCTAATCGTCGAAGCCAAGACGATTCCGAACGAGTTGGATTGTGCCGTCAATACTCGGCCTTGCTTTGTCCAATCCGGGATGCCGCGCCAATTCTTCAAGTGCTGAAATGACTCGCCCGTCACGCCAATCAATTAATTGCTCGATTGCCTTGAAGTAGGCTGGCGAAGTGTAGAAATGGTAGCCTTTGTCTCGATGCTCCTCAGGGTTACTAACAATTTCAAGCAAGTGTTTTCTGATTTCTTCGGTATCAGGCGATTCTTGCCATACTTCCCGATTTCCCTCTCCCAAAGCGCCTGTGGCCACATGGGTGAAGACAGGTCCGATTGGAATCGGGTCGCGGTCTGGTCGGTGGTAGGGGTGATTCGAACAATATGTGTAAAACGGATTGGGTATGTCCAACTGCCGTATTTCGCAGTGGCTTGAAATGTCTCGATTATGGTGGGCGCTGCCGCGTTTTCCTTCGTTTGCGCGATTGAACCAGCAAGTTCCACAGCAGTCAGTACCTCCGTTAGGCATTGCGATTTCCTTCGTCGCCAAGCAAAGCGCCCACTACTGCAACTCGATCAGAAAATAGTCGTCATTCATGAGTTCGCGGATCAGGCGGGTCAGGGCGGCATGGGTGGCGGTGGCAATGTCTTCGGCTGTGCCGCGGCCGAAGAGGTTGGTCTGCCAGATGATGCGTCCGCCGCGGTTGAGTTGCAGGTTGACCCGCATCGTCAACTGGATGCCGTCGTCGGCTTCCGCGGTTTCGATTGAAGTCAGGCTGCCGCTGACGACGAAATCTCCTTCGCCTTCCACGAGCGTGGCGTCGCCGTGTTCGAAACCCTGGATGAGGGCGTTTCGCAGCAGGTCGGACATTCCGGTCTCGGCCTGGTAGCCCTCGACGATCGTGCTTTCGTCCGCAAGACCGCGTTCATCGCTGAACTCCCCCAATTGCAGGCTACCGCGGACGCGGCTGAAATCGGCGCGGTGGTTACCGTCATACTGATAGTTCACATTGACCTGTTCAGCAGCCATGGCGGCCGCGCCAAACAGAGTCGCAAGGACGAACAACAGGCTTCGTAACTTCATGGAAATGAATCTCTTGAAACCGTCCTAATGGATTTCCGAGGCGGGCCAGGGCGCTCCCGGGCGGATGTCGCCAAGCGGAACGAGGCCCCGGTGCACGAACTTCTGCACGCGCTTGCCTTCATAGGTTTCAGTCGTGTAGACGTCGCCGGCCGAGTCGGTGACGATGCTGTGGGTGCCGAAGAACAGCCCCGGCTGGCGTCCGCCGTCACCGAAAGTGTAGAGCACTTCCAGCGATTCGCGCTCCAGAACGTGCACCAGCATGTTGGAGCCGTCGGCCAGATAGATGAACTCCTGTTCCGGATCGTGGGAGAAAGAGATGTCCCAGGTCGAGCCAGACAAGGTGGCTGGCGCAACCAAGCCTTCCTTGACGAATGTGCCGTCGCGCTGGAAAACCTGGATACGGTCGGCGCCCCTGTCGCAAACGTAGATCAGTTCGTCCGCCGAAGGTTCGGCGCAATGCACCGGCGGCCGGAATTGCTGGGGCAGCGGTTCGCCGGGAATATAGGTATTGTTGGCGTCGTCATCGGGCTGATTGCCGTAGGCGCCCCAGAAATTCTTGAATTCGCCGGTGGTGGCGTCGAGCACGACCACCCGGCGATTGCCGTAGCCGTCGGCGATCCAGGCTTCGTTGTTCGCGGCATCTATGGCGATCTCGGCGACCCGGGAAAAATGCGTGGTGCTGTTACTGTCCGGCAGATTGCCCGGTTCGCCGATGGTGCGGATGTAATCCCCGTCGCGGGTGAATACCAGGATATGGGAGTCGGTGCTGCCGTTGCCGCCGATCCAGACATCGCCGTTCGCCGCGACTTCGATGCCGTGATTGGACGCCGGCCATTCGTATTCGCCGCCTTCAACCGGGCCGCCCCAGCCATTCACCAGATTTCCGTCCGGATCGAATTCGAGAATCGGCGGCGCCGCGGTGCAACAGGACGCGACGCCCCTGTCGAGCCCGAGTTCCTGGCTCATGAACATGTCCGGCGAATCACGATGCACGATGAAAACGTGGTCCCTGGCGTCGACGGCGACGCCGATTGTGCGGCCGAGCAGCCACTGGTTGGGCAGAGGCTGGGGCCAGAAGGGGTCCACTTCGAAATGCGGCACGAGTTGATCGCTGTTGGCCGCCTGCGGCGCCTGCTCCATTCTGTTCTGTCCGACGAACAGCGCGGCCAGGGCGAGCACGGCGACCAGCGCGATGATCAGCGTCGATCTGTTAATGTTCATATCGATGTCCCGTGGGCTATGTGGTTGAAAATTTTCGCCAGTATATGCCCATGAGAAAATGAATTGAATAGTGGGGGCATCCGGGGCCCGTTCCCGAGCGTATGGGAATTGTCACGAGCGTAGGCGTGGAACCGGGATGCAACAGATCATGAAGCAAGGAAAAGGACTGGAGTGAAAATGGGAATGCTCAAGGATTTTCTTCGACTTGAAGCGGCGGGCGGCATATTGCTGTTCGCCACGGCCCTGCTGGGTTTGGCGGCGGCGAACAGCGCGTTCTCCGGCTGGTACGCCGCCCTGTTGGACACCACGGTGGCGGTTCAGGTCGGCGCTTTGACGATCAGCAAACCATTCATCCTGTGGATAAACGACGGCTTGATGGCGGTTTTCTTCTTCCTGATCGGACTCGAAGTCAAGCGTGAAGTGCTTGAAGGCGAACTTTCCTCGCCCGATCAGATAGTGCTGCCCGGGCTTGGCGCGATAGGCGGCATAGCGGTCCCCGCCTTCATTTACAGTTCAATGAACTGGGGCAATTCCGTTGCCATGAGCGGCTGGGCCGTGGCAAGCGCTACCGACATCGCCTTCGCGCTCGGCATCCTGAGCCTTTTCGGCAAGCGCGTGCCGCCCGCGTTGAAAGTATTTCTGCTGACCCTGGCAATTTTCGACGACCTCGCGGCGATCGTTATCATCGCCGTGTTCTATGCGGGTGATCTTTCGTTGACGATGCTGGGCATCGCGGCGGGAATCCTGGCTTGCGGAATTGCGGCGAACCTGCTGGGCGTGCGGCGGCCATCGGTTTACCTGCTGATCGGGGTCGCCTTGTGGATCAGTGTGCTCCAGTCGGGAGTCCACGCAACTCTGGCGGGCGTGCTGATCGCCTTGTGCATTCCCTTGCGGGAAGAGGGCGGAATTTCGCCCCTGAAAAGCGTGGAAGGCGACCTGCACACGCCGGTCGCATACTTCATCCTGCCGTTATTCGCGTTCGCTAACGCCGGCCTGGCTTTGAGCGGCATGGGCCTGCAAGACCTCGCCAGTCCGGTCGCGCTGGGTATCGTCGCCGGACTCGTGCTCGGCAATCCTGTCGGTATATTGTTGTTTACCGGAATCGGCGTGGCGCTGGGATTCGCCAGATTGCCCGCCGGGGTGAACTGGCTGCAGTTGGCGGGGGTTTCATTCATCTGCGGCGTGGGCTTCACCATGAGCCTGTTCATCGCCGGCCTCGCCTTCGAACACGCCGGCGGCGCGTATTACGACGTGGTCCGACTTGGCATTCTGGCCGGCTCAACGCTCGCCGCGATCGCAGGCTGTCTGGTTCTCTTGCTTGGGATCAAGTTTGATCCCGCAAAAAAAAGCCGCATCGGGTAGATGCGGCTTTTTTTGTACGGTCCGGAGACGCTTACAGTTCGTCGGGCGGCCAGGTCGGGGCGCGGTCGGTGACTGTAACCGGCCTCATGCCCTGATAGAGGAACTTCTGCACCCGCTTGCCTTCGTAGGTCTCGGTTGTGTAGATGTTGCCCTCGGAGTCGGTGGCGATGCTGTGCGGGGCGAAAAACAGCCCGGGCTGCCTGCCGCCGTCACCGAAGGTGTACAGCACTTCCATGGATTCGCGGTCGATGATGTAGATCTTGAAGTTCTGACCGTCGGCCAGGTAGATGAACTCCTGCCCGTCATCGGGCGAGAAAGCGATATCCCAGGTGGAGCCTTGCGCGAGCGTGGCGGGCGAGATGATCACTTCCTGCACGTAGGTGCCGTCGGTGCGGAACACCTGGATGCGGTCGGCGCCGCGGTCGCAGACGTAGACCAGCCCGTCGTTGGACGGCTCGGCGCAGTGGACCGGGCCGCGGAATTGGTCGGGACCCGGGACGCCCGGAGTGTAGGTCACGTCGGCGTCGTCGTCGGGGCGATTGCCGTAGGCGCCCCAGTAGCGCAGAAAGTTGCCTTCGAGATCGACCACGGCGACGCGCCTGTGCGTATAGCCGTCGGCGAAATACACCTCGCCGGCCGCTTCGTCGATGGCGATTTCCGCGATGCGGCCGTAATGCGTTTCGCTGTTGCTGTCCGCGTCCTGGCCGGGAATGCCGACCGTGCGGACGTACTGGCCGTCCCGCGTGAACACCAATGCGTGGGAGTCGCCGCCGCCGTTGCCGCCGATCCAGACGTTGCCGTCGGGAGCGACTTCAATGCCGTGATTGGATTCGGGCCATTGGTAAGGCGCGCCTTCCATCGGACCGCCCCAGGCGTTGATCAGGTTGCCTTCGAGGTCGAACTCGAGAATCGGAGGCGCCGGTGTGCAGCATTCCGCCACGCCGGCGTAGAGGCCGATCTCCTGGATGCGCATGAACTGGGATTCCGTGTTGCGGTGCACGATGAAGATGTGATCCCGTTCATCCACGTCCACGCCGATGGTGTTGCCTTGCACCCAGTGGTTGGGCAGGGGCTTCGGCCAGAGCGGATCAACGAGGAAATGCGGCGCCATGACATCGTCGCTGGCGGCAACGCTGGGAGCCTGCATATAGCTATGACCGATCCCCAGAGCAACCAGGGCGGCTGCCAAGACAACTCCGGCCAGCAGTTTGATCTTGGTCATTCTTGATCTCCTCTTGGTAATGGAAGGCCCGTTTGGCCCTTGTCCGAGCGAGTATACTGCCTCATTTCGGCACAGTATACTAGTCCGCCGAAAAATCGCCCGGCGCGAAAATTTCAGGAGGACGCACGATGAAAAGCAGCGGATTGGCGCGGTTGCTGGCCGCGGGCGCAATACTGACCGGCCTGCTGATGTTTCCGGCGGCGGGTTCGGCGCACGACATACCGAGCCGGGTCACCGTCTACGCCTTCGCCAAGCCCGAGGGCAACACGCTCACCGCACTGCTGCGCATTCCGATGGAAGCCTTCGGCGAGATCAGTTTTCCCTTGCGCGGCCCCGGCTATCTGCGGATCAGCGATGCCGATTTCGCCTTGCGCGACGCGGCCCGGGTGTACATTACCGAATCCCTGCACTTCTACGAAAACGGCGTGGAACTCGACGAGAAGTACCTTGAGGCCACGCGGGTGTCACTGCCGTCGAGCCGCGCATTCACCGACTTCGAAACCGCGCTGGAGAACATCCACTCGCCGCCGCTCGACGACGACGTCAACCTGTTCTGGCGCCAAGGCATGCTCGATGTGCTGGTGACCTACCCCATCGGGTCGGAGGATTCCGATTTTTCAGTGGATCCGCAACTCGGCACCTTGTCCGACCAGACTACGACGGTGCTGCGTTTCATCTTGCCCGGCGGCGGCGAAAGACTGTTCAACTATCTCGGCAATCCGGGCCTGGTCGAACTCGACCCGCGCTGGCGCCAGGCGGCCTTGCGCTTCATCGTCATGGGTTTCTGGCACATCCTGGAAGGAATAGACCACCTGCTGTTCCTGTTCTGCCTGGTGATTCCCGTGCGCAGTCTCAGGCATCTGATTCCCGTGGTCACTTCGTTCACCATCGCCCACTCGATCACCCTGATCGCTTCCTCCATGGGCGTGGCGCCGCGGGCGCTCTGGTTCCCGCCGCTGATCGAGACGCTGATCGCACTCTCGATCGTCTACATGGCTTTCGAGAACATCGTTGGCGCCAGACCGGAGCGACGCTGGATGGTGTCGTTCGGATTCGGGCTTGTGCACGGTTTCGGCTTTTCCTTTCTGTTCAGCGAGACCCTGCAATTTGCCGGCGGCCATCTGATCTCGTCCCTGCTGGCGTTCAACGTCGGCGTGGAACTCGGGCAGATATTGATCCTGATTCTTGTCATTCCGGTGCTCAACCTGCTGTTCCGCTACCTGGTCGCCGAGCGCATCGGCTGCATATTGCTCTCGGCCCTGCTCGCCCACAGCGCCTGGCACTGGATGCTCGACCGAGGCGCCCAGTTGCAACTGTTCACCTTCCAGTTGCCGATATTCGACAATCTGTTCTACGCGGCGCTCATGCGCTGGGGGATGCTGCTTATCATCGTAATCGGCTGCTTCTGGCTCACCTACGAACTGTTCCGCCGGCTCAACCTCGTCCTCAGTTTCGCCGAACTCACTCAGATGCGCGAATCGGAAGCGCAGGAATCAGGTTCGGTCAATTCTTGAGGTTGGTGGCTTCGATCCGCTTTGATTGTGTAGTCTGGCGGCATGTTGCTATGATGCTTCGGCTTGCTGCATCTGGGGAGAGCGCTTCATGTCTTCGGTATTCATCGTTCTGTTCGGGCTGGCCGGCTTCGCTTTCGGCTGGTTCGTCTATTCCCGTTTCATTTCCGAGAAGATCTACCGGCTGGATCCGGAATACGTCACGCCCGCCAATCGTTTCAACGATGCGGTCGACTACGTCCCGACCAATAAATATGTACTGTGGGGTTCGCATTTCACGGCGGTGGCCGGCGCGGCGCCGATCGTCGGACCCGCCATCGCGGTCTATTGGGGCTGGCTGCCGGCCCTGATCTGGGTGACCCTGGGCTCGATCTTCTTTGCCGGCGTGCACGACATGGGTGCGCTCTGGGCCAGCAACCGGCATAACGCACGTTCCATGGGCGCATTGTCGGAAGATGTCGTCGGCGCCCGCACCCGCGCCCTGTTCATGGTGGTGATATTCCTGCTGCTGCTGATGGTCAATGCCGTATTCGGCACTATCATCGCCGGCGAAATGGTGGATATCGAGACTTCCATCATACCTGCCTGGGCCGCGATTCCCGTGGCGATTGCAGTCGGCGTGCTGATCCGGCGCAAGATCAATCTGTTCATGATTTCCCTGATCGGCGTCAGCATCCTGTATTTCACGATCTACCTGGGCACCTTGTGGCCGATTGAGACGGAGTCCGCCTGGGACGGCGTCCTGCTCGGACCCCACGGCAACTGGATCGTCATCCTGTTTATCTACGCCGGCATCGCCTCAATGCTGCCGGTATGGCTGCTGCTGCAGCCGCGGGACTACATCAACGGCGCACAACTCGTGCTCGGCCTGATCGTGCTGTACAGCGCGGTCTTCATCTCCCTGCCCGACGTGACTGCGCCGATGATCAACGAGAATCTCGCGGAAGGAACGCCGCCGCTGTTCCCTATCCTGTTTGTGACCATCGCTTGCGGCGCCTTGTCGGGATTCCACGGCATCGTTTCTTCGGGCACGAGTTCGAAGCAGTTGAACAACGAGAAGGACGCGCGTTTCGTCGGTTATCTCGGCGCCCTCGGCGAAGGTTCGCTGGCGCTGATCACCATCACCGCGGTGACCGGCTCGCTGTATGCCGTAACCAGCGTCGAATGGAGCACGCTTTACGCCAATTTCGGCGACGGCGCCGCGAGCGCCTTCATCGCCGGAGGCGCGGCCCTGATCACCGAGGGCTGGGGCATCCCCTTCACTTTTTCCGAAACCATGCTGGCGGTAATGGTCGTGCTGTTCGCCGGCACCACGATGGACGCCGGCCTGCGCTTGCAGCGCTACATCATCCAGGAATGGGGCAACATCTATTCGATCGGATTTCTCAAGAACAACTACATCTCCACCCTGGTTGCCGTGGGCTGCTGTCTGACCCTGGCTTTCGGCGCCACCAACGGCGAGTATCCAGGCGATGGCGGCATGTTGATCTGGCCGATCTTCGGCGCGTCCAACCAGATACTCGCGAGTCTCACCCTGCTGGTGCTTTCCGTGTACCTGATGCGGCTGAAGCGGCCGTCGATCTTTACCCTGGCGCCGATGATCTTCATCGTATTCGTGGCTTTCTGGGCCAGCCTCTGGTACCTGTTCGACTATTACCGTTCGAGTAACTGGCTGCTGCTCGTTCTGAGCCTCGCGGTCATGGCGGCAAGCATCGTCGTCATGCTCGAAGCGGCTTCCGTAATAGGAAGAATCCGCCGCGGGGAAGAACTTCCCGCTGACGAAGCCGTAGAATCGGCGGAATGAGGTACGCAAGTTCTGAATGTCGGAAATCGATCTGCATTCACTGTTGAAAGACCTGCCGCACGGCCTGCGGCAGGGTTTGGGCGAAATTTACGAGTTCGACCGGATCGACTCCACCAATGACGAAGCCCTGCGCAGATTGCGGGACGGCAAACTCGGCCACTGCCTGATCGTCGCGCGGGAGCAGTCCGCCGGGCGCGGGCGGCGCGGCCATCAATGGCAAAGTCCCGGCGGCGCCGGACTGTATTTCTCCCTGGTGCGGGAGCTTCCGCTGCCGCTGGACCGGATTCTGGCCCTGGGTCCCGTTGTGGCGCTGGCCTTTCGCGCCGGACTCAGCGACCTGGAGGTATTTGGCCTCAGCGTGAAATGGCCGAATGATCTGCTCAGCGGTAATCGCAAATTGGGCGGAATCCTGGTCGAGACTCACGGCGCCGACGAACAACGGCACGTAGTCGTGGGAGTCGGACTGAATCTGCGTTTTCCGCCCGAAGTGATGAAGCATATAGACAAGCCCGCGGTCGACCTGGCAACGATCTGCGAGGACGATCCGGATTGGCCCCACCTGCTGCCGGCGATTCTGAACCGGCTGCTTGAATACATCGGCATATTTCGGGACGAGGGATTCGCTTTCTTCCAGGACGAATGGAACAAGTTCGACCGCTATTTCCAGCAGGATGTCGTCGTTCAGGTCGGTGACGAGAAAACCATCGGTCGCGTGTCCGGCGTCGATGAGACCGGCGCCTTGCTTGTGCGCAATGCCACCGGCATCCAGCGCATGGTTTCCGGGACGATTTTTCCTTCCCGGCACGGCGCCGGGCCGAAACCGTGATCCTGGAAATCGATGCCGGCAACACCAGCTTGAAATGGCGTTGGCGCGGGTCGGCGGCGAGCAGCGTGAGCAGCCTGCGGCAACTCGAATCGGCTATCGCTGATGCCCGCCGGCCCGATGAAGTTCTGGTCTGCAATGTCAGAGGCGAAGAATTCGAAGCCGAACTGACGGCATGGCTTGTCGACAAATGGGAATTGCGCCCGCAATTCGCAACAGTCGCCCGCGTTTGCGGCGGTGTAAGAATCCAGTACCCTGATCCCTCCCGGCTGGGCGCGGACCGCTGGCTTGCCATGCTTGCAGGTTTCAGAATTGCCGGCGGCAGTTGCCTGGTAGTCGACAGCGGCACCGCCTTGACAATCGATATGCTCGATGCGGGCGGGTTGCATCTGGGCGGGTATATCATGCCGGGACTGGAAACTTCGCGGGCGGCCCTTACGCGAGATACGTCCATTCGGCTGGCTCCGGCGGACGCGGCCGAATCCGCCGCGCCCGGCAACGATACCGCCGCCGCCGTTCGCAACGGTACGCTGTTCATGTTGTGCAGCGCGGTGCGCGCGGCCCTGGAGCGTCGTGAGCGGCAAGACGAAAATACCCCGGTGATCCTGACCGGCGGCGACGCCGCCATACTGCACGCCTTTCTGCAAGAGGAAATCGGACGCAACGGCATGCAGATCGTCCCGGACCTCGTGCTCGACGGCCTCGCGCTGACTTGCCCCGACGAGAGAAACGAAAATTGCGCTACATCGTAGTCTTTCTGCTCCTGCTGAACGTCGCGTATTTCGGCTGGAGCCTGTTGCGTCCGCCGGAGTTGCCCGCCGCCCCGGAGCCGCGACCTCTGCGCAACGATGGCCTGCAACTCGTGAGCGAAGCACGGGAGGCCGACCTGGCGCGGCTGCGCGAGGAAGCGGAACAAGTCTGCCTGTTTGTCTACGGATTCGCCGACATTTTCGAGGCCAGCGAATTTGCCGCCGCCTCGATCGGCGATGGCATTGAGGCAACGGTCTATATCGCGCAGCCCGGCGACTTTGCCGAAGTGCGCTTGCAGCGTCACGTGGAAGACCCTGAAGATATCCCGCAATGGCCTGATTTTGCTGGTCAAAGTCCCGAATTGACGGGCTCGGAAAATGCGTGTCAAACATTTGCACACGCAGACCATTTCCACTAGAATGCCGCGTTCCTGTGAGAGCCGTCGGCTGAAGGCGCCCGGTTGGGGCTCTTTTGGGAGGGGTTCCCGAGTGGCCAAAGGGATCAGACTGTAAATCTGACGCGTAAGCTTCGGTGGTTCAAATCCACCCCCCTCCACCAACTGGAAACTCGTGCGGGACGGAGTTGTTTCCAGAAGGCGGGTATAGTTCAGAGGTAGAACCCCAGCCTTCCAAGCTGGTCGCGCGGGTTCGATTCCCGCTACCCGCTCCAGACTAGTATGAATCAGCATCCGGGTATCCGCGCAAGATCGGCTCGCATAGCTCAGGAGGTAGAGCACTTCATTGGTAATGAAGAGGTCTCCGGTTCGACTCCGGATGTGAGCACCACTCATCTATTCCCGGGCTTCCGGATTTTCAGGCAACAGAACGCAATGCGCAGGTAGTCACGAAAGATAGTCACGAAAAGGTAGTCACGAAAGGCAGTTACAAAAGGGCAGGCAACAATGGCGAAGGAAAAATTCGAGAGAACGAAGGTACACGTGAACGTTGGCACGATCGGTCACGTGGACCATGGCAAGACGACTTTGACGGCGGCGCTGACGAAGATTTGCGCGGATCGTTACGGCGGTTCGGTGAAGGCATTCGACGAGATCGACAATGCGCCGGAGGAGCGCGAGCGCGGGATCACGATCGCGACCTCGCACGTGGAGTACGATTCGCCGAACCGTCACTACGCGCACGTGGACTGTCCGGGTCACGCGGACTACGTGAAGAACATGATCACGGGCGCGGCGCAGATGGACGGTGCGATTCTGGTGGTTTCGGCGGCGGACGGTCCGATGCCGCAGACGCGGGAGCACATTCTGCTGGCGCGTCAGGTTGGGGTGCCGTACATCGTCGTGTACATGAACAAGTCGGACATGGTGGACGACGAGGAGTTGCTGGAGCTGGTGGAGATGGAGGTGCGGGAGTTGCTGGACACGTTCGAGTTTCCGGGCGACGACACGCCGATCGTCATTGGTTCGGCGCTGAAGGCGCTGGAGGGCGACGATTCGGAGCAGGGTATCGGTTCGGTGGAGAAGCTGGTGGAGGCATTGGACAGTTACATACCGGTTCCGGAGCGAGAGATCGACAAGCCGTATCTGATGCCGATCGAGGACGTGTTTTCGATATCGGGCCGTGGCACGGTGGTGACCGGAAGGATCGAACGCGGCGTGGTGAAGGTTGGCGAGGAGGTTGAGATCGTCGGCATCAAGGAGACCGAGACGACGACGTGCACGGGCGTGGAGATGTTCCGCAAGTTGCTGGACGAGGGTCGCGCGGGGGAGAACGTTGGCGTTTTGCTGAGGGGCACGAAGCGCGAGGAGGTTGAGCGCGGCCAGGTACTGGCCCAGCCCGGCTCTATCACCCCGCACACCAAATTCGAGGCTGAGGTGTACATTCTGACGAAGGAAGAGGGCGGACGTCATACGCCGTTTTTCAAGGGATACCGTCCGCAGTTTTATTTTCGGACGACGGACGTGACGGGTAACGTGGAGTTGCCGGGTGATGTTGAGATGGTGATGCCTGGGGACAACGTGAAGATGAACGTGGAGTTGATTGCGCCGATTGCGATGGACGAGGGTTTGCGTTTCGCGATTCGGGAAGGCGGTCGCACGGTAGGCGCCGGCGTAGTCTCCAAAATCATCGAATAACACGACTCTGCACAATGCAGTCCGCCGCAGCCGGTAAGGGGTATGCGGTGGCGTGCGAGGCATGGATGCCGAGCCCGAGCCTACAGGGATGTATTCACGGCGGACGCCGCATACCCCTTACCGGGTGCGGCGGACGTGGGGCAGCAAAGAACTAGGCCAGTAGCTCAATTGGCAGAGCAGCGGTCTCCAAAACCGCAGGTTGGGGGTTCGATTCCCTCCTGGCCTGCCAACAGATTGCGAAACTGCCGCGTGGCAGTTTCGGCGCGGAATTCGAACAGAAGATGATTGAAAAAGGTGACCAGGCCAGAACGGACTGGATCAAGTGGGCGGTCGTCGCCGCGATTGTTGCGGGCGGCGTCTACGCCAACAGCTATTTTTCAGCCGAATCCCTGCTGATCCGCACGATCGGCCTGCTCGCGCTCGCCGGCGTCGCCGGCTGGATCGCCGCGCAGACCGAACGCGGCCGCGCCTTCGTAAATCTCTGCCTCGAAGCGAGGATAGAGATCAGAAAGGTGGTTTGGCCCACCCGCCAGGAAACGATTCAGACGACGATTATCGTATTGATCGTCATCTTTATCCTGGCGCTCATACTCTGGTTGCTGGACTGGGGTCTGAACGGAATCGTATCCAGCATTATCGGCTAGACCGGCGATTGCGGGCGCGGATTGATGAGTTTGAATTGCTATCTCCTGGAAACGGAATTCGGAAGCGGCTTCCGGGCATTCCGAACCTTGCGCGACAAGATCGACAAGGCCGGCTACAAGCGGTGGTTCGACCTGGTCAAGCTCGTTCCGCAGAAAGTGGTCTCCGAAGTCGTCGAGGGAGAGGACGCCGAGCGCGGATACAAGTTGCTGATTCGATTCGAAGTAACCAGGGACGATGAACTGACCGACAACATCTGGCGGGTCGTGAAGACGACTCCCGGCATCGTCGCCCCGGAGAACGGCGCGCCGCCGGTCTTTCATGACGAGGACGCCGGAGAGATCCTGGAGCGGCTTCGGAAAATGCCGCAGAAGCGCTGGTACGTCGTGCACGCATATTCCGGTTACGAGCAGAGGGCCATGGAGACCCTGGGGGATCGCGTCGAGCAGACGGACCCCGGCTACGAATCGCTCTTCGACGAGTTGCTCGTTCCCACCGAAGAAGTGGTGGAGATGCGGGCGGGGCAGAAGCGAAACAGCAAGCGCAAGTTCTTTCCCGGCTATGTGCTCGTTCACATGGAACTGAACGACGATACCTGGCATCTGGTGAAGGAAACGCCCCGGGTCATGGGATTTATCGGGGGCACGGCGGAAAAGCCGGCGCCGATCACCGACAAGGAAGCGGCGTCGATTCTGCGGCGAATCGAGGACAGCGAGGGCGCTCCGGCGCACAAGACGATTTACGAGCCCGGCGAGATGGTGCGCATCGTCGACGGACCGTTCAATGATTTCACCGGAACCGTGGAAGAAGTGAATTACGAGAAGAGCCGCCTGCGGGTAGCCGTACTGATTTTCGGTCGCGCGACTCCGGTGGAACTCGAATTCGGCCAGGTGGAAAAGAGCTAGAGGTTGAATAATGGCCAAGAAGATCCTGACCTATGTCAAATTGCAAGTGCCGGCCGGCAAGGCCAATCCGAGCCCCCCGGTCGGTCCGGCGCTCGGCCAGCACGGGCTGAACATCATGGAGTTCTGCAAGGCGTTCAACGCCCAGACCCAAAGCATGGAAGCCGGCCTGCCGGTGCCCGTGGTAATCACTGTCTACGCGGACCGCAGCTTCACATTCATTACCAAGACCCCGCCCGCGTCCGTGCTCCTGCGCAAGGCCGCGGGCGTCGCCAAGGGCAGTGGCCGGCCGAACACGGAAAAGGTAGGCAAGGTCACCCGCGCGCAACTCGAAGAGATCGCCAACGTCAAGATGCCGGATCTGAATGCGGTCGATATGGACGCGGCGGTGCGCATCCTGGCCGGCAGCGCGCGCAGCGCGGGGCTCGAAGTGGAAGGAGTCGAATGATATGGGCAAGTTGACGAAACGGCAGAAGCTGATCGCGGAAAAGGTGACGCCGGACAAGAGTTTTTCGGTGGAAGAGGCAGTTAGCCTGCTGGGCGAGGTCGCAACAGGTGGTTTCAAGGAGTCCATCGACGTGGCGGTGAATCTGGGTGTCGACGTTCGCAAGTCCGACCAGATCGTGCGCGGCTCCACAACATTGCCTGAAGGCTCCGGCAAGGAAGTGCGGGTCGCCGTTTTCGCCCAGGGGGAGAATGCCGACAAGGCAAGGGAAGCCGGCGCCGACATCGTCGGATTCGAAGACCTGGCGGAATCCATCAAGGGCGGCAGTCTCGATTTCGACGTCGTCATTGCCTCGCCCGACGCCATGCGCGTCGTCGGCGGGCTGGGACCGATACTCGGTCCGCGGGGGCTGATGCCCAATCCAAAGGTGGGCACGGTGACCGCCGATGTGGAAACAGCCGTGCGCAACGCCAAGGCCGGACAGATGCGTTATCGCACCGACCGGAACGGAATCGTCCACGGCGGCATCGGACGCGTCGGATTCGACGGGGCCCTGGTGCGCAGAAATCTGGAAGCCCTGCTTTCCGATCTCAAGAAAGCGAAGCCGGCTTCCGCCAAGGGCATATATATAAAGAAGGTAGTGCTTTCCTCGACCATGGGTCCGGGGCTGGTAATCGATCAATCCTCGCTGGCCATATAGTGGCCGGATGAGAAAGAACTTTGGAGCGTCATCGAGAACTTCGATGAGACTGTCAAAGACCGCAGGTGGCCATTGGCCTTAATTTCCTGCGCAGACGGTGAATTCCGAATTGAACCTGCCGTTCGAATTCGAATCACCTGTCGCAAGTCGGCGCTGTTTGCGTCGCAAATTGGCGCTGTTCGCGCCGGGACAGCGGCGACGCACGCGTCGCCTGGAACTGGCAGGAGTATAGAAAATGCCGTTAGCACTTGAAGACAAGAAGCGGATAGTTGCCGAGGTCAATGAGGCCGCCGGTAACGCATTGTCCGCCGTGCTCGCGAATTACCGCGGAATTACGGTGGAAGAGATGACCGCCTTGCGTCGCGACGCCAGGGAAAACAAGGTGTATCTGCGCGTGGTGCGGAATTCGCTGTTGAAGCGCGCGGTGGAAGACACCGAATTCGAGTGTATCCGGGACGCGCTCAGCGGACCGACGATCCTCGCGTTTTCCCAGGAAGATCCCGGCTCCGCGGCGCGGGTGCTCAAGGAATTCGCCGGTGAGAACGATCACTTCGAAATCAAGGCCCTGTCCATCGGCGGCAGATTGCTCGAGCCACGCGAAATCGACGTGCTCGCCAAGATGCCGACCCTCGACCAGGCCCGGGCGATGCTGATGACAGTCATGCTCGCTCCGGTAACCAGGCTCGTGCGGACCGTCAATGATGTGCCCGGCAGGCTGACCCGCACCGTAGCAGCGGTGCGGGATCAGAAACAGGCGGCCTGAACGCGAACAGCCAAATTCACGAAAGAGAAAACGAATCCGAATCAGGAGAATTTGAGAAATGGCTCTGTCAACACAAGAAGTTTTGGACGCAATCGCCGAAATGTCTGTTATGGACGTCGTCCAGCTCGTTGAGGCGATGGAAGAAAAATTCGGCGTGTCCGCCGCTGCCGCGGTTGCCGCGGCGCCCGCGGCAGCCGCTGCGGCCGAGGCCGCGCCGGCCGAAGAAAAGGACGAGTTCGACGTGGTGCTCACCGCTGTAGGTGACAAGAAGATCAATGTCATCAAGGCGGTTCGCGCCATTACCGGGCTGGGACTGAAAGAGGCCAAGGAAATGGTCGATGGGGCGCCTTCCACCGTCAAGGAAGCCGTTCCCAAGGCTGAAGTTGAAGCGATGCAGAAAGCACTGGAAGAAGCCGGCGCAACTGTTGAACTCAAGTAAAGCTACCGAAATCGGCAGGCTCCGGACGATGAGGCATCGATCCGGGGCGCGCCCGTGCCCCCCGTGCAAGAGCGACGCCAAGCCGACGCTTATCTAGATCCACAGGAACACGTTATGGCCTATAGCTACACTGAAAAGAAGCGCATCCGGAAGAACTTCGGCAAGTTGCCGAGCGCGATGGACATTCCCTATCTGCTTTCCATCCAGGTCGATTCCTACCAGCAGTTCCTGCAATCGGCCATATCCGACGGGGAACGAAAGGACCAGGGGCTCCATGGCGCCTTCAAGTCCGTGTTTCCGATCAGTTCCTATAACGAGAAGGCGGCGCTCGAATACAAGAGCTATGAACTCGGCAAGCCCGTTTTCGATGTCAAGGAATGCCAACTCCGGGGTTCGACCTATTCGGCCTCCCTGAAAGTGACGCTGCAATTGATCCTGTATGACAAGGAGTCGTCCCAGAGAAAGATCAAGGAAGTGAAGGAGCAGGAAGTCTACATGGGCGAAATCCCGTTGATGACCGATTCCGGCACTTTCGTCATCAACGGCACCGAACGCGTGGTCGTATCCCAACTCCACCGGTCGCCGGGAGTGTTCTTCGATCACGACAAGGGCAAGACCCACAGCTCGGGCAAATTGCTTTATACGGCCCGGGTGATTCCCTATCGCGGTTCCTGGCTCGACTTCGAATTCGACCCGAAGGATCTGGTTTACGTTCGCATCGACCGGCGGCGCAAGTTGCCGGCCACGGTGCTGTTGCGCGCGCTGCAATTCACGCCGGAACAGATCCTGGAAATGTTCTACGAGCGCAATACCTATCGCATAACAGGCGGCGACGAACCGGTGATATCGGTGGAACTCGTTCCTTCGCGCCTGCGCGGCGAAGTGCTGTCTTTCCCGGTCAAGGGCAAGCGCGGCAAGCTCATTGTCGAAGCCGGACGCCGCATAACCAGCCGTCATATCCGCCAGATGGAGCAGGCCGGCCTGACCGAACTTCAGGTGAGCGAGGATTTCGTAGTCGGTTCTTCGCTTGCGGTCGATGCCGTCAACAAGGAAACGGGCGAGATCATCGCTCCCTGCAACACCGAAATCGGACCGGAATTGATCGGCCGTTTCGTCGAGGAAGGCATCAGTGAGTTCCAGACCGTTTATACCAACGATCTCGATTGCGGACCGTTCGTTTCGGATACCTTGCGCATCGACACCACGAATTCCGATCTCGAAGCAAAAATCGAGATATACCGGATGATGCGTCCGGGCGAACCGCCTACTCCGGACTCCGCGGAAAAACTGTTCGACAGCCTTTTCTTCAGCAAAGACCGCTACGATCTTTCCCATGTGGGGCGCATGAAGTTCAACCGGCGCCTGAATCGCAATTCGTCCGAGGGCAACATGGTCCTCGATAAGGACGACATCGTCGATGTACTCAAAACTCTGGTGTCGATCCGCAACGGCGTCGGTTCGGTCGACGACATCGATCATCTCGGCAATCGCCGTATCCGTTCGGTCGGCGAAATGGCCGAGAACCAGTTTCGTGTGGGCCTCGTCCGCGTCGAGCGGGCGGTCAAGGAGCGCCTGAGCATGGCGGACTCCGAGGGACTCATGCCCCAGGACATGATCAATGCCAAGCCGGTCGCGGCAGCGGTGAAGGAATTCTTCGGTTCGAGCCAGCTTTCGCAGTTCATGGACCAGAACAATCCATTGTCGGAAGTAACCCATAAGCGCCGGGTTTCGGCGCTCGGACCCGGCGGTCTGACTCGCGAGCGGGCAGGCTTCGAAGTGCGCGACGTGCATCCGACGCATTACGGCAGACTGTGTCCGATCGAAACTCCGGAAGGTCCGAATATCGGCCTGATCAACAATCTGGCGACCTATTCCAGGGCAAATCACTACGGCTTCCTGGAAAGTCCCTATCGCAAGGTCGGGAGCACGAAGGTCACCGACGAGATCGATTTTCTTTCGGCCATCGACGAAAGTGAGTACGTCATCGCCCAGGCCAGCGCTTCGCAGAACAGCAAGGGCGCACTGACGGACAATCTGGTCACCGTGCGTCACAAGGGCGAAACCACCTTGAAACCGCGAGAGGAAGTCGACTACATGGACGTGGCGCCGCAGCAAATGGTTTCGGTGGCCGCCTCGCTGATCCCTTTTCTTGAGCACGACGACGCCAACCGGGCGTTGATGGGCTCGAACATGCAGCGCCAGGCGATTCCCACGCTGAAGACCGAAAAGCCGCTGGTGGGAACCGGTATCGAAGGCATCGTAGCGCGTGATTCGGGAGTATGTCTTATCGCCGAACGGGGCGGGGTGATCGAAAGCGTCGATGCCGCGCGTCTGATCGTCCGCGTCAACGACGACGAGACCGACGCCGGCGAAGCCGGGGTCGATATCTACAAGTTGACCAAGTACACCCGATCCAACCAGAACACCTGCATCAGCCAGCAGCCGCTGGTGAAGCAGGGCGACGTGGTCAGCCGCGGCGACATCCTCGCCGACGGGCCTTCGGTCGATACCGGCGAACTCGCGCTCGGACAGAACATGCGCATCGCCTTCATGCCCTGGAACGGCTACAACTTCGAAGACTCGATCCTGATTTCGGAGCGGGTGGTGACCGAGGACCGCTTCACGACGATTCATATCCAGGAATTGACCTGCGTGGCGCGCGATACGAAGTTGGGCTCGGAAGAAATTACCGCCGACATCCCCAACGTGGGTGAAGGCGCGCTATCCAAGCTCGATGCGTCGGGCATCGTCTACATCGGCGCCGAAGTCGACGCCGGCGACATCCTTGTCGGCAAGGTCACGCCGAAAGGCGAGACCCAGCTCACTCCGGAAGAAAAACTGCTGCGCGCGATTTTCGGCGAGAAGGCCTCGGACGTGAAGGACACTTCCCTGCGCGTGCCGACGAGTGTGCGGGGCACCGTGATCGACGTGCAGATCTTCACCCGCGACGGCCTCGAGAAGGATCAGCGGGCGCTCGAAATCCAGCAATATCAGCTCGACCAGGTCCGCAAGGACATCGACGACGAGTACCGCATCGTCGAAGGCGCGACATTCGAGCGTCTCGACAAGTCCCTCAAGGGCAGGGAAGTCAGCGGCGGCCCCAAGCTCAAGTCGGGACAGCGGCTGAGCCAGGATTACCTGGACAATCTGCCGCGGGAGGACTGGTTCAAGTTGCGCATGAAGAACGACGGCCTCAACCGGCAGCTCGAGCGCGCCCAGGAACAACTCGAGGAAAGGCGCGCCGAGCTTGAGGAACGCTTCGAGGACAAGCGCCAGAAACTGACCCAGGGTGACGACCTGGCGCCGGGAATACTCAAGATCGTCAAGGTCTATCTGGCGATCAAGCGCCGTGTGCAGCCCGGCGACAAACTCGCCGGCCGGCATGGCAACAAGGGAGTGATCTCCGCGATCATGCCCGTGGAAGACATGCCTTACGACGAAAACGGCGAGCCGGTGGACATCGTTCTCAACCCGCTCGGGGTGCCTTCGCGCATGAACGTGGGACAGGTTCTCGAAACCCATCTCGGACGCGCTTCCCGCGGCCTCGGCCAGATGATCAACAAGATGTTGCGCGAGAAGAAAAAAGCGCCGGCGCTTCGCAAACTGTTGACGGAAATCTACAACTCCGTGGGCGAGCGCAAGGAAGACCTCAAGAGCCTGACCGACGAAGAGGTGCTGGAACTGGCGGACAACCTGAAAGACGGCGTGCCCATGGCGACGCCGGTTTTCGACGGCGCGGAGGAGATGGAAATCAAGCGGATGCTGAAGATGGCCGGCAAGGACGAAAGCGGCCAGGTGATCCTCTTCGACGGCCGCACCGGCAACGCCTTCGATACGCCGGTCACCGTGGGGATCATGTACATGCTGAAGCTGAATCATCTGGTGGACGACAAGATGCACGCCCGTTCCACCGGTTCCTACAGTCTGGTTACGCAACAGCCGCTTGGCGGCAAGGCCCAGTTCGGCGGCCAGCGCTTCGGCGAGATGGAAGTCTGGGCGCTCGAAGCCTATGGCGCCGCCTACACCTTGCAGGAAATGCTGACCGTGAAATCCGACGATGTCGCGGGGCGCACCAAGATGTACAAGAACATCGTCGACGGCGACCATCGAATGGAGCCGGCCATGCCGGAGTCATTCAATGTACTGCTGAAGGAAATCCGTTCGCTCGGAATCGACATGGAGCTGGAAGTCAGCAAGTGACGTCATGAACGCAATGACACAGGACTCAGGAAACAGCACTGTCGGCTCCCTGGAGGAGAAAGCATGAAAGACCTTTATGGCTTGCTCAAATCGCAATCGCAATCCGAAGATTTCGATTCCATTCGCATTGCGCTGGCCTCGCCGGAGATGATCCGTTCGTGGTCCCACGGCGAAGTGAAAAAGCCCGAGACGATCAACTACCGGACGTTCAAGCCCGAGCGCGACGGACTTTTCTGCGCCAAGATCTTCGGCCCGGTAAAGGACTACGAATGCCTTTGCGGCAAATACAAGCGGCTCAAGCATCGCGGCTCGATCTGCGAGAAATGCGGCGTCGAGGTGGCCTTGTCCAAGGTGCGCCGGGAGCGCATGGGACATATCGAACTCGCCAGCCCGGTCGCGCATATCTGGTTCCTGAAATCGCTGCCTTCGCGCATCGGCCTGCTGCTCGACATGACCTTGCGCGATATCGAGCGGATTCTCTATTTCGAATCCTTCGTCGTCACCGATTCGCTGATCGACGAAGAGGAAGTGATGCAGCACGAAGGGCAATTGCTCAAGCCCCCTCAGAAAGGACAACTGCTTTCCGACGATCAGTACTACCTCGCCATGGAGAATTGGGGCGACCGGTTCGAGGCGAAGATGGGCGCCGAGGCCGTGCAGGAACTGATGAAGGATCTCGACGTGGAAGCCGAAGTCATGCGCCTGCGCGAAGAGATTCCGACCACCAAGTCCGAAACAAGGCTGAAAAAACTGTCCAAGCGGCTGAAATTGCTCGAGGCGTTTCTCGAATCCGGCAACAAGCCCGAATGGATGATCATGACGGTGCTGCCGGTATTGCCTCCCGATCTGCGTCCGCTCGTGCCGCTCGATGGCGGCCGTTTCGCCACCTCGGACCTGAACGACCTGTATCGCCGGGTCATCAATCGCAATAACCGGCTCAAGCGCCTGCTCGACCTGAACGCGCCCGACATCATCGTGCGCAACGAAAAGCGCATGTTGCAGGAAGCCGTCGACGCGCTGCTCGACAACGGCCGCCGCGGCCGCGCCATCACCGGCTCCAACAAGCGCCCGCTGAAGTCGCTGGCGGACATGATCAAGGGCAAACAGGGACGATTCCGCCAGAATCTGCTCGGCAAGCGCGTCGACTATTCCGGCCGTTCGGTAATCGTGGTGGGCCCGGCGCTGAAACTGCATCAATGCGGCCTGCCCAAGAAGATGGCGCTGGAACTGTTCAAGCCGTTCATTTTCGGCAAGCTCGAAGCCCGCGGCCTGGCGACGACGATCAAGGCGGCGAAGAAGATGGTCGAGCGCGAGACCGCCGAAGTCTGGGATATTCTCGCCGAAGTGATCCGCGAACATCCGGTGCTGCTCAACCGCGCGCCGACCTTGCACCGGCTCGGCATCCAGGCTTTCGAACCGGTATTGATCGAAGGCAAGGCGATCCAGTTGCATCCTCTCGTCTGCGCCGCCTACAACGCCGACTTCGACGGCGACCAGATGGCCGTGCACGTGCCGCTGACGCTGGAAGCGCAACTCGAAGCCCGCAGCCTGATGATGTCCACCAACAACATCCTCGCGCCGGCCAACGGCGAGCCCATCATCGTGCCTTCCCAGGACGTGGTGCTCGGCCTGTATTACATGACCCGGGAGAGGATCAACGGCAAGGGTGAAGGCATGGTGTTCGCGGATGCCGCCGAAGTGCAACGCGCCTACGAGACCGGCAATGTCGAATTGCATGCGCGCATCAAGGCCCGCATCACCAGTTCCAACCTGAACGAGAACGACGAACTCGAAACGAGCACGGAGATCTACGATACGACCGTCGGCAGAGTGCTGCTGTTCAATATCGTGCCCGAGGGGCTGCCGTTCGAGCTCGTCAACCAGAAGATGGCGAAAAAGCAGATCTCGCGCATCATCAACGTTTGCTACCGCAACGTCGGCCTGAAGGAAACGGTGATCTTCGCCGACCAGCTCATGTATACCGGCTACAAGTTCTCTACCGTTTCCGGCTCGTCCATCGGCGTCAACGATTTCGAGATTCCGGAGGAAAAGGCCAAGATCATCAGCCAGGCAAACGCCGAGGTCGAAGAGATCGAGAACCAGTTCGCCTCCGGCCTCGTCACCCAGGGCGAGAAATACAACAAGGTGATCGACATCTGGTCGAGCGCGAACGAAAAGGTCGCCAAGTCGATGATGGAGGGTCTTTCCACGGAAATCGTCGTCAATCGCGAGGGCGAAGAAGAAGAACAGGATTCCTTCAATTCGGTGTTCGTGTACGCCGATTCCGGCGCCCGGGGTTCGCCGGCCCAGATTCGCCAGCTCGCCGGCATGCGCGGCCTGATGGCGCGGCCCGACGGCTCGATCATCGAAACGCCGATTACCGCGAATTTCCGCGAGGGACTGAACGTTTCGCAATACTTCACCTCGACCCACGGCGCACGGAAAGGTCTGGCCGATACCGCCCTGAAGACCGCCAATTCCGGCTATCTGACGCGGCGCCTGGTCGATATTTCCCAGGATCTGGTGATAACCGAGCAGGATTGCGGCACCAGGAACGGGCTCAACATGGCGCCGATCATCGAAGGCGGCGACATCATCGCGCCGCTGGGCGACCGGGTGCTCGGCCGGGTGCTCGCAAGCGATATCGTCGATCCCGGCACGGGAGAAATCATCGCCGAGGCCGGCGTCATGATCAACGAGCGAACCGTGGACCGGCTCGAATCCTGCGGCGTGGACCAGGTTCACGTGCGTTCGCCCATTACCTGCGAGACCCGCTTCGGGATCTGCAGCCAATGTTACGGGCGCGACCTTGCGCGCGGCCATCTGGTCAATGTCGGCGAGGCCGTCGGCGTGATCGCGGCGCAGTCGATCGGGGAACCGGGTACGCAATTGACCATGCGCACCTTCCATATCGGCGGCGCCGCCTCCCGGGCCACCGCAAGCGACTCGGTACAGGTGCGAACCACCGGTTCGATCCATCTGAGCAACATGAAGACGGTCGAGAACACCAGGGGCGAACTCGTCGTGGTGTCGCGTTCGGGCGAATTGATCGTCAACGATACAGGCGGCCGCGAACGCGAGCGCTACAAACTGCCATATGGCGCAGTGATCTCGGTCGGCAGACACGCAGAAGTCGAAGCGGGCCAGATCGTCGCCGCGTGGGACCCGCATACGCATCCGATCATCGCGGAAGTTTCGGGAGTGATCGCCTTCGAGCATGTGGAAGAAGGGATTACCGTACGTGAGCAAACCGACGAAATCACCGGTCTGACGAGCATGTCGGTCATCGATCCCAACGAACGCGCGACTTCGGCCAAGGAATTGCGGCCGGCCGTGAACGTCGTCGACGCCAAGGGCAAGACGGTCAATATGCCGGGCACCGAAATCGCCGCACATTATCCGCTTCCGTCCAACGCCATCATCGACATGCGCGACGGCGCGGATTTGCAAATCGGCGACATTATCGCCCGAGTGCCCCAGGAGGGCACCAAGACCCGCGACATCACAGGCGGTCTGCCGCGGGTCGCGGACCTGTTCGAAGCGCGCAAGCCGAAGGAGCCGGCGATCCTCGCGGAAATTTCCGGCACCGTCAGTTTCGGCAAGGAGACCAAGGGCAAGCGCAGACTGGTCATCACGCCGCTCGACGGCGAAGACGGCGAGGCGCGGGAACCGTACGAGTCGCTGATTCCGAAATGGCGCAACATGACCGTGTTCGAGGGCGAGCAGATCGAAAAGGGCGAGGTCGTATCCGAAGGTCCGCCGGCGCCCCACGACGTGCTGCGCCTGAAAGGCGTGGAGATGCTGGCGCAATACATCGTCAACGAAGTTCAGGACGTATACCGCCTGCAAGGCGTGCGCATCAACGACAAGCACATCGAGGTCATCGTGCGGCAGATGTTGCGCAAGGTCGAGATAAGCGATCCCGGCGATACCAGCCTGATCAAGGGCGAGCAGGTCGCGTACACCCAGATTCTCGAAATCAACGAGGGGCTGCGCGAGTTGAACGAAGAGATCGCCGCGCGCAACGAAACTGCCCGCAAAGAAGGCAAGGAGGAAGAACCGGAACTGCGCGAAGCAAGCTTCGAGCGCGTGTTGCTCGGCATAACCAAAGCCTCCCTCGCCACGGAATCCTTCATCTCGGCGGCTTCCTTCCAGGAAACCACCCGGGTGATCACCGAGGCCGCGGTTACCGGCAAGCGCGATTTCCTGCGCGGCCTCAAGGAAAACGTCGTAGTCGGCCGCCTGATCCCGGCCGGAACCGGCCTCGCCTATCACGAAGCCCGCAAGAAGGGCTACGTCGAAGAACTGGAAGAAGACTTCGAAGCCAAATTCACCGAAGAATTCCAGAAAGAAGCGGAGGCCTCGTCCGAGACAGTTTCGACAGATTGACCGTTGGACCTTAAGCGGGTGGTAGTTTCGACTCATTGCCGCCTGGTGGCTTCGATCCGTCGCCGCCTGGGGTGCGGTCTGCAGCGGACGCCGTGAATACATCCCTGTAGGCTTCGGGCTCGGCATCCCTGCCTCGCACGCCCGCTGCAGACCGCACCCCAGACGACGACTCACGCCGTGCGAGCCCCAAAAACCGTCATCCTGCGCTTGGCGAAGGACCACAATAAATCAATAACTTGGAAAGCCGTTTGTAAGCGGCATTTTTTGTTGCTCACAATTCGACACCATACGGAATGATGTATGCTGATAAAATCCCAGTTCAGCCGCAATCGAGAAGCCGGAAAGAATGGACAATCAGGAAGCTGTTATTTTAATTTTTGGAATGTTAGTTACCAGTGTATTTATTGTTGTAATTGTTTGGGGGATTATTGAATGGATATGGGACTGGATTCGCTGGTTAATCCATGATCCGTGGGCTGTAATCAAACTAGTGACCAAAATTGTCTTTTTCATTCTCGCTGTTCTGTTTGTCTTCTTCTTTTTCTTAACCGGGGGTTTAGGTTTTCTCCGATAACGTTGGGTCGCTTGATACCTGTGCGCTCGTAGAAACGCCCTAGTTTATCCAGTATATCGCTCGTCGTAAGGATGAAAATCGGGTTCCGGCACGTTGTGAAGTAAGCGAAGGACTGGAAGGTTTTGCATCCATCGCAATTCCATAGCGTCAGCAAGCTCAAAGGCTTTTTTGGCCAGCGCTGCTGGGTCTGCTTTCGCCGCGTTCAGTTCGCCTGTAATCAGTGCCTGAAACGCAAATTCCGGTTGGTTTCTCGACTACATGCGCCCTGCCCACCATGCTCGCGAAGTAGGATTCAGATTTCAGCAGAGAACTTCCGCGTGACTCAACCCGGCTCGCACATCAGTTTCGAGCATAGTTCCAATCCATGCATCCATTATGCTGCATGAACCATAGCCAATCATTCAGGATCAATTAGCGAGAACATCAGTACTACTTATCATGACAGGACATATTGCCCCATCGCGTATCTTACGTTCAGCGATGTCCTGTAATTTTGATTGATTAGAACGAAACTGCTGAATCGAATCTGCTCCAGTATTGGATGGTTCTATGTCGTCCAAGGTTTGCGATGGGTGTCCCATGAGGTCACCCCGCTGGTCAAGGACGGGAAGAGTGTGCGGTCGCGGGAGGACAGGGCTAAGGCGCGGCAGCAGTCCCGGCCGGATTGGAAGCCGCCGCCGGACCACCCCTGGCGACGTTCGTCGAAGACCGGCGCAGAGACGGTCGCGAGATAGCCGCAGAGTGGGTGGCCTTGCGCTCCGGTCGCTAAGCTCCCTGCGCGCAAGACCAAAGGGGACATTTCCACTTTGCTTTGACATTTCCCGCTTGTCCGCTTGTGGCGTTCCCGCGTTCCGTGATAGCTTGCCTTCGGTTGTTCCTCACTCTGGGAGTAAAGGCGATTAAATACTTGCTGACGCTTGTTTTGTTGGGTTTCGCGGTTTCGGCTTTTGGGCAAGGACGGGATTTTCGAATAGAAAATGAAGCAATCTATGGCGATTGTTTCCTTCAAGATCACGTTGATATTTTCAGCGATACTAGATCAAGAGCTCTTGTGTGTCAAAAGTCAGGACTTACCTTTGCCTTGTTTACGTCTGGAGAATATGATTGTAAAGTCGAAATATGGGCTGAAACGGATAGAGTGGTTGACGGAGTTTATCAAGGTGTAGATGACTTTACAGGACAGCCGTGGTGGAGTATCAACATTTCCTTTAGAGTTAATCAGGGACAAGCATTTCATAATCCTTTGTTTAAGATGATAAATAATGGAAGTGACGGAGAAGCGGGGGCAATAGCAGAGGATTGCCTGAACTTCCGTCAGTTGTTGATGCGACTTCCAACCGAAAACACATTCGTAGATTCTGACTATAACAATAATCAGCCGGTCAGTATCGCTCTTAGGTTGGGAAATGTTGCCGGAGTAATGAACGTTACTGGCGTTCAAACAGCGGTCAGGATTTATCGGTCACGTATCGCTCGCTTGAACGTCTTTAGTGGGCAAGGAACATTGTTGCCGGGGTAAAGAATGTGACAGCAGCATGGGACACTCATCCGATTGTGGTTTTACCATCGGGAGGATTGAGATGCAGCAGAGTCTGGATATTGAATTCGAAGGGATGTAGATCTTTGCAATGATATCGTATTCGGACACCGCTCTTACGTTGTCGGAAACATTGCAGACCAACGCAATTGTCTGGATTCATTCGCTACCCGAAGGAGAGATGGGCCCAACTCGACGCATCTTGGAGGGCCTTGAAGGACTCGCCACCGAGGGCGGTTTTCCGATCTTCGAGTATGCAGTTGGTGACCGTACGGAGTTGGTAAATATCTTCAATGAGTTGTCGTCGTGCGCTGAACAAGGGTTGCGTCCGATCCTCCATGTCGACGCCCATGGATCGGTTGCTGATGGCCTAGTGCTTGCTCCGAGTGGCGAACGAATTGGATGGGCCGACGTCATTGAGCTTCTTCGCAGACTGAATATCGCGACAGAGAACAATCTTACCTGCGTCTTTGCCCTGTGCTTCGGGCTTCATCTCTACGAGAATGTGAGCCTAAAGAAGGCTGTCCCGGCCTATCTGTTCTGTGCACCGCCATCGGAAATCAGTGTTGGATTTTTGGAAGACCAGACGCTCAGTTTCTACCGCAAAATCAACCAATCCTCCAATGTAACGGATGCATTCAATGCCACACTTGGTGCGAGCATGAAGTTGTTTCATTGCCAGGGTCTCTTTTTTCAGTCTCTACTCCGATACATCCGCATCTATTGCATGGGTAAGCGGCGGCAAGTACGGCTGGAGCGAATGGTCACGGCCGTACTAAAACGTGACAGCATCGTGAACCCGTCCAACGAGCAACTCAGACAAACTCGGAAGAACGTTAGTGAATCTCTGAAGCCAGGGCAGAGCCTGATTGATCGCTTCGCGCCAACCTTCCTGATTGGCCGCGACGCCGTCTTTAAGTACGAAGATCTCGAGAAGATTCTTAAGCGCTCCACCACATCCAAGCACATGTGAGTATCGCATGGCGATGATGGCGTTAGCCCAAGAGTCGGGTGGTCTCGCAGCACGGCTGCCAATTGTTTCTAGCCGGTTGTTGTCGTTTGTCAGCACCGGCCTGGGTGCGGATGCGCTGGAAGGAAGCGGGCCTGATGTTCTGTTGGTGGCCCATTGCCCGAAGGCTACGAGTGGGGCTCGTGGTTCACTGCGTGTACAAGATCAGGGCGGAAAGGCTGCCCCACATGCCCAGTAGAATGACGAGCAGCCAGACTTTGAGGGACAGGATGGTTGACTTCATTTCTTCCCGCAATAGGGCGATATTCGCATCCGATTTCTCATTAATCGCTTCCTTCAGATCCTTGCGCAACGCGTTGCTTTCGGATTTTAACTCCGCCCGTAGCGTCTCGAAATCCTTCCGCCTCGCCTTGGATTCGGCTTCAAGATCGGCCGTGGTTGCAAGCGGCTCGACCGCTTTTGCGATGGTTTTGGCGACGGCTTCGGCCCAGGACCGTTCCATTCCGGATTCTTCCAGCTTGTGCGTTTCGTCCAGTATATCCCGTGCTTGCATGACAACTCCTAATTTTCCGTGAAAAAAGTTCGAGCGTGCGGCCGGCACGGCCTTCGCTCCGCTCTCCCATCAGCATGGGCCGGAAAATCGCAAAACACATAATTTCGTAAGAAAAAAGGTCGATCCGTTGGCGATGCGTGACAGGCGCCAATGCTGCTTGCGATCAGTGGTGGGCTCGCACGGCGTGAGTCGCCGTCGGGCCGGGGGAGGTGCAGCGGGCGTGCGAGGCAGGGATGCCGAGCCCGAAGCCTACAGGGACGTATTCACGGCGTCCGCTGCACCTCCCCCGGCCCGGCGGCGACGGATCGAAGCCACAATTGCCGCAAAAGCCACAATTCGCTTGACTGAATACGGCGTGATCATTACACTTCCGCCTCATTTTTCGAACGGCGAAATTCACGGACAAACATGGCAACCATCAACCAGTTAGTGCGCAAGCCCAGGACGAGCAAACCCGCCAAAAGCGGCGTCCCCGCCCTGCAAGGCTCGCCGCAAAAGCGCGGGGTCTGCACCCGGGTGTACACCACCACGCCGAAGAAGCCGAATTCGGCCTTGCGCAAGGTTTGCCGCGTGCGACTCGTGAACGGCTTCGAGGTGACTTCGTACATCGGCGGCGAAGGGCACAATCTGCAGGAACACTCGGTAGTGCTGATCCGCGGAGGAAGGGTCAAGGATCTTCCCGGCGTGCGCTATCACACGGTGCGCGGCGCTCTCGACACGTCAGGCGTCGCAGACCGCAAGCAGGGACGTTCGAAATACGGCGCCAAGCGTCCGAAGTAAACCCCACGATACATTTCAGGCAGGGAGATGCCGGCTCATCGGCGATCTTCGGCGAAGAACGGATGAGATTGGAGTAAGGCCGGGTAGCGGTTCGGGCAACCGGACGGGCTATCCCGGGCAAACCTGAATAAACATAGAGGTCCGACATGCCCAGAAGAAGAGTTGCGGCAAAACGCGAAGTTTTGCCCGACCCCAAGTTCGGCAGCAAGACGCTGGCGAAATTCATGAATCACGTAATGGTCGACGGCAAGAAATCGGTCGCCGAGAAGATCGTCTATGGCGCACTCGATGTCGTCGCCGAAAAATCCGGCGGCGAACCGCTGGAAGTGTTCGAAAACGCCTTGAGCGCGATCGCCCCGATGGTGGAAGTCAAATCCCGCCGGGTAGGCGGCGCCACCTACCAGGTGCCGGTCGAAGTGCGCGCCGAGCGGCGCAGCGCGCTGGCCATGCGCTGGCTGGTGGAGTATTCGCGCAGTCGCGGCGAAAAATCCATGGCCTTGCGGCTGGCGGGCGAAATACTCGAAGCCGCCGACGGCCGGGGCGCCGCGGTGCGCAAGCGCGAGGACGTGCATCGCATGGCGGAGGCCAACCGCGCGTTCTCGCATTATCGTTTCTGAAATCCGATCCAAATTTATAGAGGGCAGTACAGTGGCCAGGAATCACCCTTTGAGCCGTTATCGCAACATCGGCATCGCCGCCCACGTGGATGCGGGGAAGACCACCACAACCGAGCGCGTGCTGTTCTATACCGGCGTCTCGTACAAGATCGGCGAAGTGCACGACGGCGCCGCGGTCATGGACTGGATGGAACAGGAACAGGAGCGGGGTATCACCATCACCTCGGCGGCGACTACCTGTTTCTGGCAAGGCATGGACAGGCAATACGACGAACATCGGATCAATATCATCGATACGCCGGGACACGTGGATTTCACCATTGAGGTGGAACGCTCCCTGCGCGTGCTCGACGGCGCCGTGGTCGTGTTATGCGCGACTTCCGGCGTACAGCCCCAGACCGAAACGGTCTGGCGCCAGGCCAACCGTTACCAGGTGCCGCGCATGGTGTTCGTAAACAAGATGGACCGCGCCGGCGCCGATTTCCTTCGCGTGGTCGAGCAGATGAAGGAACGCCTTGGCGCCAATGCGGTGCCCCTGCAGATCGCCATCGGCGCGGAAGAAACCTTTACCGGCGTGGTCGACCTCGTGAAGATGAAGGCCATCGTCTGGAACACCGAAGATCAGGGTACGACCTTCGTCTACGATGAGATTCCCGCCGATCTGCAAGGCCTGTGCGAGGAATGGCGCGAGCACCTGCTCGAAGCCGCCGCGGAGGCCAACGAAGAGGTGATGGAGAAATATCTCGAAGAAGGCGATCTCGGCGAACAGGACATCGTGTCCGCCATCCGCCAGCGCACGATCAACAATGAGATCGTCCCGGTGCTTTGCGGCTCGGCCTTCAAGAACAAGGGCGTGCAGGCGGTGCTCGACGCGGTCATCGACTACATGCCGGCGCCGACCGAAGTGAAGGCGATAGAAGGCGTCACCGAAGACGGTTCGCCCGCGCAATGCAAGGCCGACGACGATGCGCCCTTCGCTTCGCTGGCCTTCAAGATCGCCACCGACCCCTTCGTCGGCACATTGACTTTCTTCCGGGTCTATTCCGGCTGCATCAATTCCGGCGATACCGTCTACAACCCGCTCAAGTCGCGCAAGGAACGCGTCGGGCGCATGGTGCAGATGCACTCGAATTCCCGCGAGGAGATCAAGGAAGTGCGCGCGGGCGACATCGCCGCCGCGGTGGGCCTGAAAGACGTGACCACCGGAGAGACGCTTTGCGATCCGAAAAATATCGTCACGCTGGAGAAGATGGACTTCCCCGAGCCGGTGATTTCCGTCGCGGTGGAGCCGAAAAGCAAGGCTGACCAGGAAAAGATGAGCACCGCCCTCGGCAAGCTGGCCCAGGAGGATCCTTCCTTCCGTGTCGAGACCGACGAGGAATCGGGTCAGACGATCATTTCGGGCATGGGCGAGTTGCATCTCGACGTGCTCGTCGAGCGCATGCGCCGCGAGTTCAGCGTCGACGCGAACATCGGCAAACCCCAGGTGGCATATCGCGAGACGATCCGCCGCCAGGTGGAAATCGAAGGCAAGCATATCAAGCAGACCGGCGGCCGCGGCCAATACGGCCATGTCTGGCTGCGTCTGGAGCCGCTCGACCCCGATGCCGACTACGAATTCGTTAATGAAATCGTCGGCGGCGTGGTCCCCAGGGAATACATCCCGGCGGTCGACAAGGGCATACAGGAACAGATGAAGAACGGCTGTCTGGCAGGCTATCCCCTGCTGGCGATGAAGGTGACGCTGTACGACGGCTCCTTCCATGATGTCGACTCCAGCGAAATGGCCTTCAAGATGGCCGGTTCCCAGGCCTTGAAGAAAGGCGCGCTGGAAGCGGATCCCGCCTTGCTCGAGCCGGTCATGGCGGTCGAGGTGGTGACTCCCGAAGACTACATGGGCGATGTCATGGGCGACCTGAATCGGCGCCGCGGCATGGTGCAGGGCATGGAAGACAGTCCCGCGGGCAAGGTAATCACCGCGGAAGTACCGCTCGCTGAAATGTTCGGTTACGCGACCGATCTGCGTTCGGCGACCCAGGGCAGGGCGACGTTCACCATGGAATTCCAGAAATACGTGGAAGTGCCCGGCAATATAGCCGACGGCATCATCAACGAAACCAGAACCTGATTTACATCCTGACGAGGTATTCAAACGTGGCGAAGGAAAAATTCGAGAGAACGAAGGTACACGTGAACGTAGGCACGATCGGTCACGTGGACCATGGCAAGACGACGCTGACGGCGGCGCTGACGAAGATTTGCGCGGATCGTTACGGCGGTTCGGTGAAGGCATTCGACGAGATCGACAATGCGCCGGAGGAGCGCGAGCGCGGGATCACGATCGCGACCTCGCACGTGGAGTACGATTCGCCGAACCGTCACTACGCGCACGTGGACTGTCCGGGTCACGCGGACTACGTGAAGAACATGATCACGGGCGCGGCGCAGATGGACGGTGCGATTCTGGTGGTTTCGGCGGCGGACGGTCCGATGCCGCAGACGCGGGAGCACATTCTGCTGGCGCGTCAGGTTGGGGTGCCGTACATCGTCGTGTACATGAACAAGTCGGACATGGTGGACGACGAGGAGTTGCTGGAGCTGGTGGAGATGGAGGTGCGGGAGTTGCTGGACACGTTCGAGTTTCCGGGCGACGACACGCCGATCGTCATTGGTTCGGCGCTGAAGGCGCTGGAGGGCGACGATTCGGAGCAGGGTATCGGTTCGGTGGAGAAGCTGGTGGAGGCATTGGACAGTTACATACCGGTTCCGGAGCGAGAGATCGACAAGCCGTATCTGATGCCGATCGAGGACGTGTTTTCGATATCGGGCCGTGGCACGGTGGTGACCGGAAGGATCGAACGCGGCGTGGTGAAGGTTGGCGAGGAGGTTGAGATCGTCGGCATCAAGGAGACCGAGACGACGACGTGCACGGGCGTGGAGATGTTCCGCAAGTTGCTGGACGAGGGTCGCGCGGGGGAGAACGTTGGCGTTTTGCTGAGGGGCACGAAGCGCGAGGAGGTTGAGCGCGGCCAGGTACTGGCCCAGCCCGGCTCTATCACCCCGCACACCAAATTCGAGGCTGAGGTGTACATTCTGACGAAGGAAGAGGGCGGACGTCATACGCCGTTTTTCAAGGGATACCGTCCGCAGTTTTATTTTCGGACGACGGACGTGACGGGTAACGTGGAGTTGCCGGGTGATGTTGAGATGGTGATGCCTGGGGACAACGTGAAGATGAACGTGGAGTTGATTGCGCCGATTGCGATGGACGAGGGTTTGCGTTTCGCGATTCGGGAAGGCGGTCGCACGGTGGGCGCCGGGGTAGTCTCCAAAATCATCGAGTAAGTGGCCTCGAACCGTCGCCATCGGGTGGCGGGAGTACAGCGGACGCCGTAAATACGTCCCTGTAGGCTCCAGGCTCGGCGTCCTGCGTCGCACGCCCGCTGTACTCCCGCCACCCGACGGCGACTCACATCGAGTCAATTGTTCCGGTTTTGGCGCCTGCTTGTTTGAGGACGGCGGCGTATTCGGTTGATTTGCGGTGTTGGGAGACGTGGTCGAGGAAGGTGCTGCCGTCGCTGAGTTCGGCGTTTATGTTGTTGCCGGCTTCAACGAAAAAAGGAATGAAACGCGCGAACAGTTCCGCGGTCATGCCGCGGTAGGCCTTTAGCAGGATCGCGTAATCGCGCGGCATGCCGGCCGGCGGCAGCAACTCGAGATAAGCTTTCAGGCGCTCGTCGGACCACTCCTCATTGCGAGTGGCGATCTGGGTGCGTTCCGCGCCGCGCTTCTTGCCTTCTTTCAAGATCGACTCCGCCGGCTCAAGAACTATGACCGCAATTTGTCGCGCAGCAACTCGTTGACCCGGGCCGGGTTGGCCTTGCCACGGGACAACTTCATCGCCTGTCCGACCAGGTAACCGAGCACTTGCTGTTTGCCGTCGCGAAATTGCTGCGCCTGCGCAGCGTTTTCATCGATCACCCTGTCGACGAGCTTTTCGATTTCGCCTTCGTCGGTGACCTGGCGCAGGCCTTGCCGTTCGATGATCCCGTCTACGTCCCGGGAACCCGCGGCAAGTTGTTCGAACACGGTTTTTGCGATCTTGCCGGAAATCGTCTTGTCCCTGATGCGCAGGATCAGATCGGCCAAGGCGCCAGCGCTTACCGGCGAGTCGGCGATGTCGAGATTCTCCCGGTTCAGCAGCGCCTGCAATTCCACGGAAACCCAGTTCGCGGCCAACTTGGCGTCGCCGCAACCTTGCGCCACCTGCTCGAAATAATCCGCCATCTCCCGGCTCGCGGTGAGCACGCCGGCATCGTAAGCCGACAAATCGTATTCGGCCGCGAATCGCCGCTTGCGGGCATCGGGCAATTCCGGCAGTTCCGAACGGATCCGCTCGATCAAGTCCTCGCCGATTTCAACAGGCAGCAGGTCCGGCTCGGGAAAGTAGCGATAGTCGTTGGCGACTTCCTTGCCGCGCATGGGCCGGGTCTCGTCGCGAACCGAATCGTACAGCCGGGTTTCCTGCACGATATTGCCGCCGTCTTCGAGTACGTCCTGCTGGCGGCGGATTTCGAAATTGATCGCCTTCTCCACGAAACGGAAGGAATTGACGTTCTTGATCTCGGTGCGGGTGCCGAGTTCCGCCCCCGGGCGCCGGATCGAAACATTGGCGTCGCAACGCATCGAACCCTGGGACATGTCGCCGTCGGAGATATCGAGATAGCGCACGATGGAATGCAACTTCTTCAGATAGGCGACCGCCTCTTTCGCGCTGCGCAGATCCGGGTCCGATACGATTTCGAGCAGCGGCGTTCCGGCGCGATTCAGGTCGATGCCGCTCGCGTCGGCGAATTCCTCGTGCAGCGACTTGCCGGCGTCCTCTTCCATATGCGCGCGGGTAACGCCGATTCGCTTCTCGGTTCCGTCTTCGAGGTTGATGACGATCGAACCGCGGCCGACGATGGGATAGTCAAGCTGGCTCGTCTGATAGCCTTTCGGCAGGTCGGGATAGAAATAGTTCTTGCGGTCGAAAATCGAATGCCTGCCGATCTCGGCATCGATGGCGAGGCCGAAGCGAACCGCCATGCGCAAAGCCTCGCCGTTCAATACCGGCAATGTGCCCGGCATGGCCAGGTCGTAAATGTTCGCCTGGGTATTGGGCTCGGCGCCGAAAGCCGTCGAGGTACCCGAAAACAGCTTGGACCGGGTCGACAATTGCACATGGACTTCAAGTCCGATGACCGCTTCCCATTCCATCTCAGCTCTCTCCCGTCTCTGCCTGGGCGGCGGTTTCGGGAAGCCGCCTGTGCCAGTCGGTCAATTGCTGAAACTGGTGAGCTACGTTCAGGACGCGCGCCTCGCCAAAGTCAGGTCCGACGATCTGCAAGCCGAAGGGCAGGCCGTTTTCGAAACCCGCCGGAACCGAAATGCCGGGCAGGCCGGCAAGGTTGACCGCAATGGTAAAGATATCCTCGAGATACATTTCCACCGGATCGGCCTTGGCGCCATGGGGGAAAGCCACATGGGGCGACGTGGGCCCGGCAATCACGTCGACCTGCCGGAAAGCGTCGATGAAATCCTGCCGGATCAGCCGCCGGACGCGCTGGGCCTTGCGGTAATAGGCGTCGTAATATCCGGCGGAAAGCGCATAGGTGCCGACCAGGATGCGCCGTTTGACTTCGTCGCCGAAGCCTTCGCTGCGTGTGCGCGTATAGAGGTCTTCGAGGTCGGCCGGATTCTCGCAGCGATAGCCGTAACGTACGCCGTCGTAGCGCGACAGGTTGGCCGAGGCCTCCGCCGGCGCGACTACGTAGTAGGCCGGCACCGAAAGATGATTGTTGGGCAGGTCGATATCGATCAGGCTCGCTCCCGCTTGTTCGAGTTCCGCCAGCGCCGCGCGGATACCCCGTTCGACTGCCGGATTGAGGCCTGCCGCGAAATGCGGCCGCGGGACACCCACCCGCAAACCTTTCACCGGTATGCCGAGTTCGCAGGCGTAGTCTTCCACCGGCCGGTCGACGCTCGTGGAATCGCGCGGATCGAGTCCGGCCATCGCCTGCATCATCAAGGCCGCGTCAGCCGCGGATCGGGTCAGGGTCCCGGCCTGATCGAGACTGGAAGCAAAAGCGATCATGCCCCAACGGGACACTCTTCCATAACTCGGCTTGAATCCCGTAATGCCGCAGAATGAGGCCGGCTGGCGGATCGAGCCGCCGGTGTCGGTGCCCGTCGCCATGGGGCTAAGACCCGCTGCCACCGCTGCCGCGGAACCGCCCGAGGAGCCGCCGGGAACCCTGCCCTGATCATACGGGTTGCCGACAGCGCCGAAGTAACTCGTTTCATTGGACGATCCCATGGCAAACTCGTCCATGTTGGTCTTGCCGAGCATGACAGTCCCGGCCTGCCGCAGCTTCTCCACCACGGTGGCGTCATAAGGCGGCAGGAAGTCTTGCAGGATTCGCGAGCCGCAAGTCGTATGGGTGTCTCTTGTGCAAAAGATGTCCTTGTGGGCGAGGGGAATGCCGAGCAGCGGGCGCTCGTCGCCTTCCGCGCGGGCCCGGTCGGCCGCCGCAGCCTGCGCCAGCGCGGACTCTTCGCTGATTGTAATGAAAGCGTTGAGCGCCGGATTCAGCCGGTTGATCCGTTCCAGGCACGCACGCGTCAACTCGACGCTTGAAATCGCGCCATGCGCAAGTTCGGCCGAAAGTTCGGTGACGGTCAGGTTCAGCATCGGATTCCCGCCCCGCTACTTTGAAACCTTGGGGTCTGAACCCATGTCGATCACTTTGGGGACGACAAACAGCCCGTTCCGGTTCGACGGCGCCAGGGCCAGCAGTTCGTCCCTGCGGTCGGTTTCGGAAACTTCGTCGGCGCGCAGACGCTGCACGGCGTCGAGCGGATGCGCGAGCGGCTCGACGCCGGTCGTGTCGACCGCCTGCATCTGGTCGATCATGGCCAGGATCTCACCGATGCGGGCGGTAACCTCGTCCGCCTCGGCAGGGCTGACGCGCAGCCGCGCGAGCGTGGCGACATTGTCGATTTCGGACTTTTTCACGATCAGTGAGCGGGCATTCGGCGGGAGAAGAAAGCCGCGATTATACTGGAATTGCGGTATCTTCGTAGTTGGCCCGGACGAATCCGCAACGCGCATTGGAAGCTTTGCGCAAAAAGCTTCATAATCAGCGCGATTTGTCACCGTGGCAGGATCGGGCGCCGCCCGCAATTTCGCCCGACCCGAACTGGAAAAAAGGAAATGTTCAAAAGAATCAGGGGCCTGTTCTCAAATGACCTGGCAATCGATCTGGGCACCGCCAACACGCTGGTTTACGCCCGCGACAGGGGGATCGTTCTCGATGAGCCTTCCGTGGTGGCGATTCGCGATCAGGGCGGTCAGAAATCGGTAACTGCGGTCGGCAAGGAAGCGAAAAACATGCTGGGTCGCACGCCTGGAAACATGGTCGCGATCCGACCGCTGAAAGACGGCGTAATAGCGGATTTCCAGGTCACCGAGAAGATGCTGCAGTACTTCATCAACAAGGTGCACGAGAATTTCTTCTTTCCGCCGAGTCCCAGAGTGCTGGTTTGCGTGCCTTGCAAGGCCACCCAGGTCGAGCGGCGCGCGATTCGCGAGTCCGTGCTCAGCGCCGGCTCGCGGAAAGTGCAATTGATCGAAGAGCCCATGGCCGCGGCGATCGGCGCCGGACTGCCGGTGGACCAGGCTCGCGGCTCCATGGTGGTCGACATCGGCGGCGGCACCACGGAGATCGCCATCATTTCGCTGAACGGCGTGGTCTACGCCGAATCGACGCTGGTCGGCGGCGACCGCTTCGACGACGCCATCGTCGCCCATGTGCGCCGAAATTACGGCAGCCTGATCGGTACGGCGACTGCCGAACGCATCAAGACGGAAATCGGCCATGCCTATATGACCCCGGAATCGGAGATCAAGGAAATCGACGTGCGCGGAAGAAATCTTGCCGAAGGCATTCCGCACTCCTTCACCTTGCGCAGCGATGAAATCATGGATGCCTTGCAGGAGCCGCTTGCGGCGATCGTCCAAGCGGTGCGCAGCGCACTCGAACAGTCTCCGCCGGAACTCGCCTCCGACATCGCCCAGACCGGCGTGGTGCTGGCGGGCGGCGGCGCCTTGCTGAAAGGCCTCGACCTGTTGATCTCCGAGGAAACCGGCCTCTCCGTGGTGCTTGCCGAGGATCCCCTCACCTGCGTGGTGAGAGGAGGAGGCAAGGCCATGGAAATGATGGGCCAGTACGAGTCCGAGTGGTTACGGCTTGAGTAGCAAATTCCTTGTAGTAAGCCGCAAGAACGCTTTAGACTTGTAAGGACAGGCCGACGACACTCTCAACGCGAGAGGGTTAACGACATCGAAAACGCCGTCTTTTCAAGAAACGCGTCGCTGGAGTACCGGATAGTCACGTTCCTGCTCCTGTCCTTGTTGCTCATGACCGCGGACAAGCGATTCGGCTACATGGATCACGCGCGCCAGGCGCTGGGACTGGTCGCGACGCCCTTTTTCTGGCTGGCGGATACTCCGGCCCGCGTCGGCAGTTCGCTTGGCGAGATATTCGTCAGCCGCACCGAATTGCTCGACGAGAACGCCCGCCTGCGCGAGGAACTCATGCTTTCGCGCCAGCAACTCCTGCTCGCCGAAAGCCTGACGGTGGAAAACAACCGCCTGCTCGCATTGCAAAGCGCTTCGGCCCTGCTCGAGCAGGAAGTGCTGCCGGCAGAGATCATAAATGTTTCACCCGATCCATACTCGCGGCGCGTATTGATCAACAAGGGCAGCCAGGATGGCGTATTCGTGGGGCAGGCCGTACTCGAAGCCAACGGGCTCATGGGGCAGGTCGTACAGGTAATGCCGTTCTCAAGCTGGGTTTTGCTCATTACCGACGCCAGCCATGTAACTCCGGTGGAAGTCAGCCGCAATGGCGAACGGGCGCTCGCCAGGGGCAGTCTGGACGGCGATACCGAACTCGACCTCGAATTCGTCATCCCGACCCAGGATATCGAGGTCGGCGACAGCCTGATCAGTTCCGGCATGGGTCAGGTCTATCCCAAGAATTATCCGGTAGCCGAAGTCGTCAGCGTGCGCAGGAGTTCCGGGCAGCCCTATGCGACGATCAGGGCAAGGCCCATGGCGCAAGTCTGGAGTACGCGCCACGTCATGCTCGTACTAGAGGCGGCAGAGCCGGACTTTCCCGTTCTGGCGGATGAAACCGACAGCGGCGCCGACGAGGAATCCAGCCTGGCCTCGGTAGATTCGGCGAACTGAGTCCTGCCAATGGCCGGTTCGGTACTGTTCAACAGTCTGATCGTTCTTTCGTTCATTGTCGCGGGCCTGATGGCTATCGTGCCGCTTCCCGATTGGGCCATCTATTACCGTCCGGAATGGGTCGCCCTCGTGGTCGTCTACTGGGTTGTCAACAACCCCGAGCGCGTTGGCATCGGCGTCGCCTGGATGGCCGGCATCATGGTCGATGCGTTGACCGGCTCGCTCTTCGGGCTGCATGCGCTGGGGATGGCCCTGGTCGCCTGGCTTGCCTTGCGGCTGCGTTTGCGGCTGCGCCTGTTCGGTGTATTCCAGCAAGCCAGCGTGATACTGGTGATCATCGGCCTGCAGTTGCTGCTGAGCCAGTGGCTGCAATTTCTTTTCGATCTGCCCCGCGGGACGAACATGATGTTCCTCGCGCCGGCATTGACGAGTGCATTGTTCTGGCCACTGGCATGGGTTCTGCTTGGCGGCCTCGTTCGTACGCTCGATCTGAATTAGCAGATTCACATGTATGGCTGAAGAAACGTCCACACCGAAACGCAGGCCGCGAACGTTTCTGCGCGCGATTCGCCGGCAATTCGGCTTGCTGCTGGTTGTATCGGTCGTGTTGCTGGCAGCCTATGTCAGCGCGGGCAGACAGTTCATGCCCGCCATTTCCGGCTATTCCGAATTCGTCGAAAACCAGATTTTCGAGATCACCGGCGTGCCTGTTCAGGTGGAGTCGCTGCAAGGCGGCTTCAGCGGCTTCAATCCCGTTATCGAAGTCAATGGACTTTCCATGCAGGTGGCGGCCGACCCGGATATCCCCGAGTCGATCGGGCGTGCGCTGGATTTTGATCGCGGCACGGTAGTCGTGGACATGGGCCGCAGCATCTGGCAGCGACGCTGGGTGTTGCAGGAGTTCGTGGTCGAAAGGCTCGAACTCGATCTCGAACAGACCAGTGACGGCGGTTGGCTGCTGGGCGACATCGAGATGCAAGGCGGCGCAGGCATCGACCCGGACACCTTGTACCAGGCCTTTCTGGATATCACGCAATTGGACCTGCGCGACGTCGTGGTCAACATGCACACGCGATCCGGGGAACAATTGCGTTTCATCAACGGCGTGGCGACGATTCAGAACAGGGGCGGCAACCACTTTCTCCATGTGGACATCACTCCTGAAGGCCAAAGCCGGCAACTCGCGCTTTCGCTGGAAGTGCGTGGCGGCGACCTGTCGGCGATCGACGGCAGTTTTCACCTGGCCTTACCCACCGCGAACTATTCCGGTCTGCTGGGCGGCCAGAGCATAGCGGGCGTCAACGTCGAAGATTTGATCGGCGGCGGCGACATCTGGGTAGACTTCGAAAGCGGCGACGTGCGCCGGATCGTCGCCACCGCTGAACTCGACACCGTCACGCTCAACTCCACCCGGAACAATCCGACGACCATCGATCCCCTGACAGGCGCCTTTGAAGTGCGCTGGGAAGAGGGAAGCGAACACTATTCGGTTTCCGGTCTTTCCTTCGGCCATGAAGGCGCAAGCTGGCCCCGGACAAACTTGTATCTTTCACACCAGCCCGAACAATCCCTTTCGGTTCGCGCTGATCGCTTCGATGTGGCAATGGCGGCCTCACTTGCCGCGAACCTGGAATTGCTGCCCGAATCGGCCGGGGGCCTGTTGGGGCAATTGCAGCCGGCAGGCGTACTGGAAAATTTCGAATTGCAGGCGCCATTGCGGGAGAACAGCGGTGAATTGGCCAGCCTCAGGGCCAATGTCGCCGGAGGCGCCGTCGCCTCGGTGCGCAATTCTCCCGCCATGACGGGCCTGGCCGGCTACCTGGAAGTCTCGGCCGATCTCGACGGACACCGCGCTTCGGGACGCATCGAGGTCGATTCCACTGATTTCACCATCAACATCCCCAGGGTCTATACCGCGACCTGGCCCTACGACGAAATGAACGGCAGCTTGGAATTCGAACTCGACTATAACGAAGGGCAGAAACTGCGTCTGACAAGCAGTGTGCTCACGGGTCGCCTGGGCGAGATCGAAACGCGGCTGCAACTGACGTCGGCGCTCGAACAGCAACCCGACGGCGAGCGCGAAAACGAACTTGAACTCCTCATCGGCGTCTTGAACATGGATGCCGCCGAAAAGAGCCTTTTTCTGCCCGATGGCCCGGGCGTGCGGGACAATTTGCGCGAAGGTATGGAGTTTCTCGAACGCGCGATCATCGATGGCCGCTTCAGCAACAGCGCCGCCATCTTCCGCGGCCAGACCGTGCAGAGCTCGGACCGGATCACCAAGACCTTCCAGAGCTTCCATCAATGGCATGACGGAAGCATGCGCTTCGATCCGGAGTGGCCGGTACTCGAAAGCGAACGCTCTCTCGTGCTCTCCGACGACGAGAACATCGACATCTTCATGGAAAACAGCAGCAGTCTGGGACTGCGGTCAACAGTGATCGAGGGAACGATTCGCGGCAGCGAACCCGAAGCGAGTCTGCTTGTCGTATCCGGCGCGGGACGATCATCCTCCGCGGATGGACTTGCTTACCTGCAAGCCGTACCGGCCGCGGAAGATTTGCGGCGCGCCATGGCCGACTGGAGCATGCAAGGCAGTCTGCAAGGCGAATTCGAACTCGAAGTTCCGCTGGGCGTACCCGAAGCAGATACCGAAATCCGGATGCATATGGAATTCAGCGACAACAATCTGTGGATTTCCCAATACGAACTCGACCTGACGGAAGTGAGCGGAGAACTGCTGTTCGATACGCGAACGGGAATCGAGACCGGCGAATTCGAAGCCAGGATGTTCGGCGGTGAAACAGGGATCGAAGTTTCAAGCCGCGGCGAGCCGGGCGAGGTCGATCGGATCGTCGTGGTTTCCCGGGGACGCGCGGACCGCCGCGCGCTGATGCAATGGCCGCGGCAGAGCGAACTTGTCAAGGGATTGCTGGACAACGCCAGGGGTTCGTTTCTCTACTCCGCCGAATTGCATCTCGACCAGATGGATGCCGGCGCCACATCCCTGCGCGTCAGTTCCGACCTGGCGGGTCTGTTTCTGACGCTGCCGGAACCATTCGCCAAACAGGCGGGCGAGCCCCTGCCGCTGAACCTGCAGGTCGATCAGGCCGGCGGCGTCCAGTCCATCTCCGGCTCGGTCGATTCGCGTCTGCGATTCAATCTGGAATCGGCGGACTCGACTATCCGTCAGGGGAGAGTGCGGCTTGGGGGAGGGCGCAGCGATACGGTCGAACCGGCCGACGGCCTCGTCGTCGACGGACGACTCGACCGCATGGTGCTGGAACAATGGACCGCGTTGCTTGGCGACATACAGTCCGCGTCGCCCGAGGAACTGCATGAGGTCTTCGCCTTCATGGAAATCGACGCCGGTGAACTCGATGTCTACGGACAAACACTCGAAGACGTGCATTTACGGATAGATCCGGTATCAAGGGGTTGGCTTGCCTCGGTGGGAGGAGAATCCGTCGAGGGTACGGTCGAGATTCCGCTGGATGTTGACGACTACCTGCAAGTGCAACTCGATTACCTGCGATTCAAGGGGCCTGAAGAGCCGGAACCCGAACCGGACGCGACGGCGCAAGCGGACGCAGCGGAAGAACCGGAGCCGCTTCGAGTGGACTTGCTGGCGGGAGTCGATCCGCGCGAGTTGCCGCGCATGCATTTTGCCGTGGACGAGATTTCAATCGGCGAGACGCCGTGGGGCCGCTGGAACTTCATCCTGGAACCCGACGCCGGCGGCGCCGATTTCACCGATCTGAGTTTCGATTTCCGCGGTCTGCGCCTGACCCCGCCGGCCGAGGAAGAAGCCGGGCAATTGCCCGCGGGGCGCCTGCGCTGGGACTTCGACGGCAGGAATCACGCGACCGAACTAGCCGGCCTGCTCCTCGCCGACGACATGGCCGCGGTGTTGCTCGACAGCGGCTTCGCGGCGAGCCTGGAAAGTCAAAGCGCGCGGTTCGCCGCGGATCTGCGATGGCCCGGCTCCCCGGCCTTTCTCCAGGGATTGCAATTGAGCGGAAACGTCGATCTGCTGGTGGAAAACGGCCGCTTCCTGGAAACCAGTGCCGGCGGCGGCGCCCTGAAACTGATCAGCATCATCAATTTCGACGCCATCATGCGCCGCCTGCGTCTGAGCGACGATCTGCTGCGGCGTGGCCTGGCCTTCGACGAAATCACGGGCCGGCTGAACATGGACAGGGGCCTGGCGCAAATCGAGAACGAGCTTGTGATCTCGGGGCCCTCCAGCCTGTATCAGATCACCGGCGACGTGGACCTGCGCGACGAAACCATTGCCGGCGAGATGTACGTGACCTTGCCGGTAAGCGACAACATTCCGTGGATCGGCCTGATTACCGGCAACCTGCCGCTGGCCGTGGGCGCTTTCCTGCTCGACCAGATTTTCGGCAATCAGGTGGACAGTCTGACCAGCGCCGTATATACCCTCGAAGGCCCCTGGGAGGGCCTGGAGCCGGAATTCAAGCAAGCCTTCGGCGCTCCCGGCGAAGAATGACGGACTGAAACCATGACGCGTAAACTCGCCGCGGTGCAGATGGTCAGCGGGCCGGACGTAGAACGGAATCTCGCGACCGCCGCCGAACTGATCGCCGAGGCGGCGGCCCAGGGCGCCGATCTGGTGCTGCTGCCCGAAGTGTTCGCCGCGCTTGAAGGTGAACCCATGCGCGCCCACGGCGAACGGCAGGGAGCGCCGGGCAGTCCTATCCAGGAATTTCTCTCCGGCGAGGCGCTTCGTCATGGCGTCGTGCTCATCGGCGGAACGGCGCCGCTGTCTTCACGCCCGGAGAAAAGCGAGTCCGACGCCGGTTATCTGATAGAGGACGGCCGCGTACGCGCATCGAGCCTGGTCTACGACGCCGCGGGCGAACTGCTTGCCCGCTACGACAAGATTCACCTGTTCGATGTCATGATCGAAGACCGGCAGGCGCAATATTCCGAATCGCTGAGTTACGAAGCCGGCTCGGAAGTCGTCTGCGTCGACACCGAAGCGGGGCGGCTCGGCCTCTCGGTCTGTTACGATCTGCGCTTTCCCGAGCTTTACCGGCGCCTGTTCCGCCTCGGAGCGGAGATTCTCACCGTGCCCGCCGCATTCACCGCGGTCACCGGCGAGGCGCATTGGGAAAGCCTGTTGCGGGCGCGCGCCATCGAGAACCAGTGCTACCTGGTCGCCGCGGCCCAGGGCGGTAGTCACGGCTACCCTCGTGAGACCAGTCGCGAGACCTGGGGACACTCGATGATCGTCAGTCCGTGGGGCGAAATCCTCGCTGAACTGGACAAGGGTCCCGGCGTCGCCGTTGCGGAAATGGACCTCCTGACATTGCGCGACATCCGCCGCAAAATGCCGGTCGCCGATCACATCCGCCTGGGTTGATTCGGGACTGTCCGGCCGCCCCGAATTTTCACCGGTCCCGCTATTTGAGCCGGCGCCAATGGTGATACTATCGAGCAGACGTGGACACCCACGCCCACGCTTAATGAATTCCGGGGACCCTGGCTGGCGCTCATGGCAAGGCCGATCGAATACGACGAAGAGGAAGTGCTGGCCAGGGCGCTTGAGCAGTTCTGGCGCGAAGGATACGAGGCGAGTTCGGTCAACAAGTTGCTCGACTGCTGCGACATCAACCGGGGAACGCTCTACAATTCCTTCACCGACAAGAACACCTTCTTCAAGATCGTCATCAATCACTATAACGACCTGCTCGACAGTCAGGTCGCCGCCTCGCTGAAGAATCCAGCGCTGGGAACCTGGGAGTCGATCACCACTTTCTTCGACGAGGCCGTGGTCAATGTCCGGGCGCGGCAGCGAAATCTGGGCTGTCTGCTGGTCAACTCGCTATGTTCGAGCGTCAATTACGACGGCGAAATCAAGCGCGTATTGCGCGCTTCGCTCAACCGCGTACGCAAGGCCCTTGTCGAGCGCCTGCGTGAAGCCAGGACGAAAGGAAAGCTGAAGAAAGGACTGGACGAATATCTCGCTGCCGACATTCTAATGAACGCCCTGTATGGCATCCGCGTCAATTCACGCAACGGCAAAAGCGCCCGCCAACTCGAAAGCCTCGCCAACCACGCCATCAGCTCCCTGAGAAAGTAACTTTTTTCCGTGCACGGCGACGGATCGAAGCCACGGCTAGCACTGAGGAACTCTTGATGTTGCGTCACCGTCAATGACTGCTATACTCCGACTGATCGTTGACGTGACAGGAACCCGCGATGAAAAAAGTAGGCGTCAAGCACAAGTCGGATGACTCCAAGATCGACCTTACACCCATGCTCGACGTGGTGTTCATCCTGTTGATCTTTTTCGTGGTCACGGCGACGTTTCTGTCCGAATCCGCCATCAGCGCGGCGAGCAGCGACAACGACAACGATCAGCCGCCGCCGGAACAGGATATGGAAGACCGCAACATCCTGTTCGAGATCGGCCCCAACAACGAGATCATTCTCAACCGCAACCCGCGGCCCATCATCGCGACCCAGATCCGATCCAACATCGACCAGTTGCGCGCCGAGAATCCCGCTGCGACGGTGATCATCCAGCCCAACTCGACCTCCGACGTTTCCACGCTGGTGATGATCATGGACGCCGCGCGGCAGGCTGGTATCGGGGACATCTCGATCGTCGATCCCAACTGAAAAACCGCTGGAACAAGCAGGAAGCCCGCGCCTGCGCCAATCAACTTGAATTGCGCGCGTACTCCTCCCGCCTGCTCGGCCGGGACTCCTCGCTCGTTCTGCATGGCGGCGGCAATACTTCGGTCAAGGGCGAACTAACCGATATCTTCGGCGAAACGCGGCGAGTGCTGTTCGTCAAGGGTTCAGGCTGGGACCTGAAATGCATCGGCGCATCGGGATTCGCTCCCACCGACCTGGACTACCTGTTGCGCCTGGCGGAACTTGAACAACTCTCGGACAGCGAGATGATGCGCCAGCTTCGGCTGGCGACGCTCGATCCCGCCGCGCCCAACCCGTCCGTGGAAGCGATTCTGCACGCCCTGATTCCGCATCGCTACGTGGATCACACCCACGCCGACGCCGTGGTCACGCTCAGCAATTCACCGGACGGAGAGCGCATCCTGCGCGAATTGTACGGAGACGAGGTGCTGGTGCTGCCCTACATCATGCCCGGTTTCATCCTCGCCCGGCAGGTGGCCGCGGCTACCCGCGATGCCGACTGGGACGCCCTGCGCGGCATCGTACTGTTGCAGCATGGCATCTTCAGCTTCCACGAAGACGCCGAGGGCAGTTACGAGGCAATGATCGAACTCGTGGACCGCGCCGAAAGCGAACTCCTGCGTAGGGCCGAAGGGTCGTCGCCCTCCGTTCCGGCGGCTAGCCCGGACGCCGGCACGCCCTTGCAATTCAGCCGTCTGCGCAAGGCCGCGGGAGAAATTCATGGGCTGCCGATGCTGGCCAGGCTCGATGCCGGCCCGGAAGCGACGGATTTCGCCCAACTCGACGATTGCGGCGAACTCATCCGGCGCGGCCCGCTAACGCCAGACCATACCTTGCACGCCAAGCCATTCGGCGCCGTTTTCGATGCGGATCCCTTGCCGGGCTTGCGCGATTTCGAGCAGGAATACCTGCGCTATTTCAGCGACCATGCCGACGAAAATCACCAATGCCTCGATGCCGCGCCACGCTACGGCGTCTGGCGGGACAAGGGCATGATCTACCTGGCGCCGAGTTGCAAACGGCTCGAAATCGTTGCTGACATCAGCGCCCATACGATCCGCGCGATCCAGCTGGCCGAGGCCGTCGGCGGCTGGCGCGCCCTGCCGCGCGACAAGCTGTTCGAAGTCGAGTATTGGGAACTCGAACAGGCCAAACTCGCCAAGGCGCGCGCGGCGCCTGAAATGCAAGGCAGAATCGCCCTGGTCACCGGGGCCGCCTCGGGCATCGGCCGCGCCACGGTCGAGGAATTGCGCGGGCGCGGCGCGGCCGTCATCGCATTGGATGTTCGCGAGATGGACGGTCTGGAGTCGCCCGAAGTGTTGTGTCTGCGCTGCGATGTCACTGATTCGAGCGCCATCGATGCAGCATTGAGCCAGGGTGTGCTGAATTTCGGCGGACTGGACATACTGGTAAGCAATGCCGGAAATTTCCCGGCGAGCGCGAGTCTGGCGGAAATGACCGATGCAGCCTGGGAGCAATCCATGCAATTGAATCTCGGCTCCCACATGAAAGTGCTGCGCGCCTGCCTGCCGTTGCTCGAAAACGGATTCGATCCCGCCGTGGTCTTCGTCGCTTCCAAGAACGTGCCCGCGCCGGGACCGGGGGCCGCGGCATATTCGGCCGCCAAGGCCGGTCTCACGCAACTTGCGAGGGTAGCCGCGTTGGAAGCCGGGCCGCTGGGAATCCGGGTCAACGTGGTGCATCCCAACGCGGTATACGATACCGGCATCTGGACCGAAGAAGTATTGAGCGAGCGGGCGCGGCGCTACAGCATGGATGTTGAGCAGTACAGGACATCGAACCTGCTCGGGCTCGAAGTGAGCAGCCGCGACGTAGCGGCTTCAATTGTCAGCCTTGCCGGCGCCGCATTCAGCCGCACCACCGGCGCCCAGGTCCCGGTGGACGGCGGCAACGAGAGAGTGATTTAGTCGCTTAACCGGTCAATAAGTGGCGGAACTCAATTGTTCGCAAGCGCCGCAAGCGAGTTTCGGTTCGCGTCGAAGACGCCGTGCTCGGTGATGATGCCGCTCACCAGCCGGGCCGGAGTGACGTCGAAGGCAAAATTCCGCACGACGGTTTCTTCAGGATATTGGCGCACCCGAGTTTCGCGCCCGCCGGCCTCAATGCCGCTTGTCAATGAGATTTCTTCCGCGGCGCGTTCCTCGATGGGGATGGCCTCATCCGCTGAGGGCCAGTCGAAATCAATGGTCGATACAGGCAAGGCTGCATAGAACGGCAAGTTGTTGTCACGCGCCGCCAACGCAACCTGGTAGGTGCCGATCTTGTTACAGACATCGCCCGCGGCGCTGACCCGGTCGCTGCCGGTGATGCAAACGTCGACTAGTCCGCTGGCCATGACGTGACCCGCGGCGCCGTCGACGATCAGGCTGTGATCGATTCCCGCCTGTCGCAATTCCCAGCAGGTGAGCGCGCCGCCTTGATTGCGCGGCCGGGTTTCGTTAACCCACACGTGCAGCGGCACGCCTGCGTTGGCGGCCTTGTAGACAGCGGCCAGCGCCGTGCCCCAGTCCACCGCGGCCAGGGCGCCGGCATTGCAATGGGTCAATACCTGCAAGGGCCGGTCTTGCCCGCAATGCTCCCGCCAGAGCCGCCGCAGTAACTCGCCGCCGTGACCGCCGAGCGCTTCGCAACAGGCGGCGTCTTCTTCAGCCAGCGCCAGCGCGAACGCCAGCGACATGCCGGCGGCATCCGCATGGCCCTGCTCCGACAATTCCCGGGCGGCGCGACCGAGAGCCCAATGCAGATTGACCGCAGTGGGGCGAGTTTCGCGCAATCGCTTGATCGCAATTTCTAGCGAATCGGGGTTTTCGCGCAGTGCGAGATAGACGCCGAAAACCGCGGTGACGCCGATGAGCGGCGCGCCGCGCACTCGCATCGAAGTAATCGCCTCGCAGGCGTCTTCCAGTGTCCGCAGGCGGTGAATCGCGAACTCGTGCGGCAACCGCGTCTGGTCGACGACGCAGACTTCACAGGCCTCGGCATCGTACCAAATGCTTTTAAGCTGCCCGCCTTTGATCGGCATGATTCAGCGACTCCCTCGCGCAAATTGAAACTGCGGCGCCAATTCATGACTTGGTGACAGGACCGATTTATCGGACAATCCGGAACTTTGGACAGAGCACCAACGGAGGCGCGCAATGACATGGCTGAAATGGCTCATCATAATCCTCGGCGTATTGGTCACGGCATTTTTCGCACTCCGTGCGATTTTCGCGCTGGTCGGCAACCCGCGTGTCGCTGCCGAACTGCGCGACGACCCCCAGGGCGAGCGGGCGGGTATCGTCATGCTGCTGGGGCTGCCCGACGGCCGCGAACTGCCCGTCAACTACCTGCGCGAGGGCAATCAGGTGTTTGCCGGGGCCGACGGTCGCTGGTGGCGTCCCTTGCGTGACGGCAACGCGCCGGTGCGCTTGCTGATCCGCGGGGAAACGTTTGCGGGCAAGGCCCGGGTCGTGCTTGACGACCCCGCCTACAAGCGCGCCGTGTTTGACCGCCTGCGTCCCACGGTGCCGAAATGGCTTCCGGACTGGCTCGACGCGCACCTGGTGGTCATCGATCTCGATCCCTAGCAATTGGGAGGGTTGTTTTCCGGTCGCCACAACTTAGCCCATCTGACCCGTGAGCCGGCGTCCGCCGAGGATGTGCAGGTGGATGTGGAAAACGCTTTGCCTGGCGTCCGGTCCGGTATTCAGCGCCAGGCGGTAGCCGCTTTCCGCAAGGCCTGCCTCGGCCGCGATCTCGCTGGCGCGCAACATCATGTGGCCGAGCACCGCCTGATCTTCGGCGGACGCTTCGTTCATGTCGCTGATGTGCTTGCGGGGTATGACCAGGATATGGGTCGGCGCCTGGGGGCTGATGTCGTGAAAGGCGATGATCAGATCGTCGGCGTAAACCTGTTCGCAAGGGATTTCGCCGACAACGATCTTGCAGAAAATACAATCCTGAACCATGGTCCCGAGCCTTGGCTGAAGATGGCCCGCAGACTAACAAATCCGCCCGGCTTGGGATAGTCTAGCCCTATGCTCGACTTCATGTTCAGAATCGCCGCGCTCGCGCTGCTGGTATGCGCTGCTCCCCTGGTTTCAGCCCAGGAGCCGGAACTCTACGGCTACGAGGTCGTCAACACGTATCCCCACGAGATCACTGCCTTCACTCAGGGCCTGATCTTCCGTGACGGCCATCTCTGGGAAGGCACGGGCAAGAACGGTCTTTCCAGGCTCGCCAGGATCGATCTGGAAACCGGCGAATTGCTGCAGAACGCGCCACTCGCCAGCCGTTATTTCGGCGAAGGCATCGAAATGATCGGCGACCGCATCTACCAGCTCACCTGGCGGGCGCACATGGTCTTCGTCTACGACCGGGAAAGCCTCGAGCAACTGGAAACCCACTACAATGCGCGCGAAGGTTGGGGCCTTGCCTGGGACGGCGAGCATCTGATCCTGAGCGACGGCTCGGCGAGCCTGCAGTTCGTCGACCCGGAGGGTTTCGTCCCGGTGCGGGAAATCGAAGTCACCGTGCGCGGCCAACCACTGAGCCAGCTAAACGAACTCGAATTTATCGACGGCGAGATCTGGGCCAATGTCTGGCAGACCGATTTCATCGTCCGCATCGACCCGGAAACCGGCGTGGTGAATGCCATCGTCGACCTGACCGGCCTTTCGGCGCGAACCGAACTCGGCAGCAGCGAGGCCGTGCTCAACGGCATCGCCTGGGACAGCGAAAACCGGCGCCTGTTCGTGACCGGCAAGCATTGGGCCAATCTGTTCGAAATCGAACTCGCGGAGCACGGTCAATAGGTGGCGCACAGCTTAGCCAGAACCGCGGCGTTGATCCTGGCCGCCTTGTCGCTCTCCGCCTGCGATTCCGTGGCCTGGTATCTGCAAGCCGTCCAGGGTCATCTGGCCATCGTAACTTCGCGCCAGGACATGCGCGAATTGCTGGACGATCCTGAACTGGCGCCGGAATTGGCGGCAAAATTGCAACTGGTGCTCGAAGCCCGGGAATTCGCCGAATCCGAACTGATGCTGCCGGCCGGCGAGAACTATCTCGAGTTTGTCCGGCTCGAACGCGAACACGCGGTCTGGAACGTTTTCGCCGCGCCGGAGTTTTCCGTCGAGCCCGTGACCTGGTGCTACCCCATCGCCGGTTGCGCCGCTTACCGGGGCTATTTCAGCGCCAACGACGCCGAAGAGTACGCCGCCGAACTGGAAAACCAGGGACTCGATGTATACGTGGGCGGGGTTGACGCTTATTCGACTCTCGGCTGGTTCGACGACGCGCTGCTCAGCACCGTGGTCGGACGGCCCGATCACCAACTTGCCGCGCTGATATTCCACGAACTCGCGCACCAGGTCGCCTATGTGCCGGACGACACCACGCTCAGCGAAAGTTTCGCCACCGTGGTCGAAATGGAGGGGCTGCGGCGCTGGCTTGAGACCCGCCAGCAATCGGAACTGCTCATTGATGCGCGGGCGGATGCCGGGCGCCGCCGGCAATTCATCGATTTCGTGACCGGATTTCGCGACCGTTTCGAAGAACTCTATGGCAGCGAAATGAGCGAGGCGGACATGCGCCGGGAAAAATCCGGTCTGCAAGAGCAGATGCGGGCGGAGTACCAGGCGCTGAAAGCCGAATGGGACGGAAACGCCGGTTACGATGGCTGGTTTTCCCGTCCGCTGAACAATGCCCAACTCACGACCGTCGGCTCGTACAACGATCTGGCGCCGCAATTACGGGAAATATTACGGCAAGTCGACAACGACCTGCCCGCGTTCTACGAAAGGATGCGGGAATTGACGCGGATGAGCCCGGAAAGACGCGTGGAGTATCTGGATTCGCTTGAAGTCAGCGATCGAGCCGGCGGCGGGTAGCTTCCACGAGGCCCGCGTAGAATTCCGAATCCGGATCCTTGGCAACGGCCGATTCATAAGCCGCCAGGGCTTCCCCGAGCCGGTCCTCCTGTTCCAGTATCCGGCCGAGGCTGCGGTCGAAAAAGGCGTTTTCGGGCATTGCCAGAATCGCTGCCCGATATACTTCGATCGCCCTGTCCGCGTCGCCGGCGTTGTTGTACGCATTGGCCATGACATGCACCTGCGAGTCGTTGCCGGGATCCAGCTCGATCGCCCGCAGGTCGTAAGGCAGCGCCGCCTCGAAATCTCCCGCCGATCGCTCGAGTTCGCCGAGCGTGGATACCGCCGCGATCAGGCCGGCGGTGACTTCGATCTGCAATTCGACATAGCGGGCGAGCAGGGGGCGCGCCTCGTCGTTGCGTTCGAGGAAATAGTAGACATTCGCAAGATTGCGGATCGCATCGAGAAAATTCGGATCTGCGGCGATCGCCTTGCGATATTCCTCGATGGCCTCTTCGTATCTCTCCAGATTGCTGTAGACGTTACCCCGCCGGAACATGCGCGCCGCAAGCTCCGTATCGATCACCGGCCCGGGCGACGGCGCCGGATTCTGCGCCCAGGCCGTCGCGGCAAGGGTACAGAGGACTACAAGGACCGGCAATCTGGACATGTTTTGCCTCTACACCAGAACGATTCTTGCGGGCCCGTCGGCCGCGTCGCCCACCTGGCCGACTATCGCGGCCTTTTCGAGACCGGCTTCATGCAAGGCCGCGAGGCAGGACTTCGCTCGCGTCTCGGGCACCGCGGCGAGCAGCCCGCCAGCAGTCTGTGGATCGAAAAGAATCTCGTATCGTGCGGACTCGCGCAACTTGTCCGACCCATCGATGTCTCTTTCGGTCAACTTGTTGTCGGCGTGCAACGAGCTGAAGACTCCGCGTTCCAGGCATTCGAGCGCGCCGTCGAGGGCGGGGACATCCCCCTGATAAAGTTTCACCGGGCCGGAAACGATCATCTCCAGCAGATGGCCAGCGAGACCAAAGCCGGTGACGTCGGTACAGGCGCTGGCCTCGTGTTCGGCAAGGATGGCGGCGGCGCCGCGATTGGAGACGAGCATCTCGCGCAGAGCCCGCCCCATCCAGACCTGGCCCGCCTGATGGCGCATGTCCGCCGCCAGCAAGGCGCCCGTACCGAGAGGTTTGCTCAGGATCAGCACGTCGCCCTGCTGCATGCCTTGCTTGCGCAAGGTCTTGCCCGGTTCGGCATGGCCGTTCACGCTCAATCCGAATTGCAACTCTTCGGTTTCGGAAGAGTGTCCGCCGAGCAATCGGCAGCCTTCTTCAGTCAGGGTCATGGTGCAGCCCAGCATCAGTTCGCGCATCAGGCCACGGGTAATCGAACGATTGGCGAAGGGTACGCCGACGATCGCCAGGGCCGAATCCGGCTGCGCGCCCATGGCATGGATGTCGCCGAGGCAATGCAAGGTCGCGATTCTCGCGAACATCCAGGGATCGTCGATGAAGGCCTTGAGCTGATCCACGGTCTGCCACAATTCATGGCCCGCCGGAGTCGGCACGAGCGCCGCGTCCTCGACGCCCTTGTCGACGATCCCCGCCGTTGCCGGAAACGTCTCGAGCACTTCCTGCAAAATGCTGCCCGCCACTTTGGCGCCGCAGCCGCCGCAGCGCATGGCGTGCCGGCGCAATTCGCGTTCCTCGCGCCGGTCCACCAGCCCCCTGGCGATAGTCAGTTCTTGCCGCATTTGCGGCAGATCGCGGTATTTGCGCAGAAATCGCTGGTCTATCCAGTGTTTCAGCCGCCACACCCAGCGGCCCCGGAAGAACAGCCTGTTGCGCGAAGCCAGCGCTCTGCCGTCGCCGAGATTGAGCATCGCGAGCGCATGGCGTTGCGGGGTAAAGCGGACCAGTCTTCTGCCGGTGGCGTAGCGTAACAGGTTGCGGGCTAGCGGCTTGCCGTGGCGCACCGCGTACACGCCCGACTTCGGCCGTTCCATGCCGCGGATCGTCGCCGCGTCGCCTGCAACGAAGACGAATTCATGACTGGTGGACTGCAAATGACGATTGACCTCGAGAAAGCCGTCCGCGGTCGTCGCCAGTCCGGCTTTCACTGGCCATTCGGGCAAGGTGGCGCCGGTGGCGACGACGATGCTGTCCGCCTTGATCTCGCCGCCGTCCTCGCAATGCACGGTATTGGCCGCGAAGCCGGTTACGTGCTGTCCGGTGAGCATTTCGATGCCCTTGCGCTGCAATTCCTCGCGTACCCAATCCCGCACCTGCTGATTGTGCGAAGACAGCACTTCGTCGGCCGCCGAAATGATGTTGATCGAGAGTTCGGCATCGGTAGCGCCGCTGTCCCTGAGGATTCGCGCCCGGGCCGCGCAGGCCAGTTCGACGCTCGCCGGCCCGCCGCCGACTATCGCGAGCTTGTAGCCCTCACCCTGTTGCAAGCCCCGGACGGCCTGCTCGCGGATTTCCTCCCAGGCCGCCAGGAAGCCGTCTATGGGCTTGACGCCGACGGTATGCTCCAGGGCGCCGGGCATGCCGCTCGTGTCGGGAATCGAGCCGATGTTGAGCGAGAGCATGTCGAACGACAATTCCGGCCGCCGCGGCAGAACGATGCTGCGGGCTTCGAGATCGATGGAATCGATATCGGCCTGGATCAGCCGCGCGCCGCCGAAACGCGCCAGCGGCCGCAAGTCGATGAACATGTCCTCGGGTTGGTAGCGGCCGGCGATAAAGGCGGGCATGGCGCCGGAGTAAGGCACGAGAATTTCCCGGCTGATCAGGGTCACCATCAATCCCGGCACAGGCCGCATGCCGAGACCGCGCAGGACGGCCAGATGACTGTGCCCGCCGCCGATCAGCACCAGGTGTTTAACCAGCGGTTCGGCTGCTTTCATGGGCTCCGCCGCGCCTCGCTCGTGGAAAGCCGGGATTGTACCTTGTTTCCGAAAGCCCGGACTGCGGGCGCTTGCCCGCCGGAGCGCTTTACAGTACCGTTGCCTTCTCTGAAACCGAGCACACCGGCCGAACCAACGGGAGACCAGAATGCCTACATCTCTTTTGCGACTAATCGCCTGTTCAGTGCTGCTGCCGGCCGCATTTTCCGCCCAGGCGCAATGGCAACTCGACAACGACGCATCGACCTTGAGTTTCGTCACCATCAAGGCCGACCACGTCGGCGAAGTCCATACCTTCGACCTGCTCACGGGCATGATCGACGACGAAGGCAACGCCGAGATCGCCATCGAACTCATCAGCATCAATACGCTGATCCCGATTCGCGACGAACGCATGCAGAACATGCTGTTCGAAACCAGCCTGTTCCCGGAAGCAAACCTGACCGCGCAACTCGATATCGATCAGTTCGCCGAACTCGAAATCGGCAGGAGCGCAACAGCGACCATCAGCTTCGACCTGTCCATGCGTGACCAGTCGAACAGATACCAGGCCGAAGTCAAGGTCACCAGGCTCGCCGACGACGGCATTCAGGCGACCACCTTGAAGCCGGTCATCGTCGTGGCCAACAGTTTCGACCTCGTCAGCGGCGTTGAAGCCCTGCGCGAAGTCGCAGGCCTGCCGAGCATCAGCAATGCAGTGCCGGTCAGTTTTACGGTGGTGTTCCGTAACACCGACTGAATAGTCGCCGCCCCGGGCTCCGGGTCAGAGGGTCTTTGCCAGTCGCGTTTCCAGCATCGGTCGGGGTTTGTCGGGAATCATTTGCGAGCAGATCAGCGACATGCCGGCAAGCACCGCGCCGATCAGGAATACAGCGCTGTAATTGATGATCCAGACCAGCCCCAGCACCGCCGGCAGAACGACTGCGGCGATGTGATTAATAGTGAAACTGATGCTGGACGTGGCGGCGATATCCGCCGGGTCGGCGATTTTCTGAAAGTAGGTCTTGATGGCGATGGCCATCGCGAAAAACAGGTGGTCGAGCAGATAAAGCGCTATCGCGACATTGACGTTGTCGACGAAGGCATAGCTCGTAAACACCGCGACCAGGCCCACATATTCGAGGGTCAGTGCCCGGCGCTCGCCGATAAAGCTGATCAGGCTGCCGATTTTCGGCGCCAGCCACCAGGTGAGTACGGTGTTGACCAGCACCAGCAGCACCATGTTTTCGATCGGAAAGCCGAATTTCTCCACCAGCAGGAAACCCGCGAAAACCACGAAAATCTGCCTTCTCGCGCCTGACAGGAAGGTCAGTAGGTAGTACAGCCAATAGCGTGAGCGCAGGAAAAGCCGCTTGCGCTGCGACACGTTGTCCTGGAAATGCGGAAAGCCCAGCCAGCAGTAAATGCCCAGTGCAACACTGACGCCGCCGGCAAGCAGGTAGAGCAACAGGTAGTCCGCGGCGAAAAACGCGATATAGAGATAGATGAGGCAAAGCGTCGCGAATTTGCCCAGCGCGCTGATGCTCAGCAGTTTGCCGAGCATTTGCGGCGTTTCGTCTTTCTCCAGCCATTGCAGGCTGAGCGATGTCTGTAGGGTTTCCAGATAGTGGAAACCTATCGACATCAATACGGTAGTGAAATACAGCCAGAGCGCCACCGGATAGAAGGCCGTAACCGCCGTGCCGATGCCGAGCAGCAACAGCGACAATATGGCCAGATTCTGCTGGCGGATGAACAGCATGGCCAGCACGACCGTGAAGGCAAGAAAGCCCGGCACTTCGCGCAAGCTCTGCAACAGGCCGATCTGGTCGCCGGTGAACGCCGCCCGCTCAACGGCAAAATTGTTCAGCATCACAGTCCAGGCGGAAAACGCGATGGTATTGCCGATTGCCAGCAGGTAGAGCAGGGTCTTGCGGTCTTGTCCGATCGAAAGTCGCATGGCGGGCGGGGGTCTTGAGGTCACGCGGATTCTAGCATTGATCATTGCGGCCGGCTCTTGCTATTTTCGCCCGAAAGGAAAGCGAAATATGCAACCCGCATTCAAACCCGAAGATTACGATGTCCCCGCGGAATACCGGCATTGGCCGGGAGATACCGCCGAGGACAATATCGGCCCGTTCTTCTTCTACATGGACGGGCCCCATCCACGCACGGCCTTCCGCCCCCGCGAGGAGCATTCCAACACGCACCGCACGATCCACGGCGGCATCCTCATGACCTTTGCCGATTACACGGCCTGCCTCGGCGCCAGCAGCGGCGAGCAGGAGAGTTCGGCGACGATCAGCCTGAACACCGAGTTCGTCGCGCCGGCCCATGTCGGCGATCTGTTGCTCGGCGAAGGCGAGGTCTTGCGCCGCGGTCATTCGCTGGTTTTCGTGCGGGTGAAGGTGTACGTGAAACACCGCGTAATCATGACGGCCAGCGCAGTCATCAAGCGGCTGCGGGACCGTTCGGAAAAGAAGTGACCGGCTGCCCCCGGTAAAGTCGGGCGGCGGCCTCAGATCGAATAAACCTTCGCCGCGGTATCGTGAAACAGCGCCTGTTTCTCCTCTTCATTGAAATCCGTGGCCATTTTCTTGAATCCGTTCCATAACACCTGGTAACTGATCGAAAGACGGTCAACCGGAAAATTGCTTTCGAACATGCAGCGCCGCGGCCCGAAGCAGTCGATGGCATGCAGATACCACTGCTTTTGTGCGACCACGAATTCATCCGAATCCGGCGGTCTGGCGGCCTCATGCCAGCCGAAACCGTTATCGGGCATGGCCAGACCGCCGAGTTTGGCGTAGACGTTTTCGCAACGCGCAAGTTCGGCCATGTCCTCGCGCCATTGCGGGAACAGCTCATCGCGCCGCCAGGGACCGATGCCGAGCGGAGTGCCGAAATGGTCGAGTACGAATGTGCATTCGGGCATCGCTCTCGCGAGGTCGATGAAATCGCGCATCTGGTGGTGATAATGCCAGGCGTCGAAAACGAGATTGCGTGCGGCGAGCACCCGCAGGCCCGCGCGAAACTCCGGGTCGGCATATAGCCCGGCGGGCGCCTGCACGTCGATGAATAGCGGTGCGCTGCGGTCCACCGCGGCGCTTTGCCGGATGCCGCGCAGGCGCCCGCCGCAGATTTCCTCGTGCAGGTCGAGCAATTCGCCGAGCATCGGCGTATTCGCCAGGCGCAGGTCGGCATGGGCGACGATGCCGGCGATGCGCGGCGCATTTCCCCCTGGGCCGCTATCGCTTTGCCGGGCGAGTTCAGCGATGTAGCGCGTCTCGCCGGACGGCCGCAGATGTTCGGGACCTTCGCGCAGCCAGAACGCGCGGCATTCCATGAAAACCGACTTGACGACGTTGTGACCGCTGCCGGTATCGCCGTGGAACTCGGGCAGCAGATAGTCGCGTCCGAAACGCTTTTTCCACAGATGATGGTGCGGATCGACGATCGGCCGTTCAGGCTCCAGCGGCTCCTCCTTTACCTGCGCGAGCCAGGCATCCGAGCCGGGTTGCAATTGATTCACCGGTCTTCCTCGTTCGCTGCGTTCCGGGCCGCCAAACTTGCGTCGGGCCTATTGTTGTAGTATGCCTGCCTGCGAGCCGCCCGGCCGCGACAGGGAGCAACAGATGCTCGATCAGTCAGGCAGCACAAGCATAAGACATCGGAGTCCTGCATGAGCATCACCGCCACAGTCATTATCGCGTATCTCGTAATTTTCGCCGCCGCCGGCCTCTACCTCAGCCGCAGCAACGCCAGTTCCTCCGATTGGGACATCGGCGGCGGTACGCTCGGCATCCTCATGCTTGCCGCCGGCATCGCCGGCACCCGCATCGGCGGGGCCGGGACTTATGGCGTCGCCGGCGATGTCATCTCCGAAGGCATCGGCCATCTCTGGTACGGCGTGAACTCCTTCGCCGCGCTGTTCCTGGTGGGATTGTTCTTCGCCATTCCCTACCGGCGCCTGAAACTCGTCAGCGTCGGCCAGGCCTTCGACCACCGATTCGGATCCTATCGCTGCCAATGGCTCACCAGTCTTTGCGTTCAGGCCGAATATCTCATCGTCAATATCATCGAGCCTTATATCATCGGTTCGATCGTCAGCGGCGTCACCGGCATTCCCTTCGGATTCGGCGTGCTGATCGGCGCGGTGGTCATCATATCCTTTACGGTGTTCGGCGGCCTGCGCGGCACGGCGATCACCAATATCGTGCATTGCTCGGTGATCATTTTCGGTTTGCTGCTCGTGGGCCTGGTGGTCATGAACAACATGGGCGGCTGGGATCTGGTGCTCGAACGCGCAAACGGCATGCTCGCGGAAGCATCGAGAGACGAAGTGCGCTGGTGGAGTTTCACCGGCATCGGCTGGGCGACGATCATCGCATTGTTCATTTCCGCTACCATCCACACCCCCGCCGCCTCGGTCTACGCCAACTACGCCAGCAGCGCCGCGCGCCAGGAATTCCTGATTCCGGGCTTTTTCCTGGCCGGCATCATCGCCGCGCTGATGCCGCTCGTGGCCGGTTTCATCGGCATATTGACCATGGCGACCTACGGCTCCGAGTCGGGCCTGTCCAGCTATCTGAACATCGCCCAGCTCGCCATGGACTCCGGGCAAATCCTCGGCGGCATCGCGCTGGCAGCGGTGCTCGCGGCCGTGATTTCCTCCGGTGCGCCGATCCTGCTCTCGAGCGCGGCCATGTTCGTCAACGACTGGGTGCCGGGCTCCAAGAACTTCTCCTCGGATAAGAAACTGCGCGCTTACAAGATCGTCACCGTCATCTACGGCTCCGTCGCCGCCGTCATCGCCTGGCTCGGCAACATCACGTCGGTGCTGCAATTGCTGCTGCTCGGCTTCGCCATGGTGGTGCCGCCAGCGGTCGCCATCGGCTTCGTGCTTTACTGGAAGCGCACCACCGAAGCCGCGGTGTTCTGGGGCATCGCCGCGGGCTTCACAGGCGGCTTGACGATGTGGCTGTTCAACTCCCTGTTCGACGACGTCGAAAACGCCACCGCCGGCGGCTTCGCCCAATGGTGGCACGAACTGATCGTCTACCTCGGCGAATGGTCGGACCCGTCCTTCCTGACCCTGCTGCTGCCGCTGTTCATCATCCCCGTCGTCAGCCTGCTGTTCCCCAATGGCGAGTCGGATCGCGAAGCCAGCGAATCCTTCTACGGCCGCCTCGGCCGCATGCAACGCGATTTCAGCTGGAAGTAGCGGATCAGCGCTGCATTTCGCCGTTGGCCTGGATGAGGAAGGGGCCGGGCTCTCGATAACTGCGCTCCAGCAAGGTTACGAGTTCCTCGGCGGTGTCGGCGGTTGCGCCCGGCACGCCGAAGCTTGCCGCCATCGCCACCCAGTCGATATCGGGATTGCCGATGTCGAACAGGCTCGCGGCGATTTCACCGGTTTCGGCGATGCCGAGCCGTGTGTATTCGACGTTGAGGATATTGTAGGTGCGATTTGCGAAGATCAGCGAAGTGACGTTGAGGCCTTCCCGGGCCTGGGTCCAGAAGCTCTGGTTGGTGTAGGCCGCACCGCCGTCGCCTAGCAATGCGAGCACCGGACGGTCGGGGCAGGCGAGGGCGGCGCCGGTGGCCACTGGGCCGCCCTGGCCGATGGCGCCGCCGGTGAGGCTGAGCCAGCTATTGGGCGCGGTGTTCTGGCAGAAGGGGTAGGCCGCGTTGCCGCCGCCGGAGTCGGTGCAGACGATCGCTTCTTCGGGCATGGTCGCGGCGATGGCCTGGATGATGTTGCGCGTGCTCAACGGGCCTTCGGGAAGCGGAATTTCGAGACGTTCGAAGCGTTTCGCAGCTTCCTTTTCGGCGCCAAGCCTTTCCGCCAGTCGTTCGAGCGCATCGACGGAATCTTCCTCGACCGCGGTGAGGCGGCTGACCGCGCAGCCATCCGGCAGCAATCGCCCCGGCACGTTCTGATAGGCGAAGAAGCTTGCCGGCGCTGCTCCGCCAACAAGTACGAGTTGTCTGGTGCCGGCGGTTTCCGCAAGCACCTGTTCGGGGAAGTAGGGCAGGCGTTCGACCGCGACGCGTCCCGGTCCGCCGTCGACCCGTGCGGGAAAGGTGCCGTTGAGCAAGCGGCAACCGGTTTTCGCGGCTATGCGGCCCGCCGCTTCGAGGGCGGCGGGCGTTGTTGCATGGTGTTCGAGCAACATTGCGGTCGACTGGCCGTTGCCGAGCAATTCCGCGATGTCGACGATCGCCTGTTCGTCGACTGTCGCCCGGGCCGGAAGCGGATTCGGCTTCACCGGGCCCGGACTTTCGCCCCAGGCCGCGTCGGCGCCCGGAATCAGCGTGGAAATGCGGCCCAGGCTGCCGCCATGGCTGCGCAGGCTGGCGCTGACGGCGTCGGCGCCGTCCTGGGCCAGGCTGTCGCTGGTCGAGCAGGATTTGACCCAGCAGGAATAGTTGCGCGCCAGGGTTTCGATGTCGGAAGTCAGCGGCGCATCGAAGCCGATGTGGTAATGCGGATGGTTGCCGACGATATTGACCATCGGCGAATTCGCGCGGCGGGCGTTGTGCAGATTGGCGATGCCGTTGGCCAGGCCCGGCCCGAGATGCAGCAAGGTCGCCGCGGGTTTACCGGTCATCCTGCCGATGCCGTCGGCGGCGCCGGTGCAGACGCCTTCGAACAGGGCGAGCACCGACTTCATGCGCGGCACGCTGTCGAGCGCCTGCACCAGATGCATTTCGGAAGTGCCGGGATTGGCGATGCAGAATTCGATGCCGCTATCTGCCAGGGTTTCGATCAGGGCCTTGGCGCCGTTCATGGGAATTCCTTCGTCGGTGGCGGAAATTTTCTCTGGGCGCTATCGTATTGTTTTTTGCTCAGAGAATCACCAGCATGGAAATGAAGGCGCAGCAGAGCATTGCTGCCGGCCGCCGGCGAGTCTGGGACGCGCTGAACGATCCCGAGGCGCTCAAGGCCGCCATTCCCGGATGCGAGAGCTTCGAGCGTAGCGGGGAGAATCAATTCACCGCCCGCATTACCAATCGCATCGGGCCGGTCAAGGCAAGATTCAGTTTTATCATCGAGTTGAGCGATCTCGATCCGCCGAACAGTTACGTACTGCATGGCAAGGGCCAGGGCGGGGCCGCCGGATTCGCCAACGGCAGCGCCCGGGTGTCGCTCGAAGACGACGGCGACAACACGGTGCTTAGCTACGAACTCGACGCCAGCGTCGGCGGCAAACTCGCCCAGCTCGGCGGGCGGCTGATCGACGGCGCCGCGAAGAAACTGGCCGATGAGTTCTTCTCCAGGCTCGGCGAAGCGATTGCCGGCGAAGAGGAAGAGGCGCCGCAAGCAGCCGAAATCGACAAGCCCGAAACAGCCGATGAGCCGGAACCCGGTTCCCGGCTCAAGACCGCCACCCTGATCCGTCTCGGCGCGATTCTGCTGATCGCGGCGATACTTCTCTATTGGCTCGTCTGAGCGGGGCTTTAACGGCGCGGCGGCGGGCAGTAGACTAGACGCGAATTCGGCTGCGGTCCCGCGACGACGACCGCAGCATGGTTTTGGAAGACTGGGAGAATATACATGTCGACAATCAATCTGGCGGTCAACGGCCAGTCCGTATCGGGCGAGGTGGAACCGCGCACCTTGCTGGTGGAGTTCCTGCGTGAGCAACTCCGCCTGACCGGCACTCATGTGGGCTGCGACACCAGCCAATGCGGCGCCTGCGTGGTCATGGTCGACGGCAAGTCCGTCAAGTCCTGCACCATGCTTGCGGTCATGGCCGACGGCTGTGACGTGACCACGATCGAAGGTCTCGCCGATGGCGCCGATCTGCATCCCATGCAACAGGCCTTCATGGACAATCACGGTCTGCAATGCGGCTTCTGCACCCCCGGCATGGTCATGTCGGGACTCGATATCGTGAACCGCCACGGCAACGACCTGGACGCGGCGACCGTGCGCAGGGAACTCAACGGCAACATCTGCCGCTGCACCGGCTACCAGAATATCGTCAAGGCGATCCGGGCCGGCGCAAAGGCAATGGGAGACTAGTCATGCAAGAGAATGGTATCGGCGCCAGCGTGCGCCGCAAGGAAGACCAGCGCTTTTTGCTGGGCAAGGGACGCTATACCGACGACATCAATGTCGCCGGTCAGACCTGTGCCGTTTTCGTGCGGTCCCCCCATGCCCACGCCGTGATCGAAGGCATTGACGCCGAGGCCGCCGGTGCCGCGCCAGGCGTGGTGGCCGTGCTCACCGGCGAGGATCTTGCCGCAGACGGCATCGGCCCGCTCATCTGCGGCGTACAGGTGACCAGCGACGACGGCAAGCCCCACCGCGCGCCGGCGCATCCGGCACTGGCCCTGGGCAAGGTGAACTACGTCGGTGATCATGTCGCCGTCGTCATCGCCGAGACCCTGGCCCAGGCCCGCGATGCGGCGGAACTCGTGGAAGTGAACTATCGACCGCTGCCCGCCGTCGCCAGTACGGCGGACGCGGCCGGCGAAGGCCAGCAACAGATTCACGAGGAAGCCCCGAACAATATCTGCTTCAACTGGCCGTTCGGGGACAAGGAAGCGAACGACGAGGCCTTTGCGGGTGCGCACAAGGTTTCGAGCATCGAACTCGTCAACAATCGCATGGTGACCAATCCCATGGAGCCCCGGGCCGCGCTCGGCGAATACAACTCGGGCACCGAGGAAATCACCTTGCACCTGACGACCCAGAACCCCCATGTGCACAGGCTGGTGCTCGCGGCGTTCAATCAACTGGCGCCCGAACACAAGTTGCGAGTGGTCGGCCCCGACGTGGGCGGCGGCTTCGGCGCCAAGATCTTCGTCTACGCCGAGGAACTCGTGGTTGGCTGGGCATGCCGCAAGGTCAATCGGCCCGTGAAATGGACCGCCGACCGCACCGAGGCATTCATGTCCGACGCTCATGGCCGCGACCATGTAGCCCGGGCGGAAATGGCGCTTGACGAGAACGGCAAGTTTCTCGCCATGCGCGTGCATACCATCGCCAATCTCGGCGCCTACCTGTCGACTTTCGCCACCATGGTGCCGAGTTACCTGTATGCCTTTCTGTTCGCGGGCCAATACGCGACGCCGCTGATCTATTCCGAGGTCAAGGCGGTTTTCACCAACACCGCGCCCGTCGACGCGAGCCGCGGAGCAGGACGCCCGGAAGCGACCTATCTGCTTGAGCGCCTGGTCGATGTATGCGCGGCGGACATGGGGCTCGACCCGGCAGAGATACGGCGCCGCAATTTCATACCCAAGGATGCCTTTCCGTACCAGACCCCAGTCGTGCAATGTTATGACAGCGGCGACTACGAAGCAGCGCTCGACAAGGCCATGGAGCTCGCCGACTATGGCGGATTCGAAGCCAGGGCGGCGGAAGCGAAGGACCGCGGTAAATTGCGCGGCATCGGCTTCTCTTCCTACGTCGAAGCCTGCGGCATCGCCCCTTCGGCGGCCGTCGGTCAACTCGGCGGCGGCGTGGGCTTGTGGGAATCCGCCCAGGTCCGATTCAATCCCACGGGCAATGTGCAGGTATTCACCGGCACGCATTCTCATGGCCAGGGCCACGAAACGACCTTCGCGCAACTCGTCTGCGACCAGCTCGGCGTCCCTTTCGAAAATATCGAGGTGATCCACGGCGACACCGCCAAAACCCAGTTCGGCATGGGCACGTATGGCTCGCGTTCGCTGGCCGTCGGCGGCGTGGCAATCGCGAAAGCCTGCGACAAGCTCATTGCCAAGGGCAAGAAGATCGCCGCCCACGCCATGGAAGCGGCCGAAGGCGATATCGAATTCGCCGGCGGCAATTACACGGTGGCGGGGACCGACAAGTCGATGAACATCGCCGAAGTCGCGTTCAACGCCTATGTGCCGCATAGCTACCCGGAAGGCGTCGAGCCGGGATTCGACGAGAACGCTTTCTTCGATCCGATGAACTTCTCCTTCCCCGCCGGCACGCATATCTGCGAAGTCGAAGTGGATCCGTCAACGGGCGAGGTGGAAATCGTCGACTACACCGCGGTGGACGATTTCGGCAAGCTGGTCAATCCCATGATCGTCGAAGGCCAGGTGCATGGGGGCATCGTCCACGGCATCGGCCAGGCGCTGCTCGAAGGCTGCCATTACGACGCGGACGGACAGCTCGTAACGGCGTCCTACATGGATTACGCCATGCCGAGAGCGGACAACGCGCCGGATTTCAGGGTCGACTATGCGCCGACCGATCCGCCGCACAATCCGCTCGGCGTCAAGGGCTGCGGAGAAGCCGGCGCCATCGGCGCGCCGCCGGCGGTGATCAACGCGATCGCCAACGCCATCGGGGCCAAACACGTCGAAATGCCGGCAACGCCGGAAACGGTCTGGCGCGCCTGCCAGGCCGCCGTCTAAGCGAAAGCGGGAGGAGATAGCGCAATGTACGAATTTTCTTATCATCGACCCGCTTCGGTCGCCGAGGCGGCTGAACTCATCGCCAACGCGGCCGACGGCAAGCTCGTCGCCGGCGGACAAACCCTGCTGCCGACCATAAAGCACCGGCTGGCAAGTCCGTCCGACGTGATCGATCTCGGCGGGATCGCCGAATTGAGCGGCATCGTCGTCAACGGCAATATCGTCACCGTCGGCGCGATGACGACCCATGCCGAGGTCGCGGCTTCGAAGGAAGTCGGGGAAGCGATTCCCGCATTGGCGGCGCTGGCAGGCAACATCGGCGATCCGGCGGTACGCAATTGCGGCACGCTCGGCGGCTCCATCGCCAACAACGATCCGGCGGCGGACTATCCCGCCGCCGTGATCGCGCTTGGGGCCACGGTGCGCACCAACCGCCGCGAAATCGCCGGCGAGGACTTCTTTACCGCCATGTTCGAAACCGCGCTCGAAGAAGACGAGATCATCGTCGCGGTGGATTTCCCGCGTCCCGAAGCGGCTTCCTACATGAAGTTCGAAAACCCCGCTTCGCGCTACGCCATCGTCGGCGTGTTCGTCGCCAGGACCGCGGCCGGGCCGCGCGCGGCGGTCACCGGCGCCACGGCTTGCGCGCATCGGGCCTATCGGCTCGAGGAAGCATTGCAGGCGGACTTCAGCGCGGCTGCGCTCGACGATTTCGAGGCGCCAGTGGACAAGATGAATTCGGACATCCACGCCGGGGCCGAGTATCGCGCCCACCTCGTCAAGGTCATGGCCCAGCGCGCGGTAGCGGCCTGCGCCTGAGCATGCCGGCGCCGAACGGCATCGAGGAGGTCCAGCGCCTGCTCCGCGACGGCAAGTACGTCGCGGACCGGGCGTTGGCGACCACCTTGTTCCTGTCGCTGCAAATGGGACGTCCGCTTTTTCTCGAAGGCGAAGCGGGCGTCGGCAAGACCGAAATCGCCAAGGTGCTCGCCGCGGGCCTCGGTCGCCGGCTGATCCGGCTGCAATGCTACGAAGGGCTCGATGTTTCCTCGGCTGTCTACGAATGGAACTACGCGCGGCAGATGATCGAGATCCGGCTGGCGGAAGCGGCCGGCAGCGTGGATCGGCAAGATCTGGCGGCGGATGTATTCGCTTCCGGGTTTCTGATCGAGCGGCCCCTGCTGCAGGCCTTGCGTGAAGACGAGCGCGGCGCGCCGGTGCTGCTCATCGACGAGCTCGATCGCACCGACGAGCCTTTCGAAGCCTACCTGCTCGAATTGCTTTCGGATTTCCAGATCTCGATCCCCGAAATCGGCACGATCGCGGCGAAGGAGCCGCCCATCGTTGTCATCACTTCCAACCGCACCCGGGAAATCCATGACGCCCTCAAGCGGCGCTGCCTCTATCATTGGGTGGACTATCCTGACGCCGAACGCGAACTGGAAATCGTCGAGGCGCGGTTGCCGGGCATGGACATCGGTTTGAGCCGCCATGTGGTCGGCTTCGTGCAACGCCTGCGCGAACAGGACCTGTACAAGTCCCCGGGCGTGGCCGAAACCCTCGATTGGGCCCAGGCCCTGTTGCAACTCGACCAGGTCGCACTCGACGGCGCCGCCATCGACGACACCCTCGGCACCCTGCTGAAATACCAGGACGACATCGCCCGCATCCGCGGCAGCGAAGCGGCGCGAATTCTTGAGGAAGTGAAAGCCGAACTCGCGCTCCAGCCCAATTGAGCGCAGCCATGCAAGTTCCCGAAAGCACGCTCGACGGCGGCCGCATGGCCCAGAACATCATGCATTTCGCCCGCCTGTTGCGCGCCGCCGGTCTGCCCGTCGGTCCCGGCAAGGTGCTCGACGCCATCCGCGCGGTCAACCTGGTCGGCTTCGGCAGCCGCGGCGATTTCCATAGCTGCCTGTTCGCGATCTTCGTCAGCCGCCGGGAGCAACGCGAACTGTTCGACCAAGCCTTCCACATCTTCTGGCGCAACCCCGCCTTCATGGACCGCATGCTGGGCGCCATGTTGCCTACCGTGCTCGGCGACGACAGCGAGCAGATGACCGAAATGCGCCGCCGGCTCGCGGACGCCATGACCTCGGGAGGCAGGCTGAGCGATCCCGCCGAGGACCGGCTTGAATTGCACGGCCTGCTGACGAGTTCGGTCAGCGAAGTATTGCGCGAGCGGGATTTCGAGGACATGTCGAGCGCCGAACTCGATCAGGCCAAACGAGCCATCGCCCAGTTGCGCCTGCCCCATGACAGCATCGCAACCCGGCGTTTCCGACCCGACCCGCGCGGCCGGATTCTCGACCGGCGCGCGAGCTTGCGGGCCATGACCCGCCCGAGCGAAGGCGTGCCGCTCAAATTCAGCAGACGCCGCAAACGCCAGCCGCCTTTGGTCGTGCTTTGCGATATCTCCGGTTCGATGAGTACCTATTCGCGCATGTTCCTGCATTTCATGCATGCCGTCGCCGCCCAGCGCCGGGTGCATAGTTTCGTTTTCGGCACCCGCCTCACCAACATCACCCGGCAATTGGTTCATTGCGACGTCGACGCCGCCCTCGAACGCGTCGCCGACGTAGTGCAGGACTGGTCCGGGGGCACGCGCATCGGGCATTGCCTGCACCTGTTCAACAAGCACTGGGCGCGCCGCGTCCTCGCCCAGAACGCCACTACCCTGGTGCTTTCCGACGGCCTCGAATGCGACAGCGCCGAGCGGCTGGACACGGAAATGGAACGGCTCGCCAAGTCGAGCCGCCGCCTCGTCTGGCTCAACCCCCTGTTACGCTGGGACGGCTTCGAACCCCTCGCCCAGGGAGTCAAGACCATGCTCCCCCACGCCGACGACTTCCGCTCCTCCCACAACCTCCAAAGCCTCGACGACCTCGGCCGGGCTTTGTCCACCTGATTGCTGTCGCCAAATAGCGAACTTTAACTTTCTCGCAGGTCTGCTCTCCGATTAGGCGAGATGCCGTTTTCGCAAGCAACACGGCATTTCTGCTCAATTGGTCTACATTTTCTTCGAGTAAACGATTGCGCCAACTTCTGGATCTTATTTACGGAGATGTCCACAGTGCATCAGCGATTCCCGCTGAAAATCGTATTCCAATAGAATCAATGGGTTGCGACA
>VYCF01000034.1 GCA_009844085.1 Gammaproteobacteria bacterium | reverse complement strand
GGACGGGACGAACCCGGCCGCGGCCGGCGACTACACGGCGCAGACCGCCGGGCGGGCGCTCAGCTTCGCCAAGGGCGACGCCGCCAAGACCTTCACCGTCGCCACCACGGCGGACGACCTGGACGAGGCCGACGAGACCTTCCTGGTGGAACTGAGCGGGGCCGCGGGCGCCACGATCGGGACGGCCCAGGCGACGGGCACGATCGAGGACGACGACACCAAGGGCGTGACGGTGTCGGGCGGCCCGCTCAGCCTGGACGAGGCGGACAACCCCGGCACGGCGGACGACAGGGAGAACGAGGCGGCCTACACGGTGGTCCTGGACAGCGAGCCGACGGCGAACGTGGTGGTGGGGGTCGCCAGCGGGGACACCGCGATCGCGACGGTGTCGGCCTCCAGCCTGACGTTCACGCCGGCGAACTGGAACCAGGCGCAGACGGTGACCGTCACCGCGGTGGCCGACGCCATCGACAACACCGGCGACAGCCGCGCGGTGACCGTGACCCACACCGTCACGGCCGGGACGTCGGACTACGCCGGCGTCAGCGCGGAGGGCGTGGCGGTGACGGTGGCGGACGACGACGCGGCGCCGTCGGGGATCACGCTGACGGTTTCGCCGACGGCCGTGGGGGAGGCGGCGGGCCAGACCGAGGTCACGGTGACGGCGACGGTGAACGGTTCGACGCGGTACGAGACGGCGCGGACGGTGACGGTCGCCGTCGGCGGCGGCACGGCCACGGAGACCGCGGACTACGCGGCGGTCACCGGCTTCGCCATCACGATCGGGGCGGGCGCGGCCAGCGCGGACGCCGCGTTCGATTTCACGCCGGTGGACGACGGCCTGCACGAGGGCGCCGAGACCGTCGAGGTCACCGGCAGCGCGGGGTCGCTCGCCGTCACCAGGGCCGACCTCGGGATCACCGACGACGACGGCCGGCCGAGCTTCGCGGTGGCGGACGCGAAGGCCACGGAGGGCGGCGCGATCACCTTCACCGTGACCCGCTCCGGGGCGGCGGACAACGCGGTTTCGGTGAACTGGAAGACGAAGGCGGACACGGGGGCGGGTGCGGCCTCGGCCAGTGACTACACGGCGCAGACGGCGGGGCAGGCGCTCAGCTTCGGCAAGGGTGACACGGTCAAGACGTTCACGGTGGCGACGACGGAGGACGCGCTGGACGAGGGGAACGAGACGTTCCTGGTGGAGCTGAGCGGGGCCACCGGCGGCGCCGCCATCGGCACCGCCGAGGCCACCGGCACGATCACCGACGACGACACCAAGGGCGTGACGGTCGCGGGCGGGCCGCTGCGCCTGGCCGAGGCCGACGATCCAGACACGGACGCGAAGGAGAACGAGGGCGCCTACACGGTCGTGCTGGACAGCGAGCCGACGGGCGACGTGACCGTCGGCGTCGCCAGCGGCGACGCCGCCGTCGCCACGGTCTCGGCGTCGAGCCTGACGTTCACGCCGTCGAACTGGGACGAGCCGCAGACGGTGACGGTGACCGCCGTCGCCGACGCCGTCGACAACAGCGGGAACAGCCGCGCCGTCACCGTCGCCCACACGGTCGCGGCCGGGACCTCGGACTACGGCGGCGTGAGCGCGGACGGCGTGGCGGTGACCGTCGCCGACGACGACGGTCCGCCGGTGCTGTCCATCGCCGACGCCACGGGGGAGGAGGGGTACGCCATGACCTTCACCTTGCGCCTGGATGCGGTCTCCGGGCGGGATGTGACGGTGCAGTGGGCCACGGCCGACGACGCCGACGGATCCAACCCGGCGACAGCGGACGTGGACTACACGGCTGTGGGCACGGCCCGCACGGCGACAATCAAGGCGGGGGCGACCTCGGCCACGGTGACGGTGAACACCCTCCCCGATGTCCGGGTCGAAACTGACGAGACCTTCCTGGTGCGGCTGTCGGATCCGGTCAACGCGACGCTCTCGCCTACGGCATCGGAGGCGACCGGGACCATCGCCGACAACGCCGTGCCCACGCTGGCCATCACCGGCGTGCCGCCGAAGATCAACGACCGCAGCCCGTTCACCGCCACCTTCACCTTCTCCGAGGCGGTCGACGGGTTCGTCGCCGGCGACGTCGACGTCACCGGCGCCGCGAAGGGCGTCTTCGCCGGGAGCGGCACGGAGTACACGCTCATTCTCACCCCCGCGGGCGGCGCGGACGTGGTCGTGACGGTGCCGAAGGACGCCGCCACCGACGGGGTGAACCTCACGCCGGCCGCCGACGTCACCGCGACCGCCGCCTGGGACGCGGGGCCGCCGAGCGTGACGATCGGGGACGCCTCGGCCGCGGAGGGCGACGCGCTGACCTTCACCGTGACGCTTGACCGGGCGGTGTCGGGCGGTCTGACGGTGACGCCGGGTTTCACCGACGGCACGGCGACGAAGGGCGTCGACTACACGGAGAACACCGCGGCCCTCGCCTTTGCGGGCACGGCGGGCGAGACGCAAACCTTCACGGTCGCGACGACCGAGGACGTCCTGGCCGAGGACGACGAGACGTTCACGGTCGGCTTGACGGTATCCGGGACGACGGTGGCAGTGACAGCCGCCGACACGGCGACGGGAACCATCGCCGACGACGACCGACAGCCGACTTCGATCACGCTGGCGGTGGACACGGACATGCGGACGAGCGGTATGCAAGACAGCGTGGCGGAGGACGGCGGGGCGCGGACGGTCCAGGTGACGGCGACCATCGACGGTCCCGCGCGCTTCGCCGCGGAAAAAACCGTGACGGTGGGCGTCGGCGGTCAGGGCGACGGCGCGGTTTCCGACTTGGATTACGTCGCGGTGCCGGATTTCGATCTTACCCTCGCCGCCGGCCAGGCCAGCGCCAGCGGTACCTTCACCCTGACGCCGGTGGACGACGACGAGAACGAGGCGGACGAGGCGATCAGCCTGAACGGGGAGATGTCGGACATGAAGGTGACGCCGGCGCGGATCATGGTGATCGACGACGATGAGCCGTCGGTGACGGTGGGCTGGGGTCCGGCGGATGAGACGACGCTGCCGCTGCACACGCAATGGCAGGTCGTCTGGGACGAGGTCTCCGAGGGCGAGTCCGGCACCTTCGTGCTGTACGCGGACCCGGCGCCGGCGCAGGATCTGCGCGTGGCGATCGACGTGACGGACTTCGGCGGATTCCTGCCGCCGGGCGGCGCCGGGCGGCGGACGGTGACGATCCCGGCGGGCGCGACGACCCGAACCGTCACCGTGCCGACCGAAGACGACAATGTGGTGGAAACCTACTGGCCGGACAGCCGAGGCCACGTGGGCCTCGACCTGGCGGCGGCGCCAGGCTACCGGCTCGCGGACCCGTCCGGAGATCAGGATCTGTGGGGCCGGAGGGATGCGGTGCTGTTCGTGCGCGACAATGACGCCGAGCCGGAAGCGACGGTTTCCTTCGCCTCGCGCGATGCGAACGTCGAAGAAGGCGGCAACGCTCACCGGCTGTCGCTGCGCGCGGCGCCCGAGTCCCAGGACCTCGGCCCCTACTGGATCGGCTTCCGCCTGTCGGGCACCGCGACCCCGGGCGTCGACTACGAACTGGCCAGGGATCCGCGGCACAGCACCGATCCGCCGCTCGAGCGGAGCGGCAACCGGGGCAAGCTGTGGCTGAACAGCGCCATTGCCGCTCCGTCGATGATGGTGACGATCTTCGACGACGGCATCGACGACGACGGCGAGACCATCGTGGTGACGCTTCAGACCGGCGCGGGGTACGACGTCGGCGAGCCGGCGACGGTGACGTTGACCATTGGAGGCTCCGACACTGGACCCACCGTCACGCCCGCGCTGTCGCTCTCCGAGACGGACCTGGCGATGACCGAAGGCGGCGAGGCGAGCTACACGGTGTCGCTCGCCACGCAGCCGACGGACACGGTGACCGTGAGCATCGCCGGTCACGCCGGCACGGACCTGACGCTGGACAAGGACTCGCTGACGTTCGGAACGGCGGACTGGAACGACCCGCAGACGGTCACCGTTTCCGCGGGCCAGGACGACGATGCGACCGATGACATCGAGACGCTTGCGCTCACCGCCTTGGGCGGCGGCTACTATGCGGCGGCGGCGGACGTAACGGTCACGGTGACCGACGACGACGAGCCGGCGCTGGTGGTGTCGGCGACGACGCTGGGTTTGGCCGAGGGCGGCAGCGCCGAGTATTCGGTGCGCCTTGCGACGCAGCCGGCGGAAAGTGTGACGGTGGCGATCGCGGGCCACGCCGACACGGACCTGACGCTGGACAAGAACTCGCTGACGTTCGGGCCGGCGGACTGGAACGCGCCGCAGACCGTGACGGTGAGCGCGGGCCAGGACGACGACGCTTCGGACGACGCCGCGGCGCTGACGCATACGGCCTCGGGCGGGGACTACGACGCGATGACGGCGGAGGTATCCGTGACTGTGGAGGACGACGATGTCATATCTCCGGCGCTGGTGCTCTCCGAGACGGCCCTGGCGATGACCGAGGGCGCCGGGACGAGCTACAGCGTGTGGCTCGCCGCGCAACCGACGGGCATGGTGACCGTGAGCATCGCGGGCCACTCCGGCACGGACCTGAGCATCGACCGGGCCTCGCTGACGTTTGGAACAGAGGACTGGAACGACCCGCAAACCTTGACGGTCTCGGCGGCGCGGGACGCCGACGAGGACGAAGATACGGCGACGCTTGTCCACACGGCCTCGGGCGGCGGGTACGACGGTATCGCGGCGGAGTTGTCCGTGACGGTGCGCGACGGCATCAAGATCTCGCTCTCCGCCGGAGAAGCGGTCGAAGGCAGCTTCATGGAAGTGCGGTTCACCCTGTCGTCGCCGTCGCCGGGGGACGTTGAGGTGAGCTGGCTAACCCATCCTGGCGGCGGCAGCGCGCACGCCGGCCCCGTGGACGACCCGATCGACTTCCGCATGGAATCCGGCCGCCTGCGCTTCGCCGAGGGCGAAACGGAGATCGTGCGCAAGGTCTGGATCGTGGAGGACGATATCGACGATCCCCACGAGCAGTTCACGGTGCAGATCGACCGTCCGCGGGGCGCCGTGCTGGCCGATCCGGTCACGTCCATCCCGTCGCTGGCCCAGCCCGACAGGCGCATCGAACTCGGACGCGAGATCGCCTACGTGGTGGTGACGATCCAGCAGGCGGAACCAGCGGCGGAGCCCGTGGAGGTGACGCTGGAGGCGTCTCCGCCGACGCTGGAGGAAGGCGGGCGCACACTGCTGTGGGCGCGGCTGGCCGAGCCGCTGCCGGAACTGGTGCGCATCCCGCTTGTGTGGTCGGCGGGAACGGCGGAGCCGGGCGATCACGACGGGCCGGGCGGCTTGACGATCTACGCCGGGGATCTGACCGGACGGGCAACGCTGAGCGCGTTCGAGGACGACGACACGGACGACGAGACGGTGAGTGTGTCGTTCGGCGAACTGCCGCGGTGGGTGGCGTCGGGCTCGCCGGAATCGGTCGAGATCGCGATCCTGGACAACGACGGCGCCGGAGAGGACTTCGCCGGCCTGACCGTGTCGGTGGCCGACGCCGCCGCGTACGAGGGCAAGGAAAACCTGCGGTTCCCGGTGACGCTAAACCGCCCGGCGCCCGGCCCTGTGACGGTGTACGCGCAGATCGACCCGAACGCCGGCACGGCGCGGCGCGGCGCGGACTACGTCGACACGTCCCAGCAGGTGCGCTTCGAGGCCGGGGACCGGCTCAAGTTCGTGACGGTGCTGGTCGAGGACGATCTGATCGACGAGGGCGAGGAGACGCTGTACCTGGAACTGAGCGACGCGCAGCCGGGCGGGGTAACGATCGCGCGCGCGCGCGCGACGGGCACGATCAAGAATACCGACCCGATGCCTGCGGCCTGGCTGGCGCGTTTCGGCCGCACGGTGGCGGAGCATGCGCTGGACGGCGTGTCGGCGCGGTTTGACGCCTCGCGCGAACCGGGCTGGCGTGGTTCCTTCGGGGGCATTCCCCTCGGCGGCGGGCCGCGGGACGGCGAACCGCAAGGCGGCGGCGAAGACGAAACCGGCGCGCCGGACGAACCGGAAAGCCTCATCCGCCCCATCGCCGTCGCGGACGACCCGATCGGATGGGACCCGGACGGCCTCTCCGGCCCCTTCGGCGTCGCGAACGATCCGTTCGGACGGCGGCGGGACGGTTTCGGCAACGGCGCCCTTTCCGGCAACGGCGCCGCGTCCGGATTCGGCTCGACGTCCGGGTTCGGCGTCACATCGGGATACGGCGCCGCGTCCGGGCCCGGAATGCCGGGCGGCGCCGGATCCATGGGCGGGACTGGACCGATGGGCGGGACCGGAACCATGGGCGGGCGCGGAACCATGGGTGGAAGCGGAGCCGTC
>VYCF01000044.1 GCA_009844085.1 Gammaproteobacteria bacterium | reverse complement strand
GGCCCGGTCCGGCTTCAGGCAATCGCCAGCCGAGTTACCGGGAGAAGCTGGATCGTATGCGGTTGTCTTAGCGCCACCTATTCCTGAGTGTTAGACTGTCTATATCGTTGTAAATCCTAACCGGATGGTTGTCTTAGCGCCACCTATTCCTGAGTGTTAGACTCTTCAGCGTCGGCGGCCGCCTCGATTTGCAGTTGTCTTAGCGCCACCTATTCCTGAGTGTTAGACTTCATCCGCTGTTCCAGAAGTGCAGCTACAAAGTTGTCTTAGCGCCACCTATTCCTGAGTGTTAGACTGAAGACGACGCAACTGGCTGATTTATTAGGGAAAAACCGATTCTCATGGACGAGAATCGGCTAAAACAGGCGCAACTGCCGCGGCGAACCATCGGTTTTTTTGGCTCTGCGACCGTGGTATCTGCGCATATTTGAATACTGTCGATCGGTAATGCACAGAACATCGACCTTTCCTCCCGGTGGCAGCAAGGGCGGAATCCTGCCGCTTATCGCATCGGCTTTTTCACCCGAAGAGCAATACTTGAGATAGATCGAAAACTGCGACATCTCAAACCCCAGGTCAAGCAAGTCATTGCGAAAACGAGTCGCCTGCTTACGCTCTCTGCTTGTGCCAACGGGCAGGTCGAACATGACGAATAGCCACATGATGCGATAGGGACTGAGGCTGATTCCGCTATTCATATCGAATCGAGCGTTGTCGGCAGTGAAGGCACAACTTCGTTAACCGTTTCCCCCAGACAGTATCCGGCAAATGAACGGCAGGACTTGACGGCTACCTGCGACAGAGGCGAGAAGCCATCTTCAGTCGGCAAGGGTAGCGTGCACAAGGAAGCCAAACGCAACTTGCCTTCATTCGTCAGTTCTTTCGAGTATTCCTGAATTTGCTGCCAAATCACAAAATCGGCAATGGGCCGGAACGGTTCAACGAGGTCGTCAACCAGATTCATCGGATTCCGCGGATTCTTGTGGTGTACGCTAAAGCTCGGATGCAATCCGGCGCCCGAAACTCCTCGTGCGACACAGGCTCTCAGAATCGTATACCCGTAGTTCAGCGCGGCATTGAGTCCCGGCGCCTCGCGGTCGCGTCGAAATTCCTCGCCCAGCAATCGTTGCCAATATGCCCGCGCGGCTTGCGCCTCGACGTTTTCCGGGTCGCCCGATTTGACTTTGCGGATCATACGGGACAAATCCCCGCACGGCTTGCCTGCCCGCGATAACACCTCCGACTGATTGGCGATTTTCGCCCTGACGATTTTCTGCCAGAATCTTTTCCGCCGGGGCTCGGAAAGCTGCGCCTGGGCGCGCATCACCCGAAACTGACGAACCGCGCCTTGCAACGGCAAAGTCCAACTGCTGGGAAGGTAGTTTTCTCCGCAAATCACCAACGGTATATCGCGCTGCGCCAGTTGATCCATCAATACGCTCGAAACCGCGCAACCCGGAACCGACACCAGCACGGTTTGAATGTCGTCCAGCGGAACCTGGCCGAGCATTTCTCCTGAGTTGTGAACTTGCAGAAACCCCCGCGATTTCTTCAGCCAATGTCCCGGCTCGGTTATTTCCACAATTTGACCAACCATCGGAATTTCAGCCGCTTTATCTCGACCTTCCCTGATTTGCAACAAACGAGACGAAACTGGGCAAGGCGGGCAACATTCTCGGCTGGCCTCGGGGCCGCCACAGAAAATCGGACTCCACCATCTGGTCCACCAAGGCCCCACAGTCATCGGGCTCCCGATTTTGCCGAATCAGGAGTCCTTTCACCATGGCTTCCAGTTTCGGTCTTTCCACCCATCCATTGCGCGCCAGATCGTTTGCAGTATCCACGAGCAATTCTCGGTCCGCTCCTTTCCAGCCAGCGAATCTGCCAAGGTATATTTCTTCCCGCTCCAGCCTCATCGCCGGCTCGACCTCGGAGACATCCGAGTCGTCTAACCTGTTTGTGCCGGATTCGCTGGCTCTTCGCCACAAGGCGCTGCCCCACAACTGCAGGAACTGAGGGTAGCCCTGACAGTCATCTACTACTCGACGCAATGCCGTTTCCGAAATCCCGATGCCAGTTTCGCCCAACGGTATTCGCACCGCGTCGCCCGAGCTTTGTTCGTCGAGCAGGCCGAGGCTCATGATTTCGCCTCGTTCCAGGAACGATACCTCGGAGAGATTGCCCAGTTCCGCCAATTTCGGCTTGCCAGCCAATACGACGATGACCGGACCGCCCCTGCCTCTGATTGTCAACACTTCATTGAGCAGTTCGCCGCAGGCGCCAGGTGACATCAGGTGCGCTTCGTCGATTAAAAGTATCAGGGGTTTGCTTTTGCACTTCGCCACCAGGCCCTTGCGCACCTCGCTTCTCGAAAGCTCGCCCCGCTGCCACTTTGCCTGCACTCCGCGCCAGTCCAGGCCCCACTCTTGGGGTTTCAGCGCTTCCCACAGCGGTTGGCCCACGACTCCGATTAGTTCCCGGCGGGCATCCTCCGCGCTTTGCATGTCGGTCGCCGTCATGAGTTCCAGCGTTGCGTTTACTCCAAGCTTTTCAAGCTCCTCGCCGACCACGCGCAGCAATGCTGTTTTGCCCGAGCCTCTCGGGCCGTATATCACCACGTCCCGGGCGACCAATTCGCCGTTCGCCGTGGCGCCGACATGCTTGAAGATGTCGTAAATCTCGTTCTTGCGTCCGGCGAGATGCGGCGGACGCTGGCCGTAGCCGGGCCTGAACGGATTCACGAACAGCCCCGCCAGCTTGTCGTTTCTTGTCGTGGCCATCTCAATGGTTTCCCAACCGCTATCCGGTTTGGCGAGTCGGGTGACGTTGCTCGAAACTTACCAAACCCGTGGGGCTGATATGAACTTTTCTGGCCTTGCGCGATTGCAGGGAACCCGTAGCGATTGTTGTGTAGTTGAATTGCTCTTCTTTATCTCGGTTTCTTGAGTCCACATTGGCTTCGTGAACTTCCGCAAAGGTCATTCGACCTTTCGAAACCTTTTGAAGTCGGTAAATTCTCCTCTCCTCTCTCTCCTTTGCCACTAGCATTTCAACGCAATCATTGATCCGCAGGCGCATTATCAGACGCGCCGCCGGATGGGGTCTGAAAGTCTCGCCAGGCTTGAATCTATTCTGGTGCGCATCGAAACGGGAGACCATGACGCCTTCCCATTTGCCAGCCTTTTTTTGCCCGGTCGGCCAAGAAAAGATTTCAATGCCCCAGTTGCTGTCGCCCTTGTATGCCTTGTAGGCATTGTCGAATCTGTCTGTTATCTTAATGACGCTCAACTTTTCAATATGGCGCAAGCGTTGGATATTCAATTTCTTTTTCTTTGCCAAGTCCTGGACAGCCTTCGGCCCCGAACCTGGGTCATTTTTTTCGGCGGCTTCAAACCTTGCCTTGAAAATTTCTTTGAGCCGTGAATCTCTAATGGACTTAATGTCCTTTAATTTTTTGAAGTCGGCTATCGGTTTTCGCGAAACAACTTCTCCTGTCCACAAACCGTCTTCGTTCAATACCAATCCGTAGGCCGTATCGTTGTGCAACTGGCCGTCAGTGGTACGCTGATAGAGACTCTTGCGTCTCACCTTGTGCGAAACGACGATTCGCGAAACAACTTCCGCAACATCGTTTCTGAATCCACTCCACGGATCGATAGCATTTCTGTGGCCGTCAACAGGGGCGAAAAACCGATTGAGATTGCTGGCGGGGTCGATCTCGCAAGATTCAAGTTCTTTCGCCTTTGCGGCGACCGTTTGCAATAATGGTTGGCTTGTCATGCCAACCACAATGGCATCCACGGCGTGGTGACGATGGTCGTCGCGATTCTTGCGGTCGGAACCATCGTCCAAAACGCTGTTGAGCCCCCAATGGCGGCGCAGCAGGCTGGTCAGCCGGCCGGTGACGATGTCGATCCTGTCCACATGGCAAATTGTCTCCAGGTATTCGCGTGTCAGGCGACCGATATAGCGGGTATCGTTCAAGTGCCGGTTCGTGAAATCGCCGTCCGCGCCTTGCCGCCAGATTTCCCAGGCGTCCGGTTTGAAGCGCCAGCCTTTGGACGAAGGCAAGGCTTCGGCCCGCGCGGCAATCTCGGACCAATCGTATCCCGCCGGACTGTCGCCGAACGCTTCGAACGGTGTGCGATTTCCCTTGAATCGGTTTGCGTCGCGCGTACAGACGATCTTGTTGGCCCGGCTGTCGTCCAGCGAACGGCTGAAAGGTATCAGATGCTCAATCTCGACATTGCCGCCGAACAGGTCGGCGATTCCTATCGTTTGGCCGGAAAAAGGACAACAGCGACCGTTCGGGTCATCGCTCAATTCATGCCATAAAAACAAGCGCAATCTGTTTTCCGCGTTTGGCTTCTGACCCAGTTCCCGGAGTTTTTTGTCAAATGACTCGTTTCTGGCCTGATTATCCGATTGTTCCTTTTCGATTTCCCTGCGCTTCTGGGCCCCCAAAGGCAGGTTTCTGCCCAATTCGATAGCTATGGACTCGGGACGGCCAAAACGTTCTATCAACTCGTTTACGACCAACCTGATCTGATTCAGCGCGATATGCACTGTCGGATTGGTTACTCCGCCCCAGCGGGTCTTGTCGTCGTCTTCAGGATTCCCCGTACCGGGAATAATGTGCCTGCCGTCCCGGAAAGCTTCGCCGTAATAAGGCAACTTTTCGAGCAACCGGTATTTCCCGTCATCGCCTTTGCTTCGAAACGGATCGACGAAATTCTGCTCTTCCCGCGCCACGGCGGAGGCGGCTTCGCTTTGCAGCGGCAGGAATACTTCCCCCGTTTCGGCATCGATCAAACCATCCCGCATCTTTGCAAGCATGAGCGTCGCCGCCCGCAACGAAATGCTGGCTGTATCGTCCTTTAGCCGTGAATTTACGCAGTTATCCGCAATGTGCTCGGGCAGTTTGAATCGTTCACACAGATAGGCGCGAACCTCCACATCGTCTTTCGCTCCGTCCGGCGAGGAAGTCGGCTCAATTCCAGCCAACCTGTTGCGGTCGCGTTCCTGGTGTTGCGGTGTTCCATTCAGGATGGTATCGATGAATTCATCCTGTTTTTCAAGCGGCCAATCGTGCCATGTGGGTCCAATCCTGTCCTCGTGGCTCATCAATTTGCTGGTCGAATTCCCATCGAATCCCTTTCTTTTTTCTGTTTCAAAGTTGAACTTGAAAACGCCCTCTGCGATACGCAAACGTTTCAACACGTTTTTCATTATGCCAAAAGTTACTTGCCCGTTTGCGGTGGAAACGTTTTCCAGCAAGTGGACGATTTCATCCCTTGCTTCGGGATAGTCGCGCACCTTTTTGATCTCGCCGAGATACCACCATTCCAGGCTGTTGACCTCCTGATGGATGCGATAGCGCTGAAAACTGGGCAAGGCGCGAAAAGTGCGGTGTTCATCCTGCATATAGGCGCATATCCCGCGCTTCTGCGGCTTGAGCGGCCTTTGGTGGAAAATTGCCCTGTGGATTCTCTCTTTCGCGGCGACAGTCATCAATTCCGGATGAAATGCCGCCTGGGACTGCCAGATTTTCTGAAATTCGTCCTCGTACAATTCGCGGGTCGGGTATACATCGTAGAGTTTGTCGTCGCGGGCGGCGCCTGGGCGGGCGCGCGTGCGCTCGCCGCGAAGCTGTCTTTGATAAAGAAACGAGCCATAGCTCAAATCCTTCCGTTCGTTTAGTTTCTCCAATGCCTCCTTGCGCGTCCGCGCCTCGTCTCCGCGGATACGTTTTTTCTCTGCCGGCGACAACTTCTTGTACTCTTCGTTGTCTAGCTCAGGTCCAATCAGCCCCATTTCCTCAAGCAGCAGTCGCGCCGAACGCGAGACGACTCCGTTTTTGGTTTCCTCACTTTGGTCTTTTCGATTGCTCTTGAAGCCTCTGCGTTGGTTGAGGTGGAACAAAGCGCGTCCGACCTCCCAGGGTTGCAACTGCCTCTTCAGCGCATCGGAGCGCAGTTGCAGGGGATTTCGCTTTTGCAACTCCTGTCGGTCGCCGGGAGCTTCCGGGAACAAGCCGGCATTGACCAGTTCGCTCAGCAAGAATGTTTGCCGCTGCTTGAACCGGTCGCGCCGCCGCCGCGCCGACCTTGCCTCCCGCCGGGTGGCGGCCAAAGTTGCCTTTGTCTTCGCTTCCCTGCCCTCCGCAAAAATCCGGGAGCCAGCCGCCACGATGGCGCGGGGTTGGGAATCGGAATCCAACTCCAACACGCTCCAGCCCAGGCTATTCGTGCCCACGTCCAAGCCAAGCCGATACTTCTTTTTATCCATTCGCAGTTCGTTCCAGTTCATTCAAGCGATAGGTGCGTAGTATCCACTCACTTGCCCGAAATTGCCAAATGCTCCGCGGATTCTGCGACAAAATGGCAGGATTGCCATTTTGGACGGCGCACAGCGCCGCCCCGCAGGGGCGAGGGGCATGGATGCCCCGCGTCACTGCGCTTCGCTCCGCGCAGAATGACATCTGAACGCATCGGCGCCAGCACATCGGCATCAGCGGCAGCGGCAGCTGCTACCGGATGCGCCAAGGGAAGTGTATACTTCCTGCCCGTTTCTCAAGGCCCGGTCTTTCGCTGCCCAGACCCGTCGGCAAACCGTTTCCCGAATGGCGCAATTCATTGAATTCATAGGCAATCACCCGATTCTGTCGGGCATGTGGGTAGTTACCCTGCTGGCCATTATCGTTTATCATTCGCGCGCCGCTTCCCGCTCGATCGGCCCGCAGCAGGCAGTCATGATGATCAACCGCGAGGGCGCCGTCGTTGTCGACGTGAGGGACCGCAAGGAATTCGATCAGGGCCATATCGCCGGCGCGATCAATATTCCGCTGGCGAAACTCAAACAGCGCATGGCCGAATTGAACAAGCACAAGGACAAGCCCAAGCTGGTCGTCTGCAAGATGGGCCAGCAGTCTGGCGCCGCGGTCAAGAGCATCGAGGAGGCCGGGCACGGCAACGTCGCCAAACTGGCCGGCGGCATTTCGGAGTGGACCGCGCGGTCCTTTCCGCTTATTCAGAAATAACGGTCGTCCGGGTGCGAGCCCGCCGCCGTTCAACATGGAGCTATCATGGCTGAGAACGAACAGAACGAGCAAAGCGAACAGAACGACCAGGAAGCGGCGCCGCCAGAGGCGGCGGCGCAGCAGCAGCCACAGGCGGATCCCAACGCTCCGCAGTTCGCCTTGCAGCGCATTTACCTGAAGGATTTTTCATTCGAATCGCCGCGCAGCCCCGGCGTCTTCACCGGACAATGGAGTCCGAACATCAATTTCGAAGTGAAAAGCCGCTCCCAGAATTTCCAGGAAAACACCTATGAGGTAATTCTCACCCTGACTGTCGAAGCCAAGGTCGAGGAAGAAACGGCGTTCCTGGTCGAAGTGCAGCAGGCGGGCATCTTCGCCTGCGCCAACATGGAGTCTCAGCAACTGGAGCAGATACTGTCTTCGCTTTGCCCGAATATTCTTTTTCCCTACGCCAGGGAAGCCATCGATTCCATCGTCACCAAGGGCAGTTTCCCTCCGCTCATGCTCGCGCCGATAAACTTCGACGCAGTCTACGCCGAACAAAAACGGCGGCAGGCGGAACAACAGCCCGGCGCGCAGTCCGGCGGGAACGGAGCCGGAGAAGCTCCGGCGACTACACAATAACCAGTCGGCCCTTACCCGGAACCGAGTTCATGGATCTTGCGGGTGAGGGTGTTGCGGCCCCAGCCTAGCAGCAGCGCCGCGTCCTGCTTGCGCCCGGCCGTGTGTTTCAGGGCGATGTCGATCATCGCGCGCTCGAACTCCGGAGTCGCTTCGTCCAGGATGCCCGTATTGCCCTGCTTGATCTGCTCGTCGGCCCAGGATTTGAGCGCCTGAGTCCAATTGCGCGCCGCCCCCGGCTGTTCGCGCTGTTCCGCGAATTCAGGCGGCAGATCGGTGATGTGCACCTCGCGCCCCGAGGCCATGACCGTGATCCAGCGGCAGAAATTCTCCAGTTGCCGCACGTTGCCCGGCCAGCTCAGGCCTTGCAGATATTGCCCGGTCTCGGGCCGCAGCACCTTGGCCGGCACGTCGAGCTCGGTCGCCGCCCGGCCGAGGAAATGCCGCGCCAGCCGCGGAATGTCCTCACGCCTTTCGCTCAGTTTCGGCACATGAATGCGGATCACGTTCAGGCGGTGGAACAGGTCTTCCCGGAAGCGGTGCTTGCGCACCAGGTCTTCCAGGTTCTGGTGCGTGGCGGCAATGATGCGCACGTCTACCTTCACCGAAGTATGGCCTCCGACGCGATAAAACTCGCCTTCAGACAGCACGCGTAACAGCCGGGTCTGTGTGTCCGGCGGCATGTCGCCGATTTCGTCGAGAAACAGGGCGCCGCCGTTGGCCTGCTCGAATCGGCCCGTGCGTTGCTGGGTGGCGCCGGTGAAAGCGCCTTTTTCGTGCCCAAACAGTTCCGATTCGATCAGGTCCGCCGGAATGGCGGCCACGTTCAAGGGTACGAACGGCTTGTCGCCGCGGGGGCTATGCTGATGCAAGGCGCGCGCCACGAGTTCCTTGCCCGTGCCGGACTCGCCGTTGATCAGAACCGAAATATTGGAATGAGACAGCCGGCCGATGGCGCGGAACACCTCCTGCATCGCGGGCGCTTCGCCGATGATTTCCTGTACCGGTTCCGCCTGTCCGCCGCGGGCCGCGGCTTCTTCCTCTTTCTCCCTGGCGTGTCCGAGCGCCCGCCGGGTGACCGCGACGGCGTCTTCGATATCGAAGGGCTTGGGCAGGTATTCGAATGCGCCGCGGCTGTAGGACGTCACCGCGCTGTCGAGGTCCGAATGCGCGGTCATGATGATCACGGGCAGTTCGGGATGCGTCGATTTGACCGCGGACAGCAGTTCCAGGCCGCTGATTCCGGGCATGCGGATATCGCTGATGATGACGTCGGGCATGCTGTGACGCAGGCGGCGCAGCAGTTCCTCGCCATTGTCGAAACTCACGGTGTCGAGGCCCGCGGTGTTCAGGGATTTTTCCAGCACCCAGCGGATCGAGCGGTCGTCATCGAGAATCCAGACGGATTGGGCCGGGTTCATGAGCTTGTTTCTCCCCGGCTGTCGGCCTGCGCCTCACGTCGGCTCTTTGTTGAACCACGGGGCAATAGCAGGCGGAAACAGGTGCGCCCCTTTTCGCTTTCGCATTCGAGCAGTCCGTGATGGCGGCTGACGATGCTGTGCGCTATCGCGAGACCGAGCCCCGTGCCTTCAGGGCGGCTGGTCACCATGGGGAAGAAGATGGCCTCGCGCAGATGCTCCGGAATGCCCGGGCCGTTATCGATGACTTCGATCGAAATCGCGGGCTGGCGCGAGCGCGGACCGAAGGTCACCTTGCGTATCGCGCGCGTGCGCAAGGTAATCGTGCCGAGGTCGTGTTTCACGTCCGGGCTCGACAGCGATTGCATGGCGTTGCGCACGATATTGAGCATGGCCTGGATGAGTTGTTCGGGATCCGCCGTCAGCGGCGGAATGCTGGGATCGTAGTCCCTGATCAGATGGATGCCGCGGCCGTCGATTTCGGCTTCGACCAGGTTGCGCACGTGTTCGACCACCTCGTGAATGTTGATGCTGCGAAGCTCAAGCGGTTTGCGGTAGCCGGTCAGGCGGTCGACCAGGTTACGCAGGCGGTCGGCTTCGTCGATGATGACATTGGTATAGTCAATCAGTTCCGCGTTCGGCAGTTCCCGCGCCAGCAACTGGGCCGCGCCGCGCAGCCCGCCGAGCGGATTCTTGATCTCGTGGGCGAGGCCGCGCACGAGTTCCTGGGTAGTCTCCTGCGTGGAACTGAACAACTGGTCCCGATTGATGCGCTGGGAGTATTCCAGGGAGTTCATTTCGAGCAGGGCGAGCGGTTCCCCGTCGAGATCGACAGGCGTGATCGAGTAGTCGAGTTCCACCGTTTTGCCATGGGACAGATGCAGTTGCGCGAGCCGCTTGGTAAAGCCGTTACGCTCGCGCATGGCTTCGTGCATTGCTTCGATATCTTCCGCGCCGTTCACGAATACCTCGCCGAGGAAGAGCCCGGCGGCCTTGCGGGAACTCATCGCCATCAGGTCTTCCGCGGCCGGATTGACCATGCGGATGTGCAGACCCTCATCCAGCAGCAGCACCGCCGTGTTCAGGCTGTCCAGCAGCCGCCTGTAATCGATTCGCCCTTCCACAGGTATATCCCGCGCAAGGCGCGACCGGGCGGGCCCGGCTGGCGCCGGACCCGCCAAACGCCTTAAGCGGCCAGCGCTTCCTTGGTCGTCTTGATGATTGCCGCGGCGACCTTGTACGGGTCGGCGTTGGACGCCGTGCGGCGGTCTTCGAGTCTTCCCTTCCAGCCCGCCTGGATCGTGGCCACCGGAATCCGGATCGACGCGCCCCGGTCGGAAATGCCGTAGTTGAATACATCGATTGCCTGGGTTTCGTGCAGGCCGGTCAGGCGCTGATCGTTGCCGGCGCCATATACGGAAATGTGGCGATCGATATTCTTGCCGAAGTTTTCGCAGATCTTCGTGAATACTTCCTCGTCTCCGGCTTCACGCATGGTTTCATTGGAGAAATTGGCGTGCATGCCGGAACCGTTCCAGTCGAGCTCTCTGCCAAGAGGCTTGGGCTCCCAGTTGATCGCGAGTCCGTGCCGCTCGGCCGTGCGCTCGAGCAGATAACGGCAAAGCCAGGTTTCGTCGCCGGCGCGCTTGGCGCCCTTGGAGAATACCTGGAACTCCCATTGCCCCGCGGCAACTTCGGCGTTGATGCCTTCCACGTTGATGCCGGCTTCGAGCGAGAGGTCGAGATGTTCGTCCACGACTTCGCGGCCATGACAGTTGAGCGCGCCGACGGAGCAGTAATAGAGGCCTTGGGGTCCCGGGTAGCCGCCGGCGGGAAATCCCGGAGGCGCATTGGTCGCGGGATCCCACAGAAAATACTCCTGTTCGAAGCCGAACCAGAAGTCGTCGTCATCGTCGTCGATGGTCGCGCGGCCGTTTGAGCGGTGCGGGCTGCCATCGGCGTTCAATACCTCGCACATGACCAGGTAACCATCGGCCCGGTCAGGGTCGGGGATGATCGCTACCGGCTCCAGAAGGCAATCCGAATCGTCTCCGCTGGCTTGCAAGGTGGAACTGCCGTCGAACGACCACTGGGGACAACTTTCCAGCTTGCCGTCGAAGTCCTCCCGCACCATGGTCTTGCTGCGCAGATTCTGCGTGGGTGTGTAGCCGTCAAGCCAGATGTATTCCAGTTTCGATTTCATTTTCCAACTATCTCCTCGTTTATGGATTGCTGAGCCGCCAGACCGCCGGCCCCTTCGGTTATCATGGGTTTACCGTGGTTCCGGGTTGTGTCTTACGTTGACCCTTTCAGGCAGCAAGAAAAGCAGCAAGATATGTGCCACCATTCGGCAGCCGTCGAAAGCCCGTTTTTGGTTCAATTTCTCGGAATCAGGCGCCTGCAATGCACCAAACTTGTGCGTTGCGGCGGATATTAGCACCATTCCGGTGCGATTTCTAAGTTTTTCCGAATCAAGCGCTCTGTTTCGGGGCAAAGCTTCCGAACGGCAAACGAGGACGTTTCGCTAGTCGCAATGTTGTTCCTGGTCAAACTGTTTCCCGAGATCACCATCAAGAGCCGCGCCGTTCGCCGCCGGCTTGTCCGGCTGTTGCGCAAGAACATCAGGTCGGTCTTGCAGGCATTCGAGGATCAGTTGCGCGTCAGCGGCGAATGGGACGTCATCGAAGTCGAAATCGACTGCGCCGCTGACGGCCCGGAAGTACTCGACAAGTTGCGCCACATCCCCGGAATCGCCTCCATTCTCGAGGTCAGGAAATATCCGCTGCCCGATTTCGAAGGCATGCTGGAGCTGGCCATGGAGCATTACGGCGAGCAATTGCGCGGCAAGACTTTTGCCGTGCGTTGCAAACGCAGCGGCAGGCATGCCTTTCGTTCGGTCGATGTCGAGACCTTCGTCGGCGCCGGGCTCAAGCGGCTTACCGAGTCCGCCGGAGTCGATCTGGGCGCGCCGGAAGTGCTGGTCCCGCTCGAAATCAGGCATGAGGAGTTCCATGTCGTGTTGCATCGGCGCCCGGGGCTCGGCGGATTTCCCCTGGGCGGACAGGGTTCGGCGCTGTCGCTGATTTCGGGCGGATTCGATTCGGCGGTTTCGAGTTTTCTGACCATGCGCCGCGGCTTGCAGACGCATTTCTGCTTCTTCAACCTGGGAGGGGACACCCATCGCCTGGCGGTGCAGGAGTTGGCGCTGTACCTGTGGATGAAATATCACGCTTCGCATCGGGTGAAATTCGTCACCGTGCCGTTCGAAGACGTGGTTCGGGAGATCCTCGAAAAGGTCGAGAACTCGCAGATGGGAGTCGTGCTCAAGCGCATGATGTTGCGCGCCGCCGACCGCATCGCCGGCGAGGTCGGCGCCGAAGCGCTGGTGACCGGCGAAAGCGTGGCCCAGGTTTCCAGCCAGACCCTGACCAACCTCTCGGTCATCGACAGTGTCGCCGGCAATCTCGTGTTGCGCCCGCTGGCGACAACGGACAAACAGCAGATCATCGACCTGGCCCGCACCATCGGCACCGAGGAATTCTCCCGGCACATTCCCGAATATTGCGCGGTGATCTCGGACAAGCCGACGACGAAAGCGCGGCCGGGGCGTATCGAACGCGAGGAATCCCGTTTCGATTTCGCCGTGCTCGACGCGGCTCTCGCCAACGCCTCGATCCAACTCATCACCGAAATTGCCTTTTTTGAAAGCGGGGGCGACGAAGGCGGCAGGACCGACGAGATCACCGTGACTTCGGAACCCGGACCGGAGGACATCGTCATCGATATCCGCCATGAATCCGAGCAGGGGGCGCGGCCGCCGGCGCTGCGGGAAGCGGCGGGTGAGCAATTGCTGCATATCCCCTTTTACCGCCTGCGCGGAGACTTCGAAAAACTCGACCGGGGCCCGCGCTACCTGCTGTATTGCGAACGCGGCATGATCAGCCGCCTGCACGCCGCCCACCTGATGGACTCCGGTTTCGACAACGTCGCGGTGCTCGATCCCGATTGACCCGACCGGTTCCCCTACCATCAATTTTCGCCCGTTTGTGGCGATTGCGGCCCGAATTGCCCTAACATGGCGTAAGCGACGAAAACGGACCGGCAAGTGCTGACGCTATTTCCCGAACTGAAGCCCTACCGGAGGCATAGCCTCAAGGTTTCAAACCTGCACGAACTCTACCTGGACGAGGCGGGCAATCCCGACGGCATTCCCATCCTGTTCGTCCACGGCGGCCCCGGCGGCGCCTGCGACGGCAATTCGCGCCGTTTCTACGATCCCGAACTCTATCGCATCGTCACCTTCGACCAGCGCGGTTGCGGCCGCTCGACCCCCCACGGGGAATTGCGCGAGAACGATACGGGCGAGCTGATCGCCGACATGGAGAAGATCCGCACGCATCTGGGAATCGAGCAATGGGTCCTGTTCGGCGGCTCCTGGGGTTCGACCCTGAGCCTGCTTTACGCCCAGGCGCATCCGCAGCGCGTGATGACCCTGGTGCTGCGCGGCATCTTCCTGTGCCGTCAGCGCGACCTCGACTGGGTGTACCGGGACGGGACCAACCGCGTTTTCGCCGATGGTTGGGAGGATTTCCTGAAACCCATCCCGGAAGAAGAGCGCCATTGCCTGCTCGAAGCCTATTACGAACGCCTGACCGGCGACGACGAACTGGCGCGCATGGGCGCGGCCAAGGCCTGGGCGACCTGGGAAGCAAGTTGCGCCACCTTGCGGCTCGACCCCGCCGGAGTGGCTCGCTTTACCTCCCCCCATCGGGCTCTGGCGCTGGCGCGCATCGAAGCGCATTACTTCGTAAACAAGGGATTCATCGCCGAGAACCAGATTCTCGACAACATGGAACGGCTTGCCGACATACCCGGCCACATCATTCACGGCCGCTACGACATGCTCTGCCCGCTCGACAACGCCACTACCCTGCATCGACACTGGCCGGGCTCGGAATTGCTCATCGTCCGCGAGGCCGGCCATTCCGCCGGCGAACCGGCGATTACAGACTGTCTGATAAAGGCGACGGACGAAATCGGCCGCGACCTGTCGCCGGTCAGTTAGCCCCCGCGGCCGACACGAGCGATGATCGTCCTCATCCAGCGCGTCAACTGGGCTCGTATACGCATCGAAGGCGAAATCCATGCCGAAATCGGCAAGGGTCTGCTGGCCTTGGTCGGGTTCGAACGAGAGGACGATGAGGCCGGCATCGGCCGCATGGTCGACCGCCTGCTTTCCTACCGCGTATTCGCCGACGCCGAAGGCAGGATGAACCTGGACCTCAAGACGATATCAGGCGAACTTCTGCTCGTTTCCCAGTTCACGCTCGCCGCCAGCACCAGCAAGGGCCTGCGCCCCGGTTTCTCCGGCGCCAAGGCGCCGGCCGAAGCCGAGCGGTTGTTCGCTCAAATGGTAAAGATCTCAACCGAACGCCACCCCGCAACCCAAAGCGGCGTCTTCGCCGCCAACATGCAAGTCTCCCTGGAAAACGACGGGCCGGTAAGCTTCATTCTCCGCTAGGCGCCCGAAATCCGGATATTGTCAGGTGGCGTGTTCTTCTTCGGCTTCCTGCTCCTGCTGGCGTCTGCGCGCCATCTTGCCGGCGACGATGCCCACTTCGAACAGCGCCCACATGGGTATGGCGAGCATGGATTGGGTGAAAGGGTCGGGGGGAGTCAGCAGCATGGCGACGACGAAGCAGCCGACCACTACGTAAGGTCGCTTTTTCGACAGGGTTTCCGGTTCTGTCAATCCTGCCCAGATGCTGAGGTATACGGCGATGGGGATTTCGAAAGCCAGACCGAAAGCGAGGAATATGGTCAGGGCGAAACTGAGAAAGCTGCTGATGTCGGGCGCCACCTGGATGCCTTCGGGCGCCACGGATATGAAGAAGCGGAACACGATGCCGAACAGCACGTAACGCGCGAAAGCGATGCCCGAATAGAACAGCACGACGCTGGAAATGAACAGGGGTATGGCCAGCTTCTTCTCGTTCTTGTACAAGCCCGGCGCGATGAAGGACCACATCTGGTAGAGCACGTAGGGCATCGCGATCATCAACGCGACGTAGAAGGTCAATTTGAACGGCGCGAAAAAGGGCGAGGTCGGATCGACCGCGATCATGGTCGAGCCTTCCGGCAGCGCGGAGACCATCGGGGCGGCGACATAGGTGTAGATATCGTTGGCGAAATAAAACAGGGCCAGGAACAGCACCACCACGGCGATCAGGGACTTCATGATCCGATCGCGCAATTCGACCAGGTGGTCGATCAGGGTCAGCTCTTTTTCGTCTTCAGCCGAGGTCATCTGCCGGACTCGCCTGCCGGCGACGGTTGCGCCGCTTCCGCGGGGGGTGGCTCGGGATCGGGGGCGCTCGCGATTTCCTCTTTTTCCGCAGTTGCAGCCTCCGGCTGTCCGGAATCGGAATTCTCCTTGTCCGCTCCCGCGCCGGTCACGGCGGCTTCGCGTTCCGCCGCGGCGTTCCGCAACTGTTCTTCGGTCGCGGCCGAGGCGCCGGGATCGAAGTCCTTCGAGTTGACGATCTTGTTGACCGAATCGCGCGCCTCGCCGGCTGCCTTCGTCACTTCGGATTTCGTGTCTCGGATATCCGCCAGCACCGACTCGTTATGCAATTGCCGGCGCACTTCATCGGCGTTGATTTCGCGCTCGATCTCGGCCTTGACCTTGTAGAAACTGCGCCGGAAGCGGCCCAGCCACAAGCTCACGGTGCGAATGGTCGCAGGCAGCCGCTCCGGTCCGATGACCAGCAATGCGACCACCAGGATCAGCAGCAGTTCAGTAGAATGAATACTGGGCATTTACAAGCCCCGCGCCGGAGCGGTGAAACAGGGCGCTACTTGTTTTCTGCGGTTTCGGATGCGGCGCTGACAGTCTCGGCGCCGGCGGTTTCGGTTTGGTCCTCGATCTCGTCCTTCTTGCCCTCGTCGTCATCCTTCATTGCGCTGCGGAAGCCCCGCAACGCGCCGCCAAGGTCGGAGCCGAGGGTGCGAAGTTTCTTCGTGCCAAACAGCATCACCACGATCAACAGAATAATGAGTAATTGCCAGATGCCTATTCCGCCGATACCCATGCTACACCTCCATTCCGGACGGACGATAAGGCTGTCCGGCCGAAAATCATTGCTTTCGTGAAGATTTCTCTTCGTGACCCGACATGTTAAATCGTTTTTCCAATTCGGCCAACACTTCCCGATGGCTCAGGCCGAGGTGGCAAAGCATGACCATGCTGTGAAACCAGAGATCCGCGGTCTCGGAAATCACCGCCTTGTGCGAGTTTCCGCCAGTGCTTTCCGCCTCCTTGGCGGCCAGCACTACCTCGACCGCTTCCTCGCCGACTTTTTCCAGGATCCTGTTCAATCCCTTTCCGTACAGGCTGGCCACGTAGGATTTTTCCGGCGTGGCGGATTTGCGCGCTTCGAGCGTCGCTTCGAGTTGCGACAGGGTGTCAGTTGCGCTCATGCGTCTTCCCCAATTCAGTTTTCGTCGCCGTTCGGCTCGATCAGGCGCCAGGATTCGTTGTCGAGCTTGCGGAAAAAACAGCTCCGGCGGCCGGTATGGCAGGCGGCGCCTGTCTGTTCCACCCGGTAGCAGACGGTGTCGCCGTCGCAGTCGAGATATATCTCGACGAGTTTCTGGACGTGGCCGGATTCCTCGCCCTTGCGCCAGATGCGCTCGCGCGAACGCGACCAGTAGATTCCGCGGCCTTCAGCGACCGCAGCCTGCAAGGCTTCCCGGTTCGCCCAGGCCTGCATGAGCAATTCCCCGGTTTCCGCTTCCACGGTTACCACTGCCACCAGCCCCTTCTCGTTCCATTTCACTTCATCCAGCCAGGACATGTCCGCGGACTCCTCTCAACGGGCGAAAAATAGCAGCGACAGCCCGGCCAGCGCCAGTACGAAGCTGGCGATCGGCAGACTTTGCAAGGCCGAGCCGACCGCGGGAACCAGCGCGAGCAAGGCCAGCGCCAGGCAGATGAAGCCGCCGCGCCGCGCCAGCCGCCGGTTGCGGACGTGATGCCTCGCGGCGATTTCCTGGCGCCGGATCAGGGTCTCGCCGACTTCGACGAGTTGGTTGACCCGGGTGGCGGCGTCGAAGGCCATTTGCGGCAGCAAGGGCGCTTCGCTCACCCAGTCCGGCAGCTTTTCCCGGACCTGTTCCAGCCAGGTGAATGGGCTGAGGCGCTTTTTCTCCCAGGCTTCCAGATAAGGCAGGGCGGTTTCCCACAGGTTCAGCTCCGGGTAGAGCTGACGGCCGAGACCCTCGATGTGGAGCAAGGTCTTCTGCAGGAGCACCAGCGATGGCTGTACCTGCATGTCGAACTGCCGCGCTGTGATGAACAGTTGCAACAGCAATCCGGCAAAGGAAATTTCACCCAGCGGACGCTCGAAGACGGGTTCGCACAGGCTGCGGATGGCGGACTCGAAATCGTGAACCCGGGTTTTGCGCGAAACCCAGCCCGAGGCCACATGCAATTCGGCGACCTGGCGATAGTCGCGTTTGAACATCGCCAGCAGGTTGCGCGCCACGTAGTCCTGGTCGGCGCGGGTCAGCGAACCGATGATGGCACAGTCGAGAGCGATATAGCGTGGATTATCCGGATCTTCCGGGCTCACCAGGATATTGCCCGGATGCATGTCGGCATGGAAGAAATTGTGTTCGAGCACCTGGGTGAAGAACACTGCGACGCCATTTTCCGCGAGCTTGCGCAAGTCGACTCCGGCCTCTTTCAGCGCCGGCACGTCGGTGACCGGAATGCCGTTTACGCGCTCCATCACCATCAGCTCGCGGCGGCTGTACTCGCTGAAGACCTTCGGCACGTTCAGCAGGTCCGAATTCTCGAAGTTCTCCCGCAGACGCGTGGTGCTTGCCGCTTCGAGCAGGAGGTTGAGTTCGTCGTTGATGGTCTTTTCGTAGTCGCGCACGACTTCGACGATGCGCAGCCGCCGGCCTGCCGAGAAGTTTCGGTCGATCATGGCGGCGATCCGCTTGAGCAGACGGATGTCTTCGCCGATGGTTTCGCCGACGCCGGGGCGAATAACCTTGACGACGACTTCCTCGCCGCTTTTCAGCACCGCCGCGTGCACCTGGGCGACCGAGGCCGAGGCCAGCGCTTCGGATTCGAGTTCGGCGAAAACCTCGCTCGCCGGCACGCCCAGCAAGTCGCTTGTCAGATCGCTTATGGAGGGTTGTTCGAAAGGCGGCACCTGGTCCTGCAGCAATTGCAATTCATCGACCAGTTCCGGACTCAGCAGGTCCCGCCGCGTGGAAAGCAACTGCCCGAACTTGATGTAGACCGGCCCGAGTTCCTCCATCGCCTGTCGCAGCCGGACATTGCGGTCGCCGGCCGGCGCGCGGCCCAGGCCGAAGGGCAAGCGATACAGCAACAACAGCGAGCGCAGCAGGCGCAATTTGCGCCGGCCCCGGAGGAATTCATCCAGCCGGAACTTCGCGACGACATTGAGTATCTTGATCAGGCGCGGCAGGTAGGTCACGATCAGCGCGCAATTCGCTGTCTTGAGCGGGGCAGCAAAGATACCACCTGCCCCGAAGGTCTCACAACCAGCTCTCACAACCAGCTCTCACAACCAGCGGACTCTCATGGCTGGAAATCGAGCGTGGCGGTGAAGGCCGCCGTTCGCGGCGCCCCGATCCAGGCGCCGCCGCCGGAAATGCCGCCGAGATAGGACTCGTCAAACAGGTTATTGACAACGATGCCGAAGTCCAGACCTTGCAGGAAATCCGGCAAGGCTTCCCCTCGTACCGTGAAATACAGGTCGGAGACAGTGTATTCGTCCGCCAGCCAGCCGTTGACGCGATTGACGAAGCGGTCACCCACGCGCTTGCTCGACAACCCGGCGTAGTAGGGTCCGCGATTCCAATCCAGCGAAACCACCCACATCGAATCCGGCGTATTCACAACCCGGTTGCCCGGGAAGATGCTTAACGCGGCGTCGGCCTCGGAGCCCAGGCCGGAACCAATATATATCGCTTCGGTGTCGGTGTAGGAAGTGTATGCGGACCAGTTCTCGCTTATCTCGATATTGGCCGCCAATTCGAAGCCGTTGGACTCGACGCCGCCGACATTATCGTAACGGCCCGCTTGTCCGATCGTGTAGTTGGGTATCCCGCTGGCTGCCGCCTGCGGATCGAAGAACTCAAGCCTGTTGTTGAACCTGTTGTCGAAAAGCACCGCGCTTGCGGTGATGCGGGAACCGACGTAACGCAGGCCAAGTTCCAGGTTTTCCGCCGTTTCGGGTTCGATCGCGTCGGCTATTTCGCGTTCCAGCACCAGGTCGAGAGTAGGCTTGATGTTCTCGGAATAGCCGAAGAAGACTTCCAGCCCTTCGATGGGCGTGGCATAAGTGGCGCCCCCGCTGAGCAATGTGTCGGAACTGGAGTTCAGAACGATGTTATTGCCGGCGTCGAACTGATCCAGGCGTTCGTTGTCCACATTGAATTTGCGGATGCCGAAGCTGAAGGTCAGGGCGTCGATTTCGATCCGGTCCTGCAAATACCACATGGTGGTCTCGCGGGGAAAGACACGATTGTATTGAAGCCAGTAGGCGCGTTCGTTGAATTCGATACCGATGCGAGCGTCGATAAGGCGATGCCAGTCGCGCCATTCATGCCGCTCGGAATCTTCAAACCAGTATCCTCCGCTGACGGTGTTGGTCACGCCGCCAAGATCGGTTTCCCAGGCGAAATCGGCGGTGACGCCGTTGCGTTTGCGGGAGTAGTGGGTGTGGCGGTAGGACTGTACCGGGATTGCATTGGCCGGATAGCAGCCCGGGTCGTATTGCGGTCCGGCGCCCCCATAGGGAAAGGTGATCGAAGAGGCGCAGCCGGAATAAGGTGACAGGCTTACGTTATTGGCGTCGACGAAATAGATGCGGCCGATGTTGAAAGACTCCAGCACCGGCAGATTGCCTTGCAGTTCGTATTCGGGGCCGCCGGCATCGTCGGTCACGTCGGCGATGTAGGGAGGAATCCAGTCGCCGCGGCCGTCCATCTCATGCATGTAGACGCCCAGATTGGCGCTGAATTCATTGGAAAGGTCGGCATCCAGCTTGAGGTAGCCGAAATTGTTCTCCCGCAAGGTTGACCAGCCGCGGCGATAAAGCTGGTTGACATAGGGATTGTCGGCCCATTCGCCGATCAGCCGATCCCAATCCGGATCGGTGGCGAATTCCCGGGCGGAGAACAGCCGCTGGTAGTTGTCTTCGTGGATCTCATCCCAAACGTAATAGCCGGTCAAGGTATAGTCGTCCGTCTCGGAGATGAACTTGCCGGCGAGGTGGTCGCGTTGGTTCTGGGCGGATTCTTCCATCCAGTCCGTGGCTTCATTGTGATTGAACGATACCCAGGCTCGCGTCGTGCCGTTCAGGATGCGTCCGGTGTCATAGCGGCCGTAGTAACGTCTGGCATTGAAGTCGCCTTGCGATATCTGGATTCGCATTCGCTGATCTTCGACCGGATCGTCGGTGGTAAAGTTGAGCGTACCGCCCAGGGATTCGGTGGTGCGCGTGGCGATGGAGGCAATGCCCTGATTTACCTCGACGCCGCCGGAATTCATCGAATCGATATAGCGGTTGGCTTTCGCACCGCCGCCGTAGTTGGAGTCTCCGTTCGGGAAACCGTCGATTGTTATGCCAACCTGCTGCTCGCTGAGGCTGGTCTGGTAGCCGCGCAGATTGATCGTGGTCGACCAGTCATCGAAACCGAAGGTATCCCCTTCGGTCACATTGACTCCCGGCAGGTTGTCAATAGTGGAAAGCACGGAAGTGATGGGATTCTGCTGATCCTGCATCGATCGGGTTGTACCAAGGGCGGAATAGGTGCGGGTCGCACCTGTGATCACGATTTCCTGAATTTCTTCAAGCTGGTTGTTTTGCGCGAAAACATTGCCGGAGCCAACCACCATCAATGGCAGCAAACACGGCCAGAATCTTTTGAACAGGTGGTTCATTTTCCTCTCCTTGTAGAATGCGCAAGTTCACGGCTGAATGATCGTCAGATCTCGCTCAAACACGATTTCGAAAGGCAGGAAATGCTCTCATTCTTTATATCCGCCGACTGGAGCAAATCGTCAGGCAAGCGGTCCGTTTACTTGGCGGATCTGCGAAAAAGGCGCATAACGAAGCCGCCGGAACCGCCGGGCCGATGGAGTCTCGCGTCGATGCTGGCGCTGGCGCGAACGCTTCCCGGCAGGGTGCTGATCGGCGTGGATGTCGGAATGGGAGTATCGAGCGGTTTCTGGGAACTCGTGCTTGCCGACCGCGAATCCGCGCCGCCGCAAGACTTCGTGCAATGGCTCGGCGGTATCGATCCGGAGAGCGGATTCTTCGAGACGGCCGCTCATCCCGGACATTGGAGCGTGCGCCGCCCCTGGTTTGCAGTCAGAAAGGGATCAGGCGGCCTGACTTCGTTCACCGGGAAGACCGGCGACAATCTGCATCGCCGTCTGGCTGCGGCGACCACTGCGAAGCCGATCTTCGCCGTCAGCGGGATTCCGGGTTCGGTGGGCTCGGGCACTCGCGAGATCTGGCGCGAACTCGTTCCGATGCTGAAGGAATCTCGCGACTTCGCGGTCTGGCCGTTCGAAGGCGATGCGGAATTCAGGCACCCCCAACACGAAATCCTGCTGGCCGAAACCTATCCGGGGCTGGCCTATGGCGCTGTGCTTGCCGATGAGCTGCCCACGGCGCGGCTGGTAATAGCAAAGAGAAACGACGCCCAGCGGGTCGAAGCCTGCAAGCGGCTTGCCGCCGCGAACTGGGTGCGCAGGAGTCGGGTGGAATTGCCGAACCTGGATCTCGCGCAGGCCGGCGAAGACGACTTCGACGCCTTGTTCACCGCTGCGGCCGTGTTGCGGTGTGCGGTCGAGAGCTTGCCGATCGTTTTCCCGCGATGGATCGACGCCGAGGTGGAAGGCTCGATGTTGCTTGCCGGACCGGTTGACCCAGCGCGCAAGGCCGCTAGACTTCAGATTTGACCTCACTGCGCAAGGCGCGGGAGAGCCGTATGTATTCCATCATCGTGTTCATTTGCTCCATCGGCCTGATCGTGTTGGCGTTCGCCCTTTTCATGAGAGAAGCATCGATCGGGATTCTTCGCAGACACTCTGATTCGCTATGGTTCCAGCTATTTTTCATTGGTTTGACCCTAGTGTTCGGAACGGCGCTGCTGTCCTACGCGGAAGACTCGAGATTTCCCGTTTTCCTGACAGTGGTCGGAGCCATATTGCTCGCGGAAGCGGTGCTCATTGCGGTGATCGGACGCTCCAGATTTCGGGCGCTGATCAATTGGGCGATAGATCTGTTTGAAAACCCGGCGTGGTGGTACATGAGGTGTATCGTCGGCGCGGCGTTCCTGGCCTTTCTGCTCTACGCGGTTATCTGACAGTCGAATCGGGATTCCGGACGGGATGGCTCGTCCGGTCCGGCTAATCCTGGTCCTCTTCTTCTGCCTCTTCCTCCGCCCGGGTCGCGTCCAGGAATTCCTGCCGGTCGCCGTAGTAGTCGTCGACGGCGTGTTCGGACGACAGCGGGCTGAGGTAATGCTCCCCGGTCATCCCTTCCCTGTTCATCGCGATTCCGGTCAGGCATGCCTTGATGATATGCACGCTGTTGAGCGCGGTCGCGTAGGTCGGGTCCAGCGCGGGATGAAATTCGACCAGGTCGAAACCCACTACGTTGGACTCCGCGCACAGGCGGCGCACGATGGTAATCGATTCCCGCATGGTGAGCCCGCCGGGAACCGGTGTGCCGGTAGCCACCGTGAATGCCGGGTCGAGCACGTCGATATCGAAAGAGATGTGCAGTTTGCGCCCCTCCTCGCTGGCCTCGGCGACGATCCGGTCAAGCACCGCGTCCCAGCCCCGCAGTTCGACCTCGGCCATCGTGTGATAGCGCATGCCCTGTTCCCGCATCCACTCGAAACCCGATTTGTCTGGCCCGGTTGAACGCAGCCCGACCTGGATATAGTCCGCGGCCCGCACATGTCCCTCGTTGATCAGACGGTACACGGGGTACCCATGGCTGATCAGGTGGGCGTCGCCCCACCACGCGTCGTAGTGCGAGTCGAAGTGAATGACGGATACGTTTTCCTTGCCGTACACGTCCGCCAGGGCCGCGACGTTGGGGTACTCCAGCGAGTGGTCGCCGCCGACGATCATGGGTATGGCCCCTGTCTCCGCGATCTCGCGAACGATTTCGCGCACGTGCCGCATGGAGCGTTCGGTATTGTCGTTGTCCACCGCAACGTCGCCATAGTCCACGACATTCAATACCCGGGACGGATGGATTTGCACGTACTGGTCGTGGGAGCCCATGAGCCGGCTGTGCAGGCGAAGTTCGACCGTGGCGCGCTCGCCCGAATCGCGCCATCCCGTGCCCATGTTCAGCGGCGCCCCCAAGATGGCCACATCGACCTCACCCGCGATCAGGTCTTCCTGCGACAGCGCCAGGGGAAAACCGCCGAAGGTCGGCGGACCGCCACTGCCGCCGTAGCGGCCGAGCGCGAGCGGACCTGCCTCCCGTCGCGGATCCATGGAGCGGGGGCGCAGCAATCGCCAGGCATTGAATTCGGGCAATGCGATGTTAAAGGGAATGTTGGGCAAATCCCTCCCTTCGACGTAGCGGCTTTGACTCACTACCTGCTGCATGGCCTCGACCCACTCCCTTACTTCCTCAGGGGTGCGTTCCTCCAGCGCTTCGACGGTCTCGTCGACCGGACCGGTGAAGCGGCGGGCATCGCCGCTCGACAGAAAATCGATTTGTTCGGGCGTCAACAATTCGAGTTTCAGCGCCACGCTGTCGGGGAGCTCGATAGGCGGCGGATCCTCCTCCCTTGGGTCTACGGTATCGAACGGATACGGCTGCACGCCGACCACGTGCTCCGGCGTGGCAGGACTATCGTGCTCAGACGTGTCAGGACTGTCGTCCTGGGCCAACGCGAACGGCGCGGCCACAGCCGCGAGCAGGAACAGCGCCGGGCGAATTTCAATCGAAAGGAATGTCATGACAATGCTCCCAGCAGGCCGAGGCAAACTATTGCTGACCATGATCGAGCGCCAGGGGATGAACGTAGTTTGGGTCGAGCCCGGCGTTGCGCAGTGCGATGCCGACCAGGCATGCGTTCAGCACTGCGTTCGCATGCATTACCGACAATCGGGACCAATCGAGCATCGGGGCCAGGTCCGTGATCTCGAAACCGACGATCTCCTTGGCCGCGCAAACATGGCGCACGGTCCTGTTCACTTCCTCAAGTCTCAGACCATTGTGAGTCGCGCGTCCGGCGGCAATCATTTCGACAGGGTCGATGACACTGACATCGATCGAGACGAAGTACGCATCGGGGCCGCTTTCGACTTCCTGCAATACCCGTTGCATGACCGCCTCGGATCCGCGTTGCCGGAACTCCGCCATCGTGTGGTAGCGAACGTTGTTGTCGCGCAGCCATTGCAAAGTGTCGGCATCTACCGAGGGCCCGCGCAGGCCCACCTGGACGGTTTCGGCGCCTTCGACAATGCCCTCGTTCAACAGCAGGAAAACCGCCTGACGGTCGGAAATCGTATGGTCGTCATTGCGCTCGGCATCCGCATGGGCGCTGAAGTGCAGCAATCCGAAGCTTCCGTTTCCGTGTACTCGCGCGACGCCGCCGACGCCGGGGTAAAGCATGGACGTATCCCCGCCCACCAGCATCGGGATGGCGCCGGTGTCCGCGGTTTCCGCAACCATGTCGGCAACGTGGCCGATGGATCTGTGGACGCTGAATATGTCCATGGAAAAATCGCCGTAGTCGACCACGGACAAGGTTTCAAACGGCTTCACCAGGGATTGAATGTCCGGAACGGCGATGGTGTTCAGACCCCGCATCTCGTTCGGGCCGTTGCCGGAGTCGCGGCGGCCGCTGCCCGCATTGCTTGGCACGCCGATGATCGCCACGTCCACGTTCCCTGCGACGAGGTCTTCCGGCCAGATGGCGACATCGGCGCCGCCGAACGTGGGCACTCCGGATTCCGGGAACATGTACCGGTGCACGCTGAACGGACCCGGCTCACGCTCGAAATCACGCAACAACGGCGGGGTAGGCATGGAAACGCCGAATTCTTCGGAAGTGAGATTGAGCGGCGCCGCGCCCATGTCCCGCTCCGGGTCGTAGCCCATCCGGTCCGCAAGCGCAAGCAGGTCGTCCATCAGCGCTCGCAAACTCTCCGCGTCCCGCGTCGCCAACTCATGCTCAAGCTGCCGCTCCGGAATAAACTCCAGCACAGCCCCCGAAGTAACAAAGGCCAACTGCACCTCATCCAGAGCCTCCGCCTGCGCCTGCAACTCCTCCGGAACAGCCCATTGCCCAAACGCGCTTCCGGCGCACAGCAGCAACGCGCCAGCATATAGCGCCAGCAACCTCCGGTTCGTTACCAGGCAAATGCGCGCCAATTCATCGTCCGCAACCATAAAGGCCAGAATAATGACTACCGCCTCTCCTGTCCACGCAAAGCCACTAAGGCCAGCTTGACAAGAGTTCTTCATCCTTTATACCGTTCGCCATTCCCGAACCCCGAAAATGAGAACGTGCCATGAGCAAACGCATGATCGCCGGAGTCGCCACCGTGGTGGTGCTCACCGCAGGAATACTGGGCTGGATTTCCACGGCGCCGTATCTCTCCAACCAGGGACTTGGCCGCACCCCCGGCATAATCATCGGAGGGATGATTACCCCCGCCCCGAGCGATTTCACGCCGCACAACGACATTCCCGGGCCATTGATGATGAAGCAGGCCGGCTTCCCGCCACTGGTAATCTATCTCTCGTTCGTCGGCATTACGGACGGAGTGATTACGGCCACCCGGCCTGACGGAGGCTACTGGGCGCAGCGCGTAAGAGATCGCGGCGGAGACGGATGGCTGCGAATCGGCGACGAGACCTATGAAATGACGGCCACCGAGATTCTCGGCGACGAGCGCATATCCATGCTTGAGCAATGGGGCGCCAAGGCGGGCAGGTCGGTGGACGAACCGGTTTACGCGGGAGCGGAATTGCTGCGCGACTGGGAAGTGTTCTTCTGGACACCGGCATCCGCGGCCGAGTGAAGCACCTGCTCGCGATCTGATCAAATTCGATCACGGTCATAGTCACCGCAAAGTAGCCCTTGACCGTCAGTGACGTTTCGGGCTCAGTTGGCTCGTGCGTTCGCGGGAAATGGCTTGGATTCGTCCCGATACTGGAGGTGCTCCGCTGTCTGGGCTGTTCGCAGGCGCTGGTTTTTGCCGGTTCGGACGGTCCTGCGCGAATGGCGTCCCGCACATAGTTCAGCCTCACGAAGACGGTCTTTTTTTGCTTGCTCAGGAAATTTCGTGCGAATTCCTGCCCGTTTATGCCGATCTGGTCTACTATCATTGGTGGACAAAGAATGGCGTTACCATGCTGTCAATCGGTTAAGCACGATGGAGGAAAAACATGAATCCAATTGAAAGAAAGTTCGTCGGAGCGCATCTGCGCGAGCCGTTCCCCGGAGGCTCGCGCTACCTTATAGGCGCCCTGATCGACGAAACGGACGTTTTTGTCAAAATCGAACTGGTCGATTGGATTGTCGGCGTGCCTGATGGCAGTGTAGTTACAGTCCCTTGGACAAACATTTTGTCGTTGGAATCGATTGCAGAAGATGTCCCGCACGAAAGCGTACCGAACATGGTCCGGGCATTGACACGCCGGCAGGAAGCGGTCAACAAGAGTGGACAGGAAGATGAAAAAACAGGCTGAACCGGTTGCTGGAATCGGCTTCGACATTCCTGGAAACTGGATGATTGGCTGTCCGTTCCGCGACGAAAAACGGAATAGCGGCAAAGGCGTCGCGGTTCACGCAATATTCGTTTCGCCCGATGACGGGCGGATCGAACATAGAACCAGCGGTTCCAGATATGCGAATCCTTCCAACCCATTAGCAAAAGGAGGCTGGCCGGGCCAGTGGTGAAAAAGAGCGATCTACCTTTCGGCAGCGAGTTCTCTCCCTCCCAGATAGAACTCCCAAGAGCGCTGGAGCTTGCGCATGCTCACGGCGGGGATTGGCGTGAATTCGAAAAGGCCGTCAGGGCTACTTGGTTCGAGGGTCACAACACAACTGACTACAATCGCGGCAAACTCGCAAATAACACCAAGCTCGGGATGATCGCATACGGAATCATTGACCGTGCGGCAAACCTGACGGGATTTGGCTACGAGCTATTCGGCGTCCGGGCGGACGAAGACGCTCTATACGAACTTCTTGCAAGACACATCCTTCTGAATCTCCATGGCATGACGATGGTGCATTGCATTCAAGACATGGTGGCGGCGGGAGAGATCGTGAATCTCACCTCGCTGCGTGATGGATTGGCCGCTCGCGGCATCCATTACCCGTCTGGAGGCAAGCATCCAAGCATAATGCGGCTTTGGCTTGCCAAGGCCGGGGTTTTTCTAGGACAGCGGTGGCTTGTGGACGCTCATAGGATAGAGGAAATTTTGGGGCTGGGGACTGACGATTTTGCCGCTTTGGCCGACTTATCAAATGAACAGAGGGCGTTTCTTCGTGCGCTTGCCAACACAGGCAGCCAGGAGCCACAGGGAGCAAATGATATAGCCAGACTTGCCTCAGCCACATATGGGGTTAAATTCCCCGAAAAGAGTCTGCCCAAATTGGTGTTGAACGAGTTGGAGGAGGCTGGATACATACGGACAACGAAAACGACCTCTGGGCGAGGGGCGAAACCGCATAAGGTCACTCCAACCGAAAAGCTGATCACTGATGTGGTCGATCCGCTACTTGAGCAAATTCACGGACAGACTGACCCGAAGTTGCTGGCCCTATTGCGCACCCCTTTGCCATCCATCCTTTCCGAACTGGATAGCCCCGATAGATATAGGGCGGGATTGGCGCTAGAGGCGCTTGCCTTCAAAGTAATGCGGATTATTGATATGACATATGTAGCCACAAGGCTGCGAGCAAACCAGACTGGAGGTGCAGAAGTAGATTTGATATTTGAAAGTACACGGTTGGTTTTCTCTCGATGGCAAGTCCAATGTAAAAACACTGCAAAGGTCTCGCTGGACGATGTGGCCAAAGAAGTTGGGCTTACTCACTTCCTAAACAGCAACGTAATCATAATGCTGACTACCGGCGAAGTTGGCAGCGAAGCAAGGCGTTATGCGAATAAAATAATGACGCAATCAAACATTGCTATAGTTATGCTTGATGGCAGCGACTTGAATACAATCGGAAAGGAACCAACTGCGATTGTACGATCCTTTGAGCGAGAAGCGCATCACGCAATGAAATTAAAGAAACTCGATCTACAGGGAGGTTGAAACGTGACTGATAAAGACACTCAGACTTACCACCAAACCAAGCTTGGGCGCATCTTTCACGCTGATAGCCTAAAGGTTATGAAAAACCATGAAAGCGCATCGGTTGATTTGATAATGACGAGCCCTCCGTTTGCGTTGACGCGGAAAAAGGACTACGGAAACAAACAAGAGGATGATTATCTTAAGTGGTTCCAAGATTTTGCTGAACAATTCCACAGGATATTGAAAGACGATGGTAGCTTGGTCATTGATCTTGGTGGAGCGTGGAAGCCTGGATTTCCAGTTAGAAGTCTCTACCATTTCAAATTACTCATAATGCTGTGCGAAGAATTTGACTTCAATCTCGCTCAAGAATTCTATTGGTGGAACCCATCGAAATTACCTACGCCAGCGGAATGGGTAAACGTGCGGCGCGTAAGAGTGAAGGATGGTGTGAATACAGTATGGTGGTTGTGCAAAACTCCTTGGCCCAAGGCAAGTAATCGCCGGGTTTTACAGCCATATAGCGACAGTATGAAAACTCTGCTGAACAACGGGTACACTCCCAAACTTCGACCTTCTGGACATGATATAAGCGGAAAATTTTCTGTGAATAACGGAGCTGCCATTCCTCCGAACCTTATTGCAATTCCAAACACAGAAAGCAATAGTGCGTATATGCGATACTGTAAAGAAAATGAAATTAGGTCTCATCCGGCGAGGTTCCCAGCCGCATTGCCAGAGTACTTCATCCGAATGTTAACTGACGCAGGAGATTTGGTGCTAGACCCTTTTGGAGGAAGCTGTGTAACCGGAGAAGTGGCCGAGAGACTTAACCGAAATTGGGTGTGCATTGAAATTCTGGAGTCATATCTGAAAGGCGCCTTAGGTAGATTTAAATCTGGTATAGAGGAAGAAAAAATAGGATCCAAAGCTTCGAAGAAAAATGGCTATTATAGAATCCCTCACCCCGGTTTGCTTTGGAAGGAGAATGAAAATGATCCAATTCCACTAGCCAAAGATGGTGGGAAAGAGCGACCTAATTTGGAAAATGGTGGGATAGACTAATACATCTGGACTAGTTGGATGACGGGTCAGTTGTTATTGATCTCGCGTACTCAAATAGATCTTCATCAAGACAAAATGCTTCACGTGTGCAATCTGCATTATGCGAGAGCCAAATTAAGCCTCTATTCACCAGTGAATCGATTCCAATGGGAGAAAATAGATCAGATCTGTTGCAGTCTGCCCAGGTCACCGTGTTCCCACCATGCGAAACAAACGCCTTAACAGTTTGTTGTTCATGATGGCCAAGGTTTTCGAATTTCTCCCTAAGCTTTTTTATTTTTTTGTTTTTCTTTCTTTTCTCGTCTATACGTGCGCTAATCCCGGATGACAGTATCTTGATTACAGGAAATACAATAACCGCCAAGAAAGCAGCAATAACTCCATCGTTCCAGATCAAATAGAAGCCTAATCCGATAATTCCTGCGCCAGCCGTAGCAATCCCGCGGCTTGTATCTTTTTCGCTATAAATTCTGTCGATCCATTTGCTTATGTTCATGATTTCTTGCGGGAACCTCCGTCTTACTTCAGTAATATGTTGATGTGCGCCTGCAGCCGGTCAAGGCGCTGGCGCAACTCGTCGACCCGCGCGACGAACAGCCCCATTTCCTCTGGCGAGGGCATGACGCCCGCCTCGTATTGCACGAAATTCTCCAGGTTGCGCTTGATGTTGCCGCCGGCGTCGCGGGCCAGATCGCGGGCGTCGGTGACGGCGCTGCTGAGGCCTCCGGTAAGTACGTCGCCCAATATCGGCCCGAGGTAATCCTCCCAGCGGACGTCGATCTCATCGAGCGCGCGTTGCAGGTCGAGCAGGAGTTCGGCATCGCCCTCGACGCTAATCTCCCGGTCGGCAAGCGGCCGCTCGCTGTCGGTAAGCAATCTGAACAGTTGCGGCGCCGTGCCGCGAACGGTCACGTCCGCCGGTTCGCCCAGCGCTTCCGAATCGAGCGTACTCAAGCGAATGCCACCCGCGTCGAACAGCAGGTTGAGCCCGGTATGCGGGGTTCGCACATCGACCCGCTTCCCGTGGAAACGAGTGAGATTGCCGGCGACATGGGCATCCCCGGCGATCAGCCCGTTGACCAGTTTCTCGACAGGGAACAGCAGCGCCGAACCGGCCAGGGAAATAGACATGGGGCGAATCAGGTCGCCGCGCCCGCGGGCTTCAGGCCGACATGCACGGCGCAGACGCCGTCCATCACATTGTGATAACGGCATTGCTCGAATCCCGCGGTCTCGAGCATGCCGAGCAGGGTTTCCTGGTCGGGATGCACGCGAATCGACTCGACCAGGTAACGATAACTGTCGGCGTCGCCGGTGACGAGCCTGCCGGCCGCGGGCCAGAGCGCCGACCAGGCATCGTAGGCGCGGCTGAGCAGCGGATTGCCGACCCTTGAAAATTCCAGGATGAGCGCCCGCCCGCCAGGCTTGAGCACCCGCTGCATGGAAGCCAGCGCCCTGGGCTGGTCGGTGATGTTGCGCAAGCCGTAGGCGATGCAGACGCAATCGAAACTGTCGTCGGCGAAAGGCAGTTCCTCGCCGTTCAGCCGGACGACATCGATGTTGCCGGCCAGGCCGCGGTCGATGATGCGGTCTCTGGCGATGCGCAACATATCCTCGTTGATATCGGCGAGTACGACCCGGCCGTCGGCCCCGGCGAGGGGCGAGAATCGCATGGCCATGTCGCCGGTGCCGCCGGCGAGATCGAGCACCGCGTGACCGGCGCGGACGGCGCTCAGTTCCAGTGTAAAACGCTTGATCAGGCGATGGCTGCCCAGCGACATGAGGTCGTTCATCAAGTCGTAACGGCGGGCGACCGATCGGAATACTTCGTTCACCCGTGTCTGCCGTTCGGTGTACGGCACTTTCCGATAGCCGAAGTTTGCGGTCTTGCCGTGTTCGCTCATTCGGGCGGCCTGAATTTCAGCACCTGTACGCCGGAATCTTTCGGATCGCGGCTGGCGCGGGCCTCGCGCAGGCGATCGAGATATTCGCGCCAGAGTTCGTCCTTGCGCGAGCATAACTCATGCAGGTACTCCCAGCTATAAATGCCGCTGTCGTGGCCGTCGTCGAAAGTCAGCTTGACGGCGTAGTTGCCGACGGGTTCGACTCCGGTCAGGCGCACCTTGCGCTTGCCGGTCTGCAGCACTTCCTGGCCGCGGCCATGGCCACGCACTTCGGCCGAAGGCGAATGCACGCGCAGGAATTCCGCCTCGAGCCGGCAGGTCTCGCCGCCGGCATATTCGAGTTCCAGCACGGAGGAGCCGGAATGCAACTTGATTCCTGTGGGAACCGGCCCGGACATCACGGAGCGTCCATTACAGGATGTAGCGGGCGAGGTCTTCGTCCTGGGCCAGGTCCGCCAGTTGCTTCTCGACATAAGCGCTGTCGATGACGAGTTCGCCATCGGCGCCGATCGCAATGTCCGGGGCGCCGAAGGAAACTTCCTCCAGCAGCCGCTCCATGACGGTGTGCAACCGCCGCGCGCCGATGTTTTCGGTACGCTCGTTCACCCGCCAGGCGATCTCGGCGATCGTGCGGATGCCGTCTTCGGCGAATTTGAGCAGCAGGCCGTCGGTGCCGAGCAGAGCCTGGTATTGCTCGGTCAGCGATGCGTCCGGCTCGACCAGGATGCGCTCGAAATCCTCCACCGAAAGCGCGCCGAGTTCCACCCGGATCGGCAGTCGGCCCTGCAACTCGGGAATCAGGTCGGAAGGCTTGGAAAAATGGAACGCGCCAGAGGCGATGAAAAGAATGTGGTCGGTTCGCACCATGCCGTACTTGGTCTTCACCGTGGAGCCTTCGATCAGCGGCAGCAGGTCGCGTTGCACGCCTTCGCGGGAAACGCTGGCGCCGGTAAGTTCGTGCTGGCTCGTCACCTTGTCGATTTCATCGAGAAAAACAATGCCCATCTGTTCGGTGACATCCACCGCCCGGCCGCGGATGTCCTCTTCATCGATCAGTTTCGCCTGTTCTTCCTCGGTTACCGCTCTCAAGGCGGCGCTGACCGGCATCCGCCGCAACTTCTTGCGGCCGCTGTTCATGTTGGAAAACATGGTCTTCAACTGGCTCGTCATGTCTTCGAGTCCCGGCGGCGCCATGATTTCTATGCCCGCGGGCTGTTCCGCGAGCTGCAACTCGATTTCCCGGTCGTCGAGTTCGCCTTCGCGCAATTTCTTGCGGTACATCTGTCGTGCGCTGGAATCGCGCGTTTCGCCTTCCTGCTCCCTGGCGCGCGGCAACAGCACGTCGAGAATGCGTTCTTCGGCCCGGTCCATCGCCAGGTTCTGGACTTTTTGAATCTCGGCCTCCCGCAACATCTTGATCGCCTCGTCGACCAGATCGCGGATGATCGACTCGACGTCACGCCCGACATAGCCGACTTCGGTGAACTTGGTCGCCTCGACCTTGATGAAAGGCGCCCGGGCGAGCCTGGCGAGACGCCGGGCGATCTCGGTCTTGCCGACGCCGGTCGGGCCGATCATCAATATGTTCTTCGGCGTAATTTCGCCGCGCATTTCCTCGTCGAGGCGCAGCCGGCGCCAGCGATTGCGCAAGGCGATGGCGACCGCGCGCTTGGCGTCGTTCTGGCCGACGATGTGCTTGTCCAGTTCGGACGTGATCTCTCTGGGGGTCATCATGGACATGGAATTGCGGCTCCTGCCGGACAGGTTGGTCGATTAGTCGGACAGTTGCAGTTCTTCGATGCACAGGCTGTCGTTGGTGTAGACGCAGATATCCGCGGCGATGCCGAGACTTCGCTCGACGATTTCGCGGGCCGAGAGATCGGTATTGCGATATAGCGCCCTTGCCGCCGCCAGTGAGTAGTTGCCGCCGGAGCCGATCGCGAGGATCGAATCTTCCGGTTCGATCACATCGCCATTACCCGTAATCAGCAACGAGGATTCGCGGTCCGCGACGAGCAGCAGCGCTTCAAGCCGGCGCAGCGCCCGCTCGGTGCGCCACATTTTCGCCAGTTCTACCGAAGCGCGCAGCAACTTGCCTTGATGTTGCTCGAGTTGGGCTTCAAAACGCTCGAACAGTGTGAAAGCGTCGGCGGTGCCGCCGGCGAATCCCGCCAGCACCGAGTTCTTGTACAAGGTGCGCACCTTGCGCGCGTTACCCTTGAGCACGGTGTCGGCAAGGCTTACCTGCCCGTCGCTGCCGATAACGACGCTGTCGGCCCGGCGCACTGAAACGACTGTTGTGCCTCTATATTGATTCAAGACTTTCTCCAGCGACCGTCCGGTCGCCAATGCCGGTTCAGCTACCCAAGGTTGGGGTGGCGGCGGAAAAATCAATATCCACGCCGCGCGTCAAGGCGTCGAAAGCCGGGCGGTGTCGATATTGTTCAGGCGGAAAACCATTTCGGCTTCTTCGAGCCTGTCCCGCGAGTCGTAGGGACCTGACTGCAACAGGAACATCGGGCCGTCTTGCCCTGGCCGCTGTCTCATTTCGACTTCGAGACCGAGACTCCGCTGCCGCTGAAGTTCCGAAAGCGCCAGTTCCTGCTGACTGAATGCGCCCGATTGCAAGACCGTGCCCGGTTGACTCTGCGCCTCTGCCGGCGCAGGCGCGGCCAGAATGGTTTCGGCCTGCGACTGCGGCGCAACCGGGACGGGCGGCACTGGCTCTGGAGCCGCTACCCGATCGGGCATCGGCGTTTCCAGCCCGCTGACGATGGTTTCCGCGATCTGTTCGAGAGCTTCCGTGGCATTCTCGGGCTGGATCTGGGAATCGGTGGTCAGCAGTTCCGCCAATTGCTCGATGTCGGTGGGTCCTGGCTCGGCTGGTTCATCGGCGGGGGAATTGACCTGGACTTCGTTTTCCGGCAATCGGTCGTAAAACTCGAATTCGAGCGTGTCGCCGACGTTGTCGGCGCTGCCGGGCAGGTCTCCCGCCGTATCCGGTTCCGCCGGCGAAAGCACGAGATAGCCCAGCAACGCAGCGGACGCCGCCAGCGCCAACAACAGAATTCCGGTCGGAAACGCTTGTGATTTGGTTCGTGCCATCTTCCCGTCCGCCCTGGCTGTGGATTACGGCGGTGTTTTCGATGATTCGCATTTTATAGTGTCGGCAATTTACGCGAAACTCCAAGCATGGCGCCGATGATTCGTCCGACCGCATCTTCACAGCAAATCGATGGGATCCACATCGATATGCCAGCGTAAATCCCCCGGAGCGGATAACTCGTCGAGCCGCGCCACGAGAACGCCGAGTACCGTATGCAGGGCAGGTCTGTTGGCGCAGCGCAGCAGCAGATGCATGCGATAACGGGATTGGCGTTTCTCCATCGGCGCCGGCATGGGTCCGGTGAAATGGACCTGTTTTTCATGGCCGAAGGCCTCGATGCCTCGCCGGGCCCGGCGCAGAAACGAAAGCGCCGCATCCCGGTCGGCGGCTTCGGCGCGAATCAGGCACAGGTGGGAAAAAGGCGGCATGCCGGCGGCGCGCCGTTCGTCGAGAATGTGCCGGGCGAATTCGGACCAGGTCGAATTGATGATTTTTCCCAGCGTCCGGTGATCGCCATGCCGGGTCTGGACCAGCACTTCACCCGGCCGGCCGCTGCCGCGTCCTGCGCGTCCGGCTACCTGGACGATCACCTGCGCCATCTGTTCCTGGCCGCGGAAATCAGGCGAAAACAGTCCGCCGTCGGCATTCACGATCACCGCCAGCGTGATGCCCGGGAAATGATGTCCCTTGGCCAGCATCTGCGTGCCGATGAGAATCGCCGGCTCGCCCTGGTCGACTTCCGCGAGCAGTTTCCGGAACTTGCCCTTGCCGCGGGTGGAGTCGCGGTCGATGCGCAATACCGGCGTCGCCGGGAATTCCCTTTGCAGAAAGGCTTCGAGTTGCTGGGTGCCGAATCCGGAAGTGGACAACTCGTTCTGTCGGCAGACCGGGCAAAGATTCGGAACCGGCTGCGTCGAGTCGCAATGATGGCAGCGCTGGCAGGGGGGCTGGGCATGGACCGTCATGTACGCGCTGCAGTTTTCGCATTGCGCCATCCAGCCGCAAAGCGGGCAATGCAGAATCGGGGCGAAACCGCGCCGATTGATGAACACCAGCGTCTGGTTGCCGGCTTCGAGATGCTGCGCGATTTTCGTCAGGGCGAGTTCCGACAGCCCGCCGGGAATATGCTCATTCGCTATGTCGAGGGTCCGCAGGCGCGCCGGAGCCGAACCGCCCGCGCGATGCGGCAATTCGAGCCGCAGGAAGCGTCCCGCCTCGGCGTTTTGAAAACTTTCGAGGCTTGGCGTGGCGGAACCGAGCACCACGCCGATGTTTTCCTTGCGCGCGCGCATGACGGCCAGATCCCTTGCCGAATAGCGGAAACCTTCCTGCTGCTTGAACGAAGTGTCGTGTTCCTCGTCGACCACGATCAGGCCCGGTCTCGCCATGGGCGTGAATATCGCCGAGCGCGTGCCGATCAGGATCGCGGCGCTGCCGTCATGCGCCTGGCGCCAGGCTTGCAGGCGCTCGCTGTCGTTCAAGCCGGAATGGAAGACCGCCAGCGGCAGGGCGAAGCGTTGCCGGAAGCGGTCAATGGTTTGCGGCGTCAGGCCGATTTCGGGCACGAGCACCAGGCATTGACGGCCCGCGGCGAGTTCGTCTTCCATTAGCCGCATGTAGACTTCGGTTTTCCCCGAACCCGTTACGCCATTGACGAGCGCGCTGCGAAACCCGCCTCCGGCGGCGCGGAACTTCGCGATGGCGGCGATTTGCTCCTCGTTCGGTTCGGGCCGTTCGCGACTTCCGGGCTGCAACGGAGTAAACGCCGAAGGGGTCGGAGCGGGCTGCGTTCGCTCGCGCACCAGGCCCTTGTCAAGCAATTGCCGCAGCAATGTGGGGCTGAAACCGGCGTCGATCAGTTCGGCACGGGTTACGCGTTCGCTTTCGGCGATGAATTCGAGCAATTGCCGCTGCCGGCGGGCCCTGCCGGATAACGATTCCGGCCCGGCTGTCGCCGACCAGAACGTGACTTCCTCGTGAAGCGGCTTGCCTTGGCGCAGGAGCGCGGGCATTGCGGCGGCCAGCACTTCGCCGATCGGATGATGATAGTAGTCCGCGCTCCAGTGCAGCAGTTCGAACAATTCGGGATTGAACAGGGGCCGGGAATCGATCAGGGCGGTTGCCGGTTTGAGTTGATCGCGGCCGATCCGGCTCCGGTCGGCTGTCTCGAGCACGAAGCCGACCAGTTTGCGGCGGCCGAACGGTACTCTTATTCGACACCCCGGGATGCGACAGCCGGGGCGGAATCCAGTAAGATTTGCATCCGCGGGCGGCAGGTAGTCGTAGGACTGCCGCAAGGGGAGCGGCACGGCTACACGGAGGACGGATTCGCCGTGGTTCGATTCCTCTTGGTCTGGCATGCATGAAACCAATCGTCAGCGTCGCGGAATGGTAAGTTCAAAAGCTCGCGCGGACAACAAAATGAGCGGGAAAGATTCCATACCGAACGAATTGATCGAAATTCGGCGCCGGATCGATGAAATCGATCAAGGCATCATCGAACTTCTGCACGAGCGCTTCAAGGTGACCCATGAAGTCGGCCTGCTCAAGGCCAGTCATGAATTGAGCGCGCAGGATGTCCTGCGCGAGGAACAAAAGCTCGAAGCCCTGGGCGCCTTGAGCGAATCGCACAAGCTCGAACCTACGCTGGTGCGCGAACTGTTTCGCCGCATCATGGAAGAGGTCGTGCGCAATCACGAACAGATCAAGGCGGAATCCTGACGTCCGGCTCCGGCAGGAATTGGCGGTACCAGCGCCGCATGCGGTACACCGGCCCGTCATTCGCGGCAAGCGCCGGATCTTCCCGGTAAATCTTGTTTTCCCAGATCCCGATATCGCGCCGCCATTGGGAAATCCAGTTGCCGACAACATAGGAAACGAGCAGGCGCGGGATCTTTCGATCGGCGAACCAGCGAAAATCGACCTGCTGCTCGAGCGGTCGCACCGGAAGATGGGACTGGATCATTTCGATCTCACCGATTTTGGGAATCCGGAAACGGAAGTAGTTCATGCTGGCGGGGCCGTAGAACATGACCTGCGCGCTTCCGCCGGCGCCTTCGATCGGTTTGCCGAAAATCTCCAACTGCGTGGCGTTCAGGAAATACGAAACCCATTTTCGTTCCGGGTCGAGTTTCCAGCTCGCACTGTGATTGATCCTGATGCCTGGAATCGGAATCTGCGTCCAGGGTATGCGCATCCGGCCGTGAACTGGCTGGAAATGCGCGTAGTCGGCGCCGTTCTCGGCGAATTCGACGATATGCATATGAACGCGGCCGGCATCGTAACTTCCTCGATGGACGAATTTTCCGGAATCCACTTCGGCGATTCGCGCGGCGGGATAGGGCGGTTCTGCGCCGACATCCTGGTTCGCCTCTGTGTCCCGGAAATAAATCAGGATCTGGCCGTGAACTTCGTCCACCGAATGGGAGCCCGCCGCCGATGAGATTTCAATTTCCGATGACGTTTGGCCCCGCCGAAGGATGAACTCCCTGCCGAAGCATTCCAGTTCCCGAACTTCGCCGCGGCCGATGGCGGCCGAATCGGCGAGCCGGTACCAGCCGCTCGGGTAAGGATGCGGATAAGTTTTCAGGCGTCGCGCTTCTGCCGCGCCGGAACGTCGGTCGCGATTGCGCCTGTTGGAAAGTTTCGGCGCCATGCCGGCTGCCTCAGACGCTTTCCGGCTTGCGGGCGTGGACCAGGAAACAGGGCGTGAAGATGCCGAGTTGTCCCGCTTCCACCAGCGCGTCCGCCGCCATGTTCAGCAATTTCGCGGTTTCACTCGTGCCCTGCGGCGCGATGCGGAGCAGTTCGAGGAATTTCGTGAGACTGGCGGTGAAAAACCTTCCGGCGGGAATCCGCGCCAGAGAAGAGAGCGAGAAATCCCGGCCTTCCAGTGACATGTACCAGGGCGTTTCCGGATCCGAAGTGAGCGCGTGGTCCGCGGCGTACAATATCTCGAATCCCGCCCGGCTGATGCAGTCGACCTGTTCCTTCGCCGTGAACAGGTTAGGTGTTGCATTTCCGTACTCGAATCGCTTGCGGCAGTCCTGGTGCCTGGCATCGGCGTCCTCATACAGATCGGTCAGCACCCAGTCGAAAATCACGAACTTGCCGCCCGGTTTCAACGTGCGGAAAACTTCCCGGAACGCCTGGAGCCTGTCAGGGGAGTGGCAGATCGCCTCGATCGAATACACAGCGTCGAAATGATCGTCGGCGCAGGGCAATTCGAGGAAATTCGCATGCAGGAATTCGCAGCGGTCTTCAAGGCCTGCCTTTTTGACAAGAGTGCTTCCTCGACGAATCTGATGATCGCTGATGTTGATTCCGACAATCGAGGCGCCGCTCATCCGGGCGATACTCATCATCGGACCTCCGATGCCGCAGCCGACATCGCCCGCGACCATGCCGGCTTCGAGATTCAGCAATCTGACGATTTCTTCCTGCTGCCGGCGCTGGGCGGCTGCCAGCTTTTCGCCACGAGTGCGTGGGGCGAAATGGAAAGAAGTTCCCCAGCCGAATTCGTAAAAGCGCGTGACGGCTTCGTAGAAACGGCGCACTATCTTGGGTTGGGTATTTACCTTGTCCTGTTGCGTTCGCTCCGAATACCCCGATTGCATTTCGCGGAATTCCTCAAGCGCAACACCGATTTTTCTTTCGTCTGCCGCTAATTCGGCTTGTTCTTGATCCATTTCGATTATTCCAATGCGAGACTTTTGACCTTGTTGGAACTCAACTTTGCGTGAATTTTACTGCAAAGACAACGTTGGCTCAGCGATTCCCGCTGAAAATCGTATTCCAATAGAATCAATGGGTTGCGACAACC
>VYCF01000049.1 GCA_009844085.1 Gammaproteobacteria bacterium | reverse complement strand
AGCGGCCCGGTCCGGCTTCAGGCAATCGCCAGCCGAGTTACCGGGAGAAGCTGATTGAAGTATCAGAACTTCCCATTCCAAAAACTCATTAATCAACGACCGGAAACTGAATGATTTTATTTCAAAAAAAATGGAATTTTGCGAAATCCAGCGATTACTCCGTTACTGTAATTGCCTGATCAAGTACACTTGGCTTTCCATGGACAACCCGGTAAGGAGGCTCCAGCCTTGAAGGGTCTTCGCATATTCGCAATGGCGATCATCCTGGCGCAACCTGTTGCGGCCGTGCCGGGCGAAGCCGGCTCGAACGTCAACATCGACGACCCGACCTTGATTGTCACAGACAACACACCGGTTGCGCCCGGAGGGGAGATGAGCCTGGTCTGGAGCGACGAATTCGACGGCGCCCGGCTCGATCCTGCAACCTGGTTCTTCGAGGCGGGCGATGGCAGCCAATACTCGATTCCCGGTTGGGGCAACGACGAATTGCAATGGTATCTGCCGGACAACGCACATATCGAAAACGGAAACCTGGTCATCACCGCGCGCCGGCAACGGCAAGGCGATTTTCAATTCACCTCCGCCCGCATCAATACCCGCGATCGCTTCGCCTTCCGGTACGGGCGCATCGAAGCGCGCATCCGGCTGCCGGCCGGGCAGGGACTCTGGCCGGCGTTCTGGCTGATGCCCCAGGAAAACGCGTATGGCGGCTGGGCCGCGTCGGGTGAAATCGACATCATGGAAGCGGTCAATCCCGGCGCCGGCGCCGCCGGAGGCAATACCGTGCATGGCACGATTCATTACGGCGGCGCCTCTCCCGGCAATCGCTCATCCGGCAGCGAATACACGGTTCCGGGGAGCATTACCGATGGATTCCACGTCTATGCCGTCGAATGGGATCAGCGGGAAATCCGCTGGTACGCGGACGATGTGCATTTCGCTACCCAAACCAACTGGTTCACCAGCGGCGCCGACTTCCCGGCGCCCTTCGACCGGCCCTTCTACATCGTCCTCAATGTCGCCGTTGGCGGAAGATTTCCCGGTCCGCCCGATTCGACGACGAGATTTCCGGCGACGATGGAAGTCGACTACGTTCGGGTTTATTCGGGCGAACCCTGAGATGTGGTCGTCGCTGGCCGTCAAGCAAGTACCGCGCGCCGGCTGGAGTTCCGACCGGCCGCTGAATCTGCGCCCACCGCCGCTGACCTTGCTGCTGATGATGGCCGGACTCGTCCTTCTGGGCATCGGCGAAGCGTCCCTGATCGCCTCCGGCGCCGGAGTGAGCCCCTGGACCGTTCTCGCGCAGGGCATTGAAACCCAGACCGGAATCAGCATCGGGTGGGCAACGTTTGCCGTGAGCGTGGCCGTGTTGTTGCTCTGGATTCCGCTGAAGGAGATTCCGGGCATCGGCACGATCATGAACGCGATCGTCGTTGCCGCCGCCATGGACTGGTCGCTGCAATATCTGCCGCGGCCTGAAGTCTGGCCGCTGCAATTGCTGGAGGTGGCAGGCGGCATTCTGCTGTTTGGCGCGGGCAGCGGCCTTTATCTCATCGCCAATCTCGGACCCGGCCCCCGCGATGGCCTGATGACCTCGCTGCAACGCATAAGCGGCCGGCCCATCGCATTGGTGCGGGGCGTCCTCGAAGTCAGCGTCGTCGCATTCGGCTGGCTGCTTGGCGGCACGGTCGGTTACGGCACCGTAATGTTCGCGCTGCTGGTCGGGCCGGCGGTTTCCTTTTGTATGTATTGGATCGCGCGCCTGTCGCCGGCTCCACAGCCGGCATCGGAACAAGTCCTGTGAGCGCGACGAACGCTCAGGCTCGGAAGGATGATGTGCGTTTCATGCAAGTCGCGCTCGGACTCGCACGCGAAGCGCAGGCACTGGACGAAGTTCCCGTGGGCGCGGTGATCGTCAGCGATGGGAAGGTAATCGGCCAGGGCCATAATCGGCCTGTCAAGGCGAAGGATCCTACCGCTCATGCCGAAATCGAGGCGCTGCGGCAGGCCGCGCGCAAGGCCGGCAACTACCGCCTTCCGGGAGCAACGCTGTACGTAACCATAGAACCCTGCGCCATGTGCGTCGGCGCCATGATCCACGCCCGCATAGAACGGCTCGTTTTCGGCGCCCGCGAGCCGCGGGCCGGGGCTGTGATGAGCCGCGAATCGCTGGCGCAAAAGACCTGGCTGAACCATCGGATCGAAGTCATTGAAGGCGTTCTCGCCGAAGATTGCGGCGCGCTGCTGACGGATTTCTTCTCCCGCAAACGCGCAGCCGAACCTTAAATCCTTTATCATTGCGCCCTGTTTTCCGGCAGCCCCGCTGCCGGCGGCCGCTCCGGGAATTCTTTCATGCAGGTGCTGTACGGGGGCACGGCGCTCTCACCGTTCAAAACCGCCAATCTGCTAAGCGCCTTGCAGGCCGTAAATGGGGCGCTCGGCTCCGTCTCGGCCCGCTTCGTACACTTTCTCGAGTTCGACGAAATCTCTGCATCCGATGAGCAACTACTGAAGGTGCTGTTGCGGTATGGAGAGGAATGGCCGGAGAGTGTCAGCCACGGTCCGCTGAGCTGCCTCGTGGTTCCCAGGCCCGGCACGATTTCGCCCTGGTCGAGCAAGGCCACCGATATTCTGCGCAATTGCGGACTTGCCCATCTCGGGCGCATCGAACGTGGAATCGTCTACTACTTCGACGCCGAGTCCATCGACCAGGAATGGACTCCGTTGGTCCACGACCGCATGACCCATGCGATCCTGCCCGATGTAAAGGAGGCCGCCTGCCTGTTCGAACATCAGCAGCCGCGACCCATGGCCTCGGTCGACATTCTCGGCGGCGGCCGCGAAAGCCTGCTGCGCGCGGACCGGGAAATGGCGCTGGCGCTGGCGTCTGACGAAATCGACTATCTGTGCGACAACTTCCGGTACCTGGGACGGAATCCGACCGATGTCGAACTGATGATGTTCGCCCAGGCGAACTCGGAACATTGCCGCCACAAGATCTTCAACGCGTCCTGGACCGTGGACGGCGAGCGCAGGGAACATTCCCTGTTCGACATGATCCGGCATACCTACCGAACTTCTCCCTCCGGCGTGCTCTCGGCCTACAAGGACAATGCCGCGGTGATGGAAGGCTTTGAGGCCGAACGCTTTTTTCCCGACCCGGAGACGCACAGCTACGGTTACAACAGGGAAGCCGCGCACATCCTGATGAAGGTCGAGACCCACAATCATCCAACCGCGATCGCCCCTTTTCCCGGCGCTTCCACCGGTTCCGGCGGCGAAATCCGCGATGAAGGCGCCACCGGAACCGGCGCCAAGCCCAAGGCTGGACTGACCGGCTTCAGCGTTTCCAACTTGCGCATCCCGGATTTCCCGCAGCCCTGGGAGGAAGACTTCGGCAAGCCCGGCCAGATCGCTTCCGCACTGGAAATCATGCTCGACGGCCCGATCGGGGGAGCGGCATTCAATAACGAATACGGCCGGCCGGCGTTATGCGGTTATTTCCGCAGTTTCGAGGAGCGCGTCGACGGCGAATTGCGCGGTTACCACAAGCCGATCATGATCGCCGGCGGCATCGGCAACATCCGTGAGCAACACGTTCGGAAAGGCGAAGTGGATCCGGGAGCGAAACTCGTCGTGCTCGGCGGTCCGGCGATGCTCATCGGACTTGGCGGCGGGGCGGCTTCCTCGATGGCCTCCGGCTCGGCCAGCGAGGAACTCGATTTCGCGTCGGTGCAGCGCGACAACCCGGAAATGCAGCGGCGCTGCCAGGAAGTGATCGATGCCTGCTGGCAACTGGGCGAAGCCAATCCGATCCGTTTCATCCACGATGTCGGCGCCGGCGGACTCGCCAACGCGCTGCCGGAACTCGTCAAGGACGCGGGCACGGGAGGGGAATTTTCCCTGCGCGAGATTCCCAGCGCCGAATCGAGCATGTCGCCGCTCGAGATCTGGTGCAACGAAGCCCAGGAACGCTATGTGCTCGCCATCGATGCGGGCGATCTGGATCGATTCGAAAGCATCTGCGCCCGCGAGCGCTGCCCCTTCGCCATCGTCGGCGAAACCGTGGCCGAGAAACGACTTAAACTGTCCGACGGACACTTTTCCGACGATCCTATCGACTTGCCGATGGAACTCTTGTTCGGCAAGCCGCCGACGATGCATCGCGAGGCCAGGTCTCCGCCGCCGCGCACCGGTGAATTCGATTCGGCGGACGTCGAACTGTCCGAAGCCATAGATCGCGTATTGGCTTTGCCGGGAGTGGCGAGCAAGTCCTTTCTCATCACCATCGGCGACCGCACGATCACCGGCCAGGTCAGCCGCGACCAGATGGTCGGCCCCTGGCAGACGCCGGTGGCCGATGCGGCGGTGACCTGCAATTCCTACACCGCCCATGCCGGTGAAGCCATGGCCATGGGCGAGCGGGCGCCACTCGCCTTGCTCGACGCGCCGGCCGCGGGCCGCATGGCGGTCGCCGAGGCGATCACCAATATCGCCTGCGCCGATATCGCCCGAATCGGCGATATCAAGTTGTCGGCCAACTGGATGGTCGCTGCCGGCCACGGCTTTGAGGACGCCAGGCTGTACGCCACCGTGGCGGCGGTGGCGCGTGAATTCTGCCCGGCGCTGGGGATCTGCATTCCGGTCGGCAAGGATTCGATGTCGATGCGCACGGTCTGGCAGGAAGCCGGCGGCGCTGAGCAAAGCATGACCGCGCCGCTTTCGCTGGTGATCAGCGCTTTCGCGCCGGTCGGCGACGTGCGTCGGACCTGGACGCCGCAATTGCGCACGGATCGCGGTTTGAGCAGCCTGGTACTGTTCGATCTCGGACGTGGCCGCAACCGTCTCGGCGGTTCGGCGCTCGGACAGGTTTATCGGCGCATCGCCGGTACGCCCCCCGATGTCGACGATCCGGCGGTCCTGCGTACGCTGTTCGCGTTCCTGATCGAGTGCCGGGCGCGAAACCTGGCTCTCGCCTATCACGACCGTTCCGACGGCGGATTGATCACTACCGTGCTGGAAATGGCCTTCGCCGGCCGCTGCGGGCTGGAATTGCAACTACCGGAAGACGCCGATGTGCCGGGATGGTTATTCGCGGAGGAAATCGGCGTAGTGCTGCAGGTGCGCGATGGCGATCTGCCCGCATTTCGCGAATTGGCCGAATCCGTCGGCATTGCGGACATCATGCATGAAATCGGCATGCCCGCTTCCCAGGGCGATATCGTGATCCGCGCCGGCGGGCGAGAGGTCTTCCGCGACTCGCGCATCGAGCTGCAGCGGCGCTGGGCGGCGACGAGCTATCACATGCAGCGCCTGCGCGATAACGCCGACTGCGCGCGGCAGGAATACGACGCCCTGCTCGACGCGGACGATCCGGGCATCGGTTTCGAGACCGCTTTCGATCCCGTGGAAGATATCACCGCACCCTACATAAATGTGCAGGCGCGGCCGCGAGTGGCGGTATTACGCGAGCAGGGCGTCAACGGGCAGATGGAAATGGCGGCGGCATTCGATCGCGCCCGATTCGAGGCCATCGACGTGCATATGACCGACCTTGCGGCCGGCGCGGCCGATCTGGCGAATTTCGACGTGGTGGCCGCCTGCGGCGGATTCTCCTTCGGCGACGTGCTCGGCGCCGGCGGCGGCTGGGCCAAGTCGGTTCTTTGCAACGACGACTTGCGCAAGCAGTTCGAGAAGTTCTTCCATAATCCTGCCACGCTCACGCTCGGGGTCTGCAACGGCTGCCAGATGATCGCATTGCTGGCCGAATTGATCCCCGGCAGCGGCCATTGGCCTACGTTTCAGCGCAACCTGTCCGAGCAGTTCGAGGCGCGTTTCGCCATGGTCCAGGTGCAGGAAAGCCCATCGGCGTTTTTCACCGGCATGGCGGGCAGCCGCTTTCCGCTGGCCGTGGCCCACGGCGAAGGCCGTGCTGTTTTCGGCGCGACGGCCGACAGCGCCGCGCTCGGCTCGCGCGTTTGCCTGCGTTACGTCGATAACCGGGGCGCGATTGCGGAGAGCTATCCCGCCAATCCCAACGGGTCCACGGAAGGCGTGGCAGCCGTGTGCAACGAAGACGGCCGCGTTACCATACTCATGCCGCATCCGGAACGCGTATTCCGCGCCTGCCAGAACTCCTGGCATCCCGAGGACTGGGGGGAAGACGCGCCTGCCATGCGGCTGTTCCGCAACGCAAGAGCCTGGCTTGACTGAATATGACTGACGACGGCTTGTACAAGATCGAGTTTTATGTCCCAGAGTCCCATCTCGAAGCGGTGAAAACCGCCATGTTCGCCACGGGCGCGGGCCGCGTCGGCGACTACGACAGTTGCGCCTGGCAAACGCCTGGGCAGGGCCAGTTCCGGCCGCTCGAAGGCGCCAATCCCTACCTCGGCCAGACCGGCAAGGTCGAAACCGAACCCGAATTCAAGGTCGAGATGGTCTGTGCCGGTGATTTCGTTCGCGAAGTCGTTGCCGCGATGAAGCGGGCGCATCCCTACGAAGAAGTAGCTCACAGCATTATTCGCTGTGAATCGTTCGATTAGCTCTCGCTGATCAGCCGTACATCGAGTTCCCGGCCGTTGCGGGTAACGTCGAACATGCGCACCGGAAAGCGCTGTGCCTCCACATCCCGAAAATAGTGCTCGAGCGTGATTTTCACGACCGGGAAGGCGATTTCGTTCCAGGGAATCCCGGCTTCGGTAAACAGCTTCGCTTCCAGGGTTTCCTCGGTGAAACCGAGGTTCATTTCGAGAATGCTCGCCCGGAACAGCAGATAGACCTGGTCGATCTGGGGCAGATTGAACAGGGTGTATAGCGTACTGGCGCCGAGTTCGATGCGCGCGCCGGCTTCCTCCATGGTTTCGCGGAGAGCGCCCGCGTGGGTCGATTCGCCGTTTTCCATGAAGCCCGCCGGCAGTGTCCACTTGCCATGGCGCGGCTCGATACCGCGCTTGCATAACAGCACGCGCCCGTCGGCGCTGGCCGGAATGGCGCCGACCACGTTACGCGGATTCTGATAGAAAACGATGTCGCATGCAGGGCAGTAATGGCGATGGCGGTCGTCGCCCTGGGGAATTACGTAGCTGGTCGGGCCGGCGCAATGCTGGCAGTACTTCATGCGCGCTTTATTTCGCAATGCAGGCGGAAGCTTTTGGACGTCATGTAGGACTCGATTTCGCGCAGGCGTTTTTCCAGGTCGCGAAAAGTGGCTGCGCAGTCTCCGGTCTTGCCGCTTTTGCGTCCGGATTTGTGTGGCGGTTCACTGGACGAGGGCGGCGGTTCGCCATGCGCGGTTCGGGCCCGGCGCTGCCGTCTGCGCTCCAGCCGCTCTTCTTCGAGAAAGGGGTCGGGATCGAGCAGGAAGATACAGAGGATGTACCCGAAGATCGTAAAGGGGCCCAGTACGAACAATGAAAGAAAGGTCAGCAGTCGGATCCAGAATGGACTGACTTCGAGATAGTCGGCGATTCCCGCGCAGACGCCCGCGATTTTCTTGTCGCGGGTATTGCGGTAGATCGGCTTGCGATAGTTCAGATTGCGGAAATGCTCCGATGTTCCGGCAGGATCGAGGTTGTCCCAGGTCCGGTCGCGAAAAACATCGCGGTCCATGCAGAACCACATCACGAAATAACCGAAGAAAAGAGTCGGCCAGAACAGGACGGCGATCACGAAGACCGTTCGCACCAGCGCCGCGGGAACGTCCAGCCATTCCGCGATGCCGCTGCAGACCCCGAGCCAGACGGCGTTGCTTTTCTTCAGGCGCAAACTACCCGGCCTGCTCATGATGCTCCCTCCAGTTGGGGACTTCGGCGTCGAGTATCGATTCGAGTACGTCTATGCGCTCGGTCAACGAATCGGCCATGGCCGACAGCCGCTCGAGGTCGTGATTGTCTCCGTCCCGCTCATGGCGCCGGCGCCGGCTCTTGCCGCCGTCCTTCGTGATTCCAAGCTTGATCCAGTAGGTGATGAATCCGAAGACCATCCCCACCAGCGCGATGACGAAAGTGAAGGCATTCATATCCGTGGCCTATTTGCTTTTTACGCGATCTTTCAATTCCTGCAGTTCCTGGTCGATGTTCTCTTCACGCGCCAGTTCATCGAATTCGGCCTGCAAGCCCTTCTGCTCCACGCTGTCGCTGTCGATCTGGCCTTCCATCTGGTCGATCTTGCGCTCGTAATACTCGAATTTGTCCATGGCGTTGTCAATCGCCTGGTTGCTGAGCTGCTTGCGCACATCGCGCCGGGTGCTGGTCGCCCGGGTGCGCATGACGATGGTTTTCTGCCGCGCCCTGGCGTCGTTCAGCTTTTCCTGCAACAGGTTGATCTCGCCGTCGAGCTTGTCCAGCGTCTCGTCGAGCTTGAACAGGTCGGCTTCGGTGGTCTCAACCCGGGTCTGAATCGTGGCTTTCTCCAGCAACGCCGCCCGCGCGAGATCCTCGCGGTCCTTTGACAGGGCCAGTTCGGCCTTGTACTCCCAGTCCTCGGCCTGGGCGCGCAACTGGTCGAGCCGGCGGGTCAGGGTTTTCTTCTCCGCCATCACCCGGGCCGTGCTGGAGCGCACTTCCACCAGGGTGTCTTCCATTTCCTGGATTACCATGCGAATCATCTTTTCCGGATTCTCCGCCTTGTCGAGCAAGGCGCTGATATTGGAATTGATGATGTCGGACAGTCTCGAAAAAATGCTCATTGCTACTTCCTCTCAAAAAATTCGCCGTACTGGCCAATACCCAGCAGAATGCGTGCCAATCTTGCAAAATTTCAGTAAGCCTATGAAAATCGGGGAAAAATATTTCGGAGAAATTATTTTTGGGCAACGAAAATGGCTAAAATTCCCAACATGTGGTAGTTTGCGCCAGCAGAAAATCCCACCCGATTCGGGTATTGAAAATGATGGATCGCGAATCGCCCCTGCGCATGATCGGCGAGGCGTCGAGTTTCCTCGAAATGCAGGAACACGTCTCGCTGGTGGCGCCGCTGAGCAAGCCGGTGCTGATCGTCGGCGAACGGGGAACCGGCAAGGAACTCGTCGCCACCCGCCTGCACCATCTTTCCAGCCGCTGGGAGCGGGACTTTCTCAAGCTCAATTGCGCCGCGCTGAGCGAATCGTTGCTCGAAGCCCAGTTGTTCGGTCACGAAGCGGGCGCATTTACCGGCGCCGTGAAGATGCGCCGCGGCCTGTTCGAACGCGCCGACGAAGGCACCCTGTTTCTCGACGAGTTGGCCAATACCAGCATGGCCGTGCAGGAGAAGATTCTGCGCGTGATCGAATACGGCGAATTCGAACGCCTCGGCGGCGCCGAAACGCTCAGCGTCGATGTGCGGCTGATCGCCGCCACCAACGAGGATTTGCCCGCTCTGGCCAGACGAGGCAAGTTCCGGGACGACCTGCTCGACCGGCTTGCCTTCGACGTCATCACCTTGCCGCCGCTGCGCGAGCGGGCCGAGGACATTCCCATCCTGGCCCAGCATTTTGCCGTCGGCATGGTGAAGGAGATGGGCGGCGAATATTTCGCCGGATTCGGCCGCAAGGTGCAGGCCGCGATGCTCGCCTGGCCCTGGCCGGGCAACGTGCGCGAGTTGAAGAACGTGGTCGAGCGCGCGGTCTACCAGCATGGCGACAAACCGGTAAAGGAACTCGTATTCGACCCCTTCGCGTCACCCTGGCGGCCGGTCTCGGCCGCGCCCGATGGTGGAGGGAACGGCAAAGCGCCGGACGCAATTCAACCGGATGCTCCCGACCTGGCGCAACTTGAACAAATCGACTTCCGCAGCCACATGCAGGACTATGAACGGCAACTCCTGCGCCGGGCCCTGCAACAGAACCAGTTCAACCAGCGCAAGACCGCCGAGTTCCTCAAACTCAGCTACGACCAGCTACGCGGCTACATGCGCAAATACGATCTGACCTCGTCATGAGGCCCGATCGGAGCAGCCTTGTTCATGCGCCCGGTCAGTTACTCATCGCCTCGTAGACCACGCGCTGGGCGATGTTGGCATTGAACGGCGACTGCGGGCCGCCGCGTTTCTGTTCCATGTAGACCATGTAGAAATCGTTTTCCTGATCCACGATGAAGATTGTGCCGCCGATGCCGCGCCAGCCGAAGTTGTACGGACCGTCCTGATAGTCGGAAGTTGGCTGCAAGTGAAAGCCGAGCCCCCAGTCGCCGACATCGCCGTAGAAGAAGAATTCTCTTGAGACCTCGCCGCCGATTTTCGGCTCCAGCATCCGCGCCAGCGTGGCTTCCTCGATGATGCGCGCGCCGCGGTATTCGCCGCCGTTCAGCAGCATTTCGGCGAAGCGCACATAGTCCTCGGTGGTGGAATTGAGTCCGCCGCCGCCCGAGAGCATGCGCCTAGGAGCAGTGTTGTCGGACATGGCGCCGTGAATCGGTTCGGCGACCCGGTTGGCATCACGCAGCGGCACAACGAAAGTCGTTTCGTCCATGCCGAGCGGATCGAAGATGCGTTCGTTGAGAACCACATCCAGAGTATTGCCGTCCACGACTTCGAGCAGGGCGCCGAGGACATCGGTGGAATGTCCGTAATGCCATGCGGTTCCAGGTTCGAAGTACAGCGGCAAGCCGCCGATACGGGCGGCGAATTCCCGATTGTCAAAGTCGCCGCGCAGTTCCCGGCCGTACATCTGGCCGAGTTCGCTATCGGGGGAAAAGAAAGCCTGGATCAGCCCTGATTCGTGGGTCAGCAGATTCTCGACCGTCATGGCGCTTTCAACCGGGCGCAATTCGCCGGTTTCGCGATCGATGATCTGGCCATTGGCGAATTCCGGGATGAACTTCTCCACCGGATCATCAAGGGCCATAAGCCCGTCCTCGACCATGGTCATGATCGCGACGCTGACGATGGGCTTGGTCATTGAAAAGATGCGGAAAATCGAATCCTTGTTCACTGGCTTCGGGTTCTCCGGCGAAAGCAGGCCGACCGATTCGAGCACGCCGACTCCCTCGCCGTTGCCGACGAGCAGCAGCGCCCCGTTCAGAAAATCGCCGTCAACCGCGGCTTGCATCTGCGCCTTGATACTTTCGATCTCTCCCTGGTCGATGCCGAAATTGGTCGAATGAATTCGTCTGATGGAAGAGTCCGCCAGCGCCAGGGATGCTGGCAGGAACAGCACAAGGGCGGCAGCGGCGATCAGCCCGCGCCCGGATCGAATCGGATTCATGGAGATAGCCTCGCAGAAAGTCAGAAAAGCCGGCCAAAAGTAACCCAGGCATCAATGGCGTTCAAGCTGTGAACGCAGAGTCCATTGCTTCACGGGGGAAAATCAAATTTTGGCTGGCTACACAAAAAATATTACGCTATTATTTGTGAAAATTTTTGGGCAAGAGCGATGCAATTTCAAGATTTCGTTCAAGACGATATTTTTTCGCCAGCGCTCATCGCGGACGCGCTTCGGACTACCAAGTCCGAAATTGCCGACACGCTCGGGCTGACGAAAGATGCGTTTTCGCGTAAATCGAGGCTGGAAGCGAAAAAAACCCAGACGCGCTTGCGCCAGATGCTGGAGATACTGCATCGGGTGGAAGAAGCGACAGGCTCGCCGCTTGTGGCGTACGCGTGGTTCCGGTCGGAACAATTGTCGGGTTTCGGCGGCATGACCGCGGATCAATTGGTTCGAGATGGGAAGGCGCGCTATGTTCACGACCACCTTGATCGAGTAATGGCCGGCGGCTACGCCTGAAGGCGAGGCTTTCCCATGCGCTTCCAGGGACTGGCTTATCGAGCGCACGACCCGCAATGGGCTTGGGATCCCTTGTCGGGCGAAGGCGCCGGCAGGCATGGTGGACGTTTCAACCGCAGGGGTGTGAATGCCCTGTATCTATCTCTCAGTCCATTCGCGGCCATCAAGGAAGTCAAACCGCCGAAACGACCGTTGCAGCCGATTGTGCTTTGCGCATACGAAGTTGACGTTGCCCCCGTTTTTGATTGCGCCGACGAGCGGAAGCGCAATGAAATGGGCATTGCGGAACGGGATTTGGCCTGCCCGAATTGGGAATTGGAGATGTACTCCGGACTGATTCCCGCTTCTCAAACGATGGCCGACCGATTACTGGCAGCGGGATTTGCCGGAATGCGGGTCCGAAGCTTCGCGGCCGCCGCCGGTCCAGTCGATCTGAACCTGGTGCTATGGAAATGGGGCGCCAGTCTTCCGGAGAGAGTCATGTTGATCGATGACGAGAATCGGCTTGCATTCAGGCGGAAGCCTGACCGATAAACGGCCCGCGTCTGCCGCCTGATCCGCTTGACCGTCTGGATGCCGAAAGGAAAGAAGCGCCGCACTGTGCGCCCCTCTTGTATACTCCCGCCGTCGGCAAATTCAGGCGAACGAACGAGATGGCTGAAATCAGAGGCAGCGACAATTCCGAAACGCTGAACGGCACGGCGGAAAACGACGAGATCCGGTCGGGAGACGGCGACGACACCGTTTACGGCAATGAAGGCGACGACTGGATCAACGCCATCTACAACGACGAGGGAGATGACCGTTATTACGTTTACTCCGGGAGGTTGATTGCTCTCGGCGGCCCCGGCAACGACCTGATCGGCGGCAAGGAAGGAAACGACAGGTTGTACGGAGGAGTCGGGAACGACAGGATCTATGCTTGGGCCGGCGACGATCTTTTGGACGGCGGCGACGGAGACGACGATCTGTCAGGAGCCGATGGAGACGACGCAATCCATGGGAAACGAGGAGACGACCTTATAAATCCGGGAGACGGGGGCGATTTGGCATACGGCGGCGCCGGCGACGACTGGATAAACGCCTTTTACAACGACGAAGGAGAGCTTCGCTTCTGGATCAATTCCGGCTCATTGACCGCATATGGCGATGGCGGCGATGACTTGCTGGGCGGAAAAAATGGTAACGACCGTCTCTACGGCGGCGCCGGGGACGACCGCATTAACGGCAGGGCCGGGAACGATTTCATTGACGGTGGAGCAGGTGACGACACTTTACGCGGTGCTGACGGTAATGACGAAATAAAACCGGGTGACGGATCCGACTTGGCATACGGCGGCGATGGCGACGATGTGCTTTTCGGGGGTTCAGGCAATAATGAACTGTATGGGGGGGATGGCGACGACACATACCACATACGGAGTTTGAACGATCATATCTGGGATTCTTCCGGCAACGACACAGCCATAGTCTCGGTTTCGTTCGCCAAAATTCCCTCCCACATCGAGAACGTTCAATACGTCGACAACGCCGCGCCATTGCCGTACTGGATCGACGCATTATTACCGGATAGTTCCAACGGCTCCTACTTTCGGACATTGCTCGGTGAGGAAAAAACTTTCCGTTATGTTTTCCCTGCTGTTCCGCCTGCATACGTCGACCGGGAAAAAGATCTCGCCGGCTACAGGCAGTTGACGTCGGCACAGCAACACAACGCCGTGACCGTGTTGAAGTATCTTGAAGAAATTATCGATGTGAAAGTCAGGGAAACCGGTAACCCCGATCAGCCAAACACGTTCGCAATAGCCATGAATCTGCAAGAAACCACGGGTGGCTATGCATGGTTTCCGGGTGCCGATAGCCAAGATTCCGACATCCTTCTCAATGATTCCTCATTCAATTCCACGCTTGGCCCTGGCAGTCCGGGAGCGAATGCTTTCGTTCATGAACTCGGTCACGCGCTCGGCCTAAAGCATCCATTCGACGAAGCTGACGTGGACGGAGACATTGCAGACCCACCTTATCTCCAAGGCGCCGAAGACCATGCCCGCTGGACGATGATGTCCTACACCGAAACTCCCCAAGAATGGAAACTTACCTTCAGTGAACTCGACATCGCGGCCCTGCAATACCTGTATGGCCCGAGCAGGAAGTCGCGCACCGGAGACGACGCTTATGTCTACAAAACCGGCGCCCCGAACTTCATCTGGGACGGCGGCGGCGAGGACATGATCGACGCGTCCGCATCGCATTCGGCGGTCGCCATTTACCTGGAACCGGGATACCAGGGATTCAATTATTTGTTCGGCAAATCCGAGCGGATTACTTCCCCGGGGCAGATCACCGTCAATTTCGGCACCGAGATTGAAAACCTGATCGGCTCGGCCAGCGCAGATTTCCTGGTGGGCAATCGGCTGGCAAACGAAATATCGGGCAATGACGGCAACGACAGGATTTTCGGCCAGCAAGGGAATGATTCGCTCATTGGCGGCGCCGGCGACGACGAACTATCCGGCTGGACGGGCCACGATGAGCTTGCAGGAGGTTCTGGAGACGATTCGCTTGATGGAGGCGCAGGCAATGACCGGCTGAACGGCGGCGCGGGATCGGACATTTTGTCGGGCGGCGAGGGATTGGACTACGCGATTTACGCTGGCGACAAGGAAAACTTCACCATCGAGTACGACGAAGATTACATTGCGGTTGTCGAAAGCGGTGTGCTTTGGAGGTACGACGACAGGCTTGAAGGCATAGAGCGACTCGTTTTCGCGGACGTCAATCTCGCCTTCGACATAGACGGCAATGCCGGAATCGCCGCCAAGGCGCTCGGCGCCTTCTTCGGCGCGGCCGGTCTCAGTCGGATCGGTCTCGCGGGGCGGTGGCTGAATCTGCTCGACAACGGAATGACCTACGACGATTTGCTGCAAACCGCCATCGACACCGTCTTCGGCGCCAATCCCAGCGGTGCGCGCTTGGTGGGCCATTTCTTCACCGCTTTGACCGGCGAGGAAGCCCCGGACGACGTGATTTCGGAGTGGGGCGGCAAAGTCGACAGCGGCGAACTGTCCGCGCTCGAATTGAGCAAACTGGTGGCCGAAAACGATTTCAATCTGGCCAACATCGACTTCATCGGTCTGTATTCGACCGGCATGGAGTACTTGACGGTCTGAGGTTGCCGAAGTTTGAAGTCTTGTCGCGATTCGCCCGCTTCGGGCGCGGCTCGTCGGGAATCGGCAAGCAACCGGAATTCCGGTGAAAACTCCAGAGTTGATCCAAATAGATGATACGTATACTCTTTCAATCTAGCCGTATATGTATTCCTGCGGAGAGAGAAATGAAACGAAAGCTGACCTTGACCGTCGAGGAGAATTTGCTGCCGGTGGCCAAGAGGTACGCCAAGTCGCGGGGATTGTCGCTGTCGTCCCTCGTTGAGCGCTTGTTGATGGATGCAGCCGGGCGTCAGGAACCGTCGTTCGCGTCCCGCTGGCGGGGAAAATTCCAGCCGGCGGAGCGCGGCGATGTGCGTTATGACTCTCTTGCAAAGAAGTACTTGCGATGATTCTGCTCGACACCGATGTTTTGATCGACCTTGCTCTGGACCGGCAACCCCATGCGCCCGCCGCCGCACGATTGATTGACAGCATTGAGCAGGGAGACCAACGGGCATGCATAGCCTGGCATACGATTTCCAACTTCTACTACATCGTTGCGCCGTCGCGGGGCCGGGAGAACGTAAAAAAATTCATTGTTGAATTGACCCGCTTTGTAGATGTCGCTTCGGCCGACGCACATGCTGTCCGCTTCGCCGCATCGCTTGCAATGGCGGATTTCGAGGACGCATTGCAAGTTGCCGCGGCGCGCGCGGTGGGCGCCCGGCGTATTGTCACCCGAAACACGAAAGACTACGCCCGCTCTCCAATTCCCGCGGTGCTGCCGGAAACCGCCATCGAAAACACTGCCTAAACATCCCCGCTCAGGTCATCGTAATAGGCAAGTGCGGGCAAGTGCCGCCGCCCGTGAACGATTCGCAATACAACCGGCGCACCGTCGGCGGCGTCCAGGCGCCGAAAGAAGATTACGTGCCTGCGGCAGTTGACCGACCGCATGCCCGGGACCAGGAGGCTGCGGTCCGCGCCGGTTTCCGGGTTCCGCGCGACCCGGTCAAAGGCGTTTGCAATTTCGCGGTAATACGCCAGCCATTGCGCTCTGCCCCATGTCTTGATCGTAAAGTCGCGGATGTCCTCAAGGTCTGATCGGGCAAGGTCGGAAAGCTGGATGGTCATGCGTCCCCGCTACTCGTTGAAAGCTTCCGGTTCGAATGCGCGGGCGTCGAAAGCGGCGAATGCGCCTGCTTCGGCCTCGGCGGCCGCCTGTTCCAGGTCGGCTTTCAGCAAATAAAACTGGCGCGCGCCGTCCTTGTCCATCAACAGCCGGATTCCGGCTCGCACAACCTCGCTCAGGTTGGCGTATGCGCCTGATTCAATTTGTTTTTGCACATAGTCCCGCATGGGTTCGGTCAGGTAAACGTTGGGCATTGGCTGATCCTCCATATGACTGATAGTATCACTTCCTGACATATTTCATCAGCAACGACGCAGATGAGTATCCCGTATTGGCTTAATCATCGGGCAGGAAGACGAGTTCCGGGATGACGACTTCCCATTCGCGGTCGCAGCGGATGCCATCGTGGTATTCCGGTTCCGACTGCGCCTTGCTCCACTGCACCACGGCGTAAACCAAAGCGCGGCAGCAACGTTCGCCTGCGGGATGTGCAAACTTCGCCGACAGCCGGCCCACGCGATGCCCGGAAGCGTCGTATAACTCCCAGCGGGAATTGCGCACCGCGGAATGCGCCGAAGCGCGGAGTTCCAGCGCGTCGCCCGGCTTGAGCGCACCGATCGCCCGGTGTACCGGATTGCGCGCGGCCTGTCTGCCGGCGAAGCCCAAGTCGACTTTTTCCAGGTCCAGCCGCCGGTATCGCGCCATGAGCTCAAGCCCGTCTCCCACCGCGTACATACCTGGACTCTCTTGAACCGCCGCGGATGAGTTGTCCCCCAGTCCTCCGCGTTGCAGCACCGCGGGCAAGCGCCCCAATTCGTCGACGAACGGATTGGTCTCGTTCGCCATGCGCGCCAGCGCCAGCGTGTGCCGTGCGCGGGTCATGGCGACGTAGACCAGACGCCGTAATGCGTCCCGGTCTTCGCCGGGGCTGCGCTTTACCCAGCCGCCGTCCAGCACGATCACATGGTCGAATTCCAGACCTTTCGCCCGATGGGCGGTTGACAACAGCAATCCCCGCTGGCGGCCGCGAGCGTCGCGGCCCCACTCGGCGAGCCATTCGACGAAGTTTTCGACCGGCGTTTCTCCTTCGCCAGACTCATCGGCATACTCAGCCACCGCTTCTCGCAACAGTTCATTCCAGCGTCCCGGTTCCTGTTCGTCCAGCCACCGGCGCACTGCGGCGGCATCCACGATGCGCGGTCTTCGCTCCCGCAGCCATGCAAGCAGCGCCCGGGTTTCCCGCAAACGCCAGAATCCACGAAATTGCTCATTGCCGACCTGCGTTTCAATACCCTCAAGTTCGCAAGCCGCCCGCACCGGATCGAGAAACTTCCATTCGCGGGCGATCACTGCGCATTTGCTCCAGTCCCAGTCCGGCCCGGCCAAAGCCGCCAGGCGGCGCAACTCGCGCAAGGCAGTCCGGGCTTGGGAGGCGGTGTCGTCGCAATGAAGGATTTGCACCCGGCCCCGCGCCACCGGATCGATTTCCCGCCACTCACCGCCGGGTGGATTGCCGCGGCGGTCGGCATTGATTTGGATGGGATGGTCCGGCTTCATCCGGTTTTGGGCGGGCGCGATCAGCGCGTTCGCCGCCTCGACGATATTGGCGGTTGAGCGGTAGTTGTCGATCAGGTAGGCGCGTTTGGCGTCGTAGTCGGATTCGAAACGGCAAATGTATTCGACCGATGCGCCGGCGTAAGAGTAGATATTCTGGTCGTCGTCTCCCACCGCGAACAGACTCAGGCGGTCTTGTTCTTCTTTCAGCTTGCGACCGGAAAGAGCGGAGATCAATGCGTACTCGTCCGGCCCAATGTCCTGGTACTCATCGACGAGAATCCAGCGGAAGCCGGCTAGCAGGCGTTGGCGGTTCTCGTCGAGGTCTTCCGGCGGCAGCCCCTCGCCTTGCAGCAGCGATACCGCTTGACGCAATACTTCGGTAAAACTGTCGTCATCTGGTTTGCGCTTTCGAGCTTCGCCGGCGGCGTCAGCGCGAACGCTGAAACTCGCCCCCAGCAGGCGCATGGCGAGACTGTGGCAGGTCATAACCGCCACGCCCTTGGCATCGTCACCGACCATGTCCGTCAGCCGCTTGCGAATGTCCACCGCCGCATGGCGGTTGTAAGCCAATGCGATGATGCTTCCCGGCCGCTCGCGCCGCGCCCGCAGCAGCCAGGCGATGCGGTGTACAAGCACACGAGTCTTGCCGGAGCCGGGCCCCGCGAGCACCAGCGCGCTGGTTTGTTCGTGTTTGTCGGCAACGATTCTTTCCTGCTCCGGGTTGCCGAGACTTTCGACGATTTTCCGCCAGGAGTCCGGGGTCATCTGCCGGCCGATTTCGGTTTCCCTGTTCGGCAACCATCGCGCCAGAAATTCTTCCTTTTCGAGTTCGAAGTAATCCATCGCCAAGGCGAGAGCGTCGGCGATTTCCCCGATTCCCTTTTGCGCGTATTCCTCCATGACGTGGATTTGCAACATTCTGTCTTGGTAATGGTGTTTAAGCGGTTCGAACTCGCGATTGCCGAAGCCGCTTTTCCAGTCCTTGCCGAGCTGTATGGTCATGGCCTGCCGAAACACCGCCAGACCCTTGTTCAAGGTGATGATTTGCAGTTCGTTCAGCCATAAGAGCGTGCGGTCCATGAGTTTTCGCGTGTCGTGGGCCCGCGATTTCAATGCCAGGTCGGATTCAATAGCCGCCAACAACGAGCCCAATGTGGTTTCAGCAAGCAAGTCGACTCCCTGGCTGCCTTTGTCCAGACGGGAAAGCAGATGTTGAAGCAGGCATTGCGCGGCGGCGTGGCGACGTCCGGCGGTTTCCCGCAGGGCGCTCCAATCCCGATTCAACGTCAGCCTGATCGAGTCGTGCCCGCTGCGGCGTCCGACCGAGATGCTGCCTTTACGCGAACTATCGTCGCGTCCGTCTCCCACCAGACCCCGCAACAGCCGCATCACCCGTTCCGGGAGAGCCTCTTCGTGGCCGAGATCCTTCAGCCGCTGAGTCGTCACGCGCAAGTTCAGATTTTCCGAGTCTCCTTTTTTCAGATCTGGCGACAGTTCGCGCATTTCGTCGATCAGCGAGATTTCCATGGAGCGGGCGGCTTCGAGCCGCTTTAGCGAACTGTTCGCCACGCCTTTATGCACATAAGCGGTCAACGCGGTGTCGTTGTTGGCGATACCGAGCCTCTCAAGATCGTACAAGGCCTTACCGACCTGTTCCGATTTCAGGCCCGTGACGTGCATGAGTTCGTCGGTGGTAATGCCTTCCTCCGGGTCCGCATCGATCAATCTTCCGGCGATTTGCAGCAACTGTTTTCGGTAGTCGTGGAGTTCAATGCCTTTTTCGATTCGCTCTCTCGCGCCTTCAATTGAATTCACCCGCAGCGAAGACGGAAAAACATGAACGAGATTTTCTTCCCGCGTCAGCAATTGCGCTTCTTCCAGCCAGGACACGGCGGTTCGCACACGGGTGTCGTCGGTAAGCGCATCCCGTTCGAACGCGGCATCGTCGTCTTCGCCGAGAATCTCGCCCGATGTCGCGACAATTTCTCCCTTCTTTTTCTTTCGCTTGTCGAGATTTCGCAGCGCCCGCAGGATTCCGTGAATTTCATGCCGGGTCAATCGTGAACGGGCCGACAGGCCGAACTGGCGCTCCACATCGTCCGGCGTGTAGAGCAGAATGCATCGGGCCGCCGCCCGGTCGCGCCCGGCCCTGCCCGCTTCTTGAAGATAGTTTTCCAGCGAACCGGGAATGTCTGCGTGAATCACGAGGCGCACGTCGGGTTTGTCGATACCCATGCCGAAGGCATTGGTTGCGACAATTACCCGCAATTCGCCTCCGGTGAACGCTTTCTGCACCGATTTTTTCGTTTCCGGCTGCAAACCGGCATGGTAGAAGTCCGCGTCAACGCCGCTTTCCCGCAGAAACTCGGCGATTTCTTCGGTTCGCCGCTTCGTCGAGCAATAAATGATCGCGCCGCCGGGAGTATCCGGCGGCAGGTCGGAGACAAGGACTTGGCTGATGTGGTCGTATTTTTCGGCTGCGGTCGTGCGCACGACGACAAAATCGAGATTCTCCCGCCTGGCCCCGCCGTCGAACAGTCGCAGTTCGATGCCGAGCTTTTTACGAAAATACGCCCGAATCTCATTGACCACTTCCGGTTTGGCCGTTGCGGTCAAGCACAATACTGGCGGCTGGTATCCGGCTTGCAATTCTGTCTTCTGCTTGATGAATTTGGCGATGTAACGGTAGTCGGGACGGAAATCGTGGCCCCAGCGCGACAGGCAATGCGCCTCGTCGAGCACCCACAGTCCGACTTCGCGTTGTTCCAGCGCCTTGCACACGACACCACTGCGCAACTGTTCGGGCGAGATCAAGACGATGCCGGCGTCTCCCAATTGGACGCGATCAAGCGCGTCGCGGCGTTCAGGCAGCGACAACGTCCCGTTGACGGTCGCGCCGGACTCGATGCCAAGCTTTTCAAGACTGGTAACCTGGTCGGCCATGAGCGCCACCAGCGGCGAAATGACGACTGTCAACGCTCCCGTCTTGTCGTATCGCGACAGTGCCGGAATCTGATAGCAAAGCGATTTTCCGGTTCCCGTCGGCAGGATGCCAAGCGCGTGATCTCCGGCCATGACTGATTCGACGATGGCTTGCTGCATGGGCTTGCCCGAAGCGTCCCTGGGTTCGGGGCGAAAACCGTCGAAACCGAACCAGCGCTTGAGTTCCTTGTTTGCGTCGTGGTGTTCCCGGCACCAGTTACAATCCGCCTCGGTGCAAGCGGTATCGCGCAGCCGCCGGACGAGTGCGCCCGCTTGGGGGAACTGGTGACGCACCCACGGAGGCATAACGGAATTGCTGCCCGCAACCGAAAGCCAAGCCAGGGCGTAGGCGAGCGGCCAGCCGTCTTGCGCGGCATCGCCAAACAGCTTTCGTCCATGAGTCGAACACGAGACGTTTTCCAGCCGCTTTCTCATCGCTGTAATGACATCGGCCCTGGTCGGACAGGTCTTGCCGCGCACCGACGCGAAGAACCGATCGAAGCCGGCGGCGTTGGAATCCCTGGTCGTCAGCCAGTGGTAAGCGGTCAGCAGGTTTGCGTCTATGGCTCGAAATGCTTCAATTTCGTCCGCAAGCAATCGCAAGCTAGCGCGGCAATCGAGTTCGGGATCGTTGCAAGCGACGCGCACAATATCGCCGCTCTTGTAGTGCTTGACCAACGAATGATATGGGTGGCGCGGGAAGGCGAGGGGACTGAGCCGCAATGTATCGAGCGGGGGCAAACCGAGCAGCTTCAACTCCGGCGCCTCGGCTTGCAAGTACGGTACATCGTGGGCGATCAGGTTGTGACCGACCAGGACTTCCGTATCACCGGCAAATGCATCGAGCTGTTTCCAATCGGAATGTTTGATTTTGCCGCCGAACTTTCTATGGAAAGATTCTCCGTCGCTGGAACGCACCGCCGCGAATGCTGCAACGCGTTGGTTTTGCTTGGTAACTTCCAGGTCGAGAGCCAAACATTTGAATGGCAATTCCGGATGACTGCCCTTGTCCGTTGCGGATGTTTCGGCCATTGATTTGTCGTGCTTTTTTCAGTTCGCGCCGCGGGCATTCTAACCGACATTCCAATACGCAAGCATTTCCGCCAGCGGTTCTCGGTTTGCCAATGGTATTCTGCGACCCCGCACCAGCCACCGGCGACGGATCGAAGCCACAAAATCGAACGATCTTGCAGCCTTGATCGGCAGAATCGATTAACATGGGCCGATGATTCCATCGCTCAGACAACTTAAATATCTGGTCTCGGTGGCTGAGCACCGACATTTCAGCAAGGCGGCCGAGGCTTGTTTCGTTACCCAGTCGACCTTGAGCACGGCGATTCGGGAACTTGAGCAGCAACTTGGCGTGGTGATCTTCGAGCGCAATCGCAAGTCGGTGCTGATCACGCCGGTGGGGGAGAAACTGCTCGACCAGGCCCGGGCGATTCTGGGAGAGGTCGAGGATTTCGTCAGCCTGGCCCGGGCCGAGAAAGGTTCGCTATCCGGTGAAATCAGACTCGGCGTCATTCCGACCATCGGGCCCTTCCTGTTACCCAGGATGCTGGGTGAACTGCGGCAGGCCTATGGCAAGTTGCGGCTGTACCTGAAGGAAGAAATCAGTTCGCGCCTTGCGGTCATGCTGAAACAGGGCAAGCTCGACGTGTTGGTGCTGGCCTTTCCCTATCCGCTGCGCGACATGGAAACCGTGACACTGTTTGAAGACGAGTTTCTGCTTTGCATGCCATCCGGACATGCGCTGGAGAAGCAGCAGTCGGTGCGGCAGAAGCAGTTGCGCGGCGAATCGCTGCTCCTGCTTGAAGAAGGTCATTGCCTGCGCGACCACGCGCTCGAAGCTTGCGAATTGCAATCGGCCGAGACCAACCTGGTGTACCAGGGCACGAGCCTGCATACGCTGGTGCAGATGGTTGCGGGCGGTCTCGGTCTGACCCTGCTGCCCGCCATGGCGGTAGCGGGAGACGTGCTTGGCGACACGGGATTACCGTTGCGCCGCTTCAGTTCGGAAAAAGTCAGCAGGCGCATCGGCATGGCCTGGCGCAAGTCCGATCCGCGCCGGGACGAATATCGCATTCTGGCCGAGTTCATCACCAAACGTTGCTCACCTTCGGCCGCATCTGATGCCGCCCGCAAATGAGCGCCCGAATTCACGCCCGAACTCACGAAAGCCTGCTGCAACTGCAACTGTGGCATCTGCGTATCGGCGATATTTCCGATTCGGATCTGCGCCTTGGCCTATCCTGGCTCAGCCCCGAAGAACTCGATTACTTCCGCAATTGCGCTTCGCAATTGCGCAAACGGCAATTCGCCCTCGGCCGGCTGCTGCTTCGCGGCGCTCTTTCCCATCTTGATACCAGCCGCGCGCCCGGCCAATGGCGCATTGTCGAAGGTCCCCATGGCAGACCGTCGCTGGCGCCCGACGAGCCCTTCATCGGCTTCAACCTGGCGCATTCGGACGACCGCATCGTGCTCGTCACCGGACCGCTGCAAAGGCTGGGCATCGACCTCGAGTACGGGCTGAAGCAACGCAAGGTCGAACGGCTCGCCCGGCGCTGGTTCAATCCGTCGGAATTGGCGGAACTGATGCAACTTGAACCTGCGGCGCGGCAACAATGGTTCTACAGACTATGGACCTTGAAGGAAGCCTGGAGCAAGGCGCGCGGCGAAGCGCTGGCGCCTTCGATGCGCCTTGTTACCGTGAGCGGAGCCGAAGACGGCGATTTCAGCGTTGCAGTCGGCGGTGGGGAAACCTCGGGCTGGCGGTTCCTGCGGGTCGGGGCGACCCCCGGATTCCATTGCGCCCTGGCGTGCCAAAGCGATGCCGAGATCAGGCTGGCGTCACGCCGCATGTCGGGCCTGGCCCGGTTCGAAGCATTGAAAACCCAGATTCTGAATGAGGCCCGGTCGGCGTAGCCGGCAATACAATCAGCATTCGCCCAGGTCGGCGAGCATTTCCAGCGTGCGTTCGTGCAGGAATTCGTCCCAGGCGTTGCCGATGGGCAATTCGCGCGCGGCTCGCAACAGGCGCAAGGCGCGGTCGCCGTAGCGCCGTTCGCTCAGAAGCAGCAGCGAATATCCGGTTTCCAGTTGCACTACCTTCAGTTCGGGTCCGTATTCGAGCGCCAGATCAATGTGTTCCAGCGCTCTCGCGCTCGAAGCGCCGAACAGCAGGCGCGCGATGATGCCGGCCTTGCCCAGCGCCTCCGCATGCCAGGCCGCGATGCCGAGATGCGCCATCGCCGATTCGGGGTCGAGTTCCGCCGCCGTTTCCACCGCGTCGCGCACACGCGTGACATAGCGGTTGCCGAGCACTTCGACGACGCCGACCACCTGGGCGTAACGGCCCATGGCGTGGGCAAGTTGCAAATGCGCCTGGACGTTTTGCGGTTCCAGTCTGACCGCTTCCAGGCCGTAGTCGGTCGCGCGCGCGAAAATGTCTTCCCTTTCCTGGCCCGGGGCGGCAATGTGGAAGCCGTATACCGCCAGCGAATTCGCCGCCAGCGCGTAGCCATCGGCGGTATTCAGCCCCGCGGCCATGTCCGCGGCTTCGAGGAAGTCGCCTGCGTCGTAAGCCATCCGCGCCGCTTCCAGGCTCTGGGCATGGAAGGATCCGCCGGCGAAGCAGGCGACTGCCACGGAGACGATGCGGAATATCCGGAGGATCGCGCCGATTCTTGTTTTTCTAGCCGAGAACATATTCCAGGACGAATTTCGAACCGTAAAATCCGACGACCAGTAATACGAACCCCGTCAGTGTACCCCGAATCATGGTGGTCCCGCGCCATCCGAGGCGATGATGTCCCCAGAGCAGGACCGCGAACAGCAGCCAGGCGAGCGCGGTGAAGAAGCTCTTGTGAATGATGCCGTCCATGCTCCACGCATCGTCGATGAAAAAGACGCCGGTGACGATCGCCAGACTGAGCAAAATTTCTCCGGCCCAGAGTAATTCGAGCAGAAAGGCTTCCATATCCTGCAGCGGCGGCATTCTGGCGAGCAGACCGCCGGCATGGCCGTGCTTGAGCTGGTAGTTCTGCCAGGAAAGGAACACCGCCTGCAAGGCTGCGATGGAAATGAAGCCATACGCGAGCACCGATAAAAGCACATGGCCGCCGGAAGCCGGGCCGAGGGTGGTGGTCGGGAAGCTGCTGCCGATCGTCAGCGACAGCAAAATAGTCGCGATGGCCAGCGGAAAAAGGCCGAGGAACAGGTTTTCGAGCGGTTTGCGCAAGCTCGAACCGAGCACGAGCACGGAAATCGCCAGCGCAATCAGGGTGCTGATCTGGGTAATGCCGAAGTGATAACCGTCGGGCAGGCGGACGATTTCCCAGGCGCTGACGGCATGTGCGAGCACTGCGACGAGGCCGCAGCTCAGGACCAGCGAACGGGCATTCCGGCCGCCGCGCAGCCGCTGCAATTGCAGCGCGAAAGCCAGACCGTAAAAGCTTACGGCGAAAATTCCGGCGGTAACACTGAGTTCCGGCATGTCCCTGGCGTCATTCGGCAGTAACAGGCGGAAAAGTGTCGCATATGTCCCAGCCCGGTTGAAGCGCTTTTTCCGGACCTGTCTACCGCAAGACCGGTTCGTTATACTGGCGCCTTTTTCGCCGGGGCAGTCAAGTGTTCGAAAATCTCACCAAGCGCCTTTCCGCCACTTTTCGCGGTCTGGGCGGCAAGACCGCGCTCAACGAAGGCCAGGTCGAGGCAGCCTTGCGCGATGTGCGCCGGGCACTGATCGAAGCCGATGTCGCGCTGCCGGTGGTGAAGGAATTCCTGGACCGGGTGCGCGAGCGGGCGACCGGCCAGGAAATTGCCGCCAGCCTGACGCCGGGGCAGACCCTGATCAAGATCGTCCAGGCCGAACTCGAAGCGGTCATGGGTCCGGCCAGCACCGAACTCGAATTACGCGCCGTCCCGCCCGCGGTCATCCTGATGGCGGGACTGCAGGGCTCGGGCAAGACCACCACGGTGGCGAAACTCGCGTCCTGGCTCAAGCGGGAACGATCGAGACGGGTGCTGGTCGCCAGCGCCGACGTGTATCGCCCCGCGGCGATCGGTCAACTGGAGACGCTCGCGGCCCAGGTCGAGGTGGAGTTCTTTGCCGGCGACAGCAGCCGCGGCGCGCTCGCCGTCGCCGCGGCGGCGTTGAAGGAAGCGAAAAAGCAATTCGTGGATGTGCTCATCGTCGATACCGCTGGGCGGCTCGCCATGGACGACGAAATGATGCTGGAAATCCGCCATTTGCATGAGTCGCTCAAGCCGGTGGAATCCCTGTTCGTAGTAGACGCCATGACCGGCCAGGACGCCGCCAATACCGCCCGCGCCTTCGGCGACGTTCTGCCGCTTACCGGCGTGGTGCTGACCAAGGCCGACGGCGACGCCCGGGGCGGAGCCGCGCTTTCGGTGCGGCATGTCACCGGCAAGCCGATCAAGTTCATCGGTACAGGTGAGAAGCCCGACGCGCTCGAAGCATTCCATCCCCAGCGCATTGCCTCGCGCATTCTCGGCATGGGCGACATGATGTCGCTGATCGAGGAGGCCGAACGCAAGGTCGACCGGAAGAAAGCCGCCCGCATGGCGAAAAAGGTCAAGAAGGGCAAGGGCTTCGACCTGGATGACATGCGCGAGCAATTGCGCCAGATGCGCAACATGGGCGGCGTTGCCGGGATCGTGGACAAGCTGCCGGGCATGGGCGCATTGCCGCCGGGTGCGGCCAACATGATGGACGATCGTCAATTGCGCCGCATGGAAGCGGTGATCAATTCCATGACGCCGCGCGAGCGCAGTAACCCGGCGATCATCAACGGTTCGCGCAAACGCCGCATTTTGCAAGGCGCCGGCGCGCAGATCCAGGATCTCAACCGCCTCCTCAAGCAGCACAAGACGATGCAAAGGACCGCCCGCAAGATAAAAGGCGGCAATCTCGAGAAACTGATGAACCAACTCCCCGGCGCCACGGGCTCCGGCCGCTTCCCCGGCGGCGGCAATTTTCCACGGTTCTGACGATACCGGTTCCGTCTTTCATTGCCCACCGAATTGCCTTAGAATAGCCGCCTTTTTTGTCCGGGCCGGCGCAATCCGCCGCAAAGCGAAAATCCCGGCAGCTTGATTTCGACAGGAACTGATTATGGTAACGATTCGTCTGGCGCGTGGCGGGGCGAAGAAGAGGCCGTTCTACCACATTACCGTCGCCGATGTGCGCTCGCCGCGCGACGGCCGGTTCATAGAACGCATCGGGTTCTTCAATCCCGTGGCCCGCGGCCGGGAAGAGCGCCTGCGGCTGGACCTTGAGCGCATGGAATACTGGAAGTCTCAAGGCGCGCAGGTCACTCCCAGGGTCGCCACCCTGGCCCAGCACGCACAAAAGTACGCGCAAGAGCACGCGCAAGCGGCAGCTTCCTCCGAAAGCTGAACTGCGGCGCAATGGCGCGGGACATCGACCCAGGCCGGCCCCGCATCGCCATGGCCAAGCTTGTCGTAGGGAGAATTGGCCGGACGCATGGCGTCAAGGGCTGGGTGAAACTGCAATCCTGGACCAGCCCCGCGGAAAACATTCTCGATTTCGCCGACCTGCTGGTTGAAACGGAAAACGGGCCCCGGCGCTTGCGCATCGACCACAGCCGTTGGCAGGGCAGCAACCTGCTGGTGCATTTCGAGGAGTATGACGAACCGGAATTTGCACGGCGTCTCACGGGATGCGAAGTCGCGGTAGAAGCTTCCGAGTTGGCTGAACTGGAAGCGGGAGAATATTACTGGCATCAACTGCAGGGATTGCAGGTGATCAATCTGGCGGGGGAAAAATTCGGGCGGGTCAGCCACCTGCTCGAGACCGGCGCGAATGACGTGCTCGTCGTCGAACCCGAAGCCGGCAGCATAGACGATCGCCAGCGCCTGATTCCGTTCGTTTGGGAGCAGGTAGTACGGCGGGTGGATCTGGAAGCCGGCATGATCGAAGTCGATTGGGGCGCGGATTTCCTGGCGGAGACGTGACATGCGGGTCGATATCGTCACGCTGTTTCCGGAAATGTTCACCGCATTGAGTGAATACGGAGTGACGGGCAGGGCTGTCGGGCAGGGACTGGTCGAACTGGCTTACTGGAACCCGCGCGACTACGCCCGCGACCGGCATCGGACGGTGGACGACCGGCCCTTCGGGGGCGGACCGGGAATGCTGATGAAGACCGCGCCGTTGTTGGACAGCCTGGCGGCGGCGCAGCAGGAAGGCAGGGGCAGGGTGATTTACCTGTCGCCCCAGGGCCGGCGACTCGACCACGAAACGGTCGTGCGACTGGCTTCGATGCCAAAATTGGTGCTGCTATGCGGCCGTTACCAGGGCGTCGACCAGCGCGTCATCGACAGCGCGGTCGATGAGGAAGTTTCGCTGGGAGATTTCGTCATCAGCGGCGGCGAACTGGCGGCGATGGCCTTGATCGACGCGATCATCCGCCTGTTGCCTGGCGCGCTCGGCGACGAAGACAGCGCCGGGAGCGACAGTTTCGCGGACGGCCTGTTGCTGGGGCCGGAATATACGCGGCCCCGGGAAGTGGCCAGGGAAGAGGCGCCGGAAGTGTTGCTGAGCGGCGATCACGAGGCGATCAGACGCTGGCGCCTGATGCAGAAACTCGGCACGACCTGGCGCCGGAGGCCGGATTTGCTGGCCGGCCGGGAATTGAACGAAGAAGAACAGCGCTTGCTGGACGAATATCGCGCCGGCATGAACGAGAACTGAACTATCGCGGGCCTTGGGGCCGCACCGTCCGAGGAGCGAACACGATGAGCAAGAACAAGATCATCCAGCAGATCGAACAGGAGCAGATGGACAAAAAACTGCCCGAATTCGGTCCCGGCGACACAGTCGTGGTGCAGGTTCGCATCAAGGAAGGTGAGCGAGAGCGAATCCAGTCTTTCGAGGGCGTCGTCATCGGCGTGCGCAATCGCGGCCTCAATTCCGCGTTCACGGTGCGCAAGATTTCCCATGGCGTCGGTGTCGAGCGCACATTCCAGACCTACAGCCCCCTGGTCGCCGGCGTCAAGGTCAAGCGCCGCGGCGATGTGCGGCAGGCCAAGTTGTACTATCTGCGCAAGTTGAGCGGCCGCGCCGCGCGCATCGCCGAGAGGCTCGACAAGAAGCCGCAGGCCGAAGCCTGAGGCTACTTTTCATTCTGCGCGCAGAATGACGGTGGGGCGGGCTGGCCCCGGCAATCCGTCCGGTTTATCATTGTTCTTTTCCCCGGAGGTCCAATGAAAATGAAACCTTTCGGCAAATCCGGCTTTTTTTCCGCGTGCGCGATACTGTCGCTCGGCATGCTGGTTCAGCCCGTCTTCGCCCAGAACGATTCCCTGCGCGAGCGGCTGCATGAATCCATCGTCGTCGCCTCCAACAACCAGTTGGAAATCGTCAATATCAAGCCCACGCCTCTCGACACGATTTACGAAGTCGAACTGAACACCGGGGAATTGCTGTACTCGGACGCTTCCGGCCAATACCTGTTTGCCGGCGACCTGTACCGGACCACGCCGGACGGTCTGCTCAACCTGTCCATCGCCAATCGCCAGGAAGCCAATCTGCGAAAGATCTCGGCCATACCCGACGAGGAAGCAATCATCTACGAACCCGAGGGCGAAGCGAAAGCGACGCTGACGATATTCACCGACGTCGATTGCACATATTGCCGTCAACTGCACGGTGAGCGCGAGCAATTACTCGATTTCGGCATTCGCCTTCGCTATCTCGCGTATCCGCGCGGCGGCGAAAATGCGACTTCCTACGACAAGATGATTTCGGTCTGGTGTTCGGAAGACCGCCACCGCTCGCTGACCCAGGCCAAGAACGGCCAGAATCTTCCCATCCGCGACTGCGAATCGCCGGTTATGGCCCATTACGACCTGGGCAACCAACTCGGCATCCAGGGCACGCCGGCGCTGGTGTTTCCCGACGGACGCCTGATCCCGGGATACATGGATGCGCCCAGTCTGGCGGCGATGCTGGGAATCGAATAACTCGCCGGCCGCCGCATCCAGTATAATCCGCGCTCTCTTTCCCGGCGTGGAAACCGTTTTCGATGCAAGCACCTGTAAAGGTAGGAATCTGTGGTCTTGGCACCGTCGGCGGGGGCAGTTTGCGCCTGCTGCTCGGCAATGCAGATGAAATCGCGCGCCGCGCCGGCCTGCCGGTCGAGGTCGTGCGTGTGGCGACGCGGCGGCCCAAGGCGGCGAAAGAGACGGTAAGAACCGATTCGGGAATCGCTCTCGGCGACGACCCATTCGCAGTCGTCAATGATGACGACGTGCAAGTCGTGGTGGAAACCATGGGCGGCTTCGAGCCCGCATTCGAAGTCGTCGGCCAGGCCCTGGCCAACGGCAAGCAGGTCGTCACCGCAAACAAGGCGCTGATTGCCGAACGCGGCGACGAATTGTTCGAAATAGCCGAACGGCACGGCACCACCCTGGCCTATGAGAGCAGCGTCGCCGGCGGCATCCCCATCATCAAGACCATGCGCGAAGGCCTCGCCGCAAACCGCATCGAATGGTTGGCGGGCATCATCAACGGCACCGGCAATTTCATCCTGAGCGAAATGGCGGCCGGCGGGCGCAGCTTCGAGGACGTGCTCACCGAGGCCCAGGAACTCGGTTACGCCGAAGCGGACCCGAGTTTCGACGTGGACGGCACCGACGCCGCTCACAAGCTCACCATCATGGCGTCCATCGCATTCGGCATTCCCCTGCAATTCGCCGCCACGTACACCGAGGGGATCAGCGCGCTCGTTCCCGAAGACCTCGCCTACGCCGAAGAACTCGGCTATCGCATCAAGCACCTGGGCATCGCCCGGCACACCGGGAAGGGAATTGAGTTGCGCGTGCATCCGACCCTGATCAGCAAGCGCTGGCTGTTGTCCGAAGTGGCCGGCGTGGATAACGCCATCGTCGTCAAGGGTCACGCCGTCGGCACGACCATGTACCAGGGTCCGGGCGCCGGGTCCGACGCCACTGCCTCGGCGGTAGTGGCCGATGTCATCGATATCGCCCGCCAGCTTCGCGCCGGGGCCGCGCAGCCGCTCGTGCCCGCCTTGCACTACCACGGCGCGGCCTCGAAGCTTCCCGTCGTGTCCATAGACGGCATCGAGTCCGAATGTTATCTGCGCATCCCGGTGCTCGACCGCATGGGAGTGATGGCCAGGATCACGCGGGTGCTCGAACAGCACGCCATCAGTATCGAGGCGGTGATCCAGAAGGAGGTCCACGGCGGCAGCATTCCCATTGTCCTGCTTACCCATGCGGTGCCGGACGGGAACATGAACGCCGCCATCGCCGAACTCGGCTCGCTGCCGGACGTGGTCGGTCCGATCGGCCGGATCCGGGTGGCGCCCTTTTCCGCCGGGGAATGACAGGTGGAATATCTCAGCACCCGCGGCGGCTGTTCCGGCCAGTCATTTGAAGACGTTCTGCTGACCGGGCTCGCGCCGGACGGGGGCCTGTTCGTTCCGGCAGAATTGCCCCGCCTGTCCGCCTCCGATCTGGCGGAAATGCGCGATCTGTCCTATGCCGAACTCGCCTGGCGGATCGCTTCGATGTTTACCGCCGGCGCTTTTCCCGAAGACGACCTGCGCCGCATGGTCGAGGCGAGTTACGCCGGCTTTTCCGATCCTGAAGTCGCGCCGCTTACGGCCCTGGGGGAAGGCGAATACGTGCTCGAGTTGTTCCATGGGCCGACCCTGGCCTTCAAGGACTTCGCCTTGCAGGTGCTCGGCCGGATGCTCGATCACGTGCTGCGGCGCAAGGGCAGGCGCGTGCTGATTCTCGGGGCGACCTCGGGCGACACCGGCTCGGCGGCGCTCGAAGGCTGCCGCCATTCCGCCCAGGTCGATATCTGCATACTGCATCCCCACGAGAAAGTCTCCGACGTGCAACGCAAGCAGATGACCACGGTGGCGGGCGACAATGTTTTCAATCTGGCGGTCGAGGGCAACTTCGACGATTGCCAGCGTCTGGTGAAGGCCGCTTTCGCCGATCAGTCCTTTCTGCCCCCCGGGCTGCAACTCGTGGCCGTTAACTCGATCAACTGGGCGCGCATCGTCATGCAGATCGTCTATTACATACACGCCGGCCTGCGGCTCGGCGCCCCGGAGCGCCCGGTTTCGTTCTCGGTGCCGACGGGAAATTTCGGCGACATCTATGCCGGCTACCTGGCCCGGGAAATGGGTCTGCCCGTGAAGCGACTGATCGTTGCCACCAACGAGAACGACATCCTGCACCGTTTCATCGGCGGCAACGAGTATTCGATCGCCCCGCTCAAACATACCTGGTCGCCGAGCATGGACATTCTCGTTTCCAGCAATTTCGAACGTTACCTGTTCGATCTGTTCGGACGCGACAGCACGGCCCTCGCGCAATTCATGGCCGACGGAGCCACGGGCAAGGCGAGCCTGTCCGAGGCGCGCTGGCGGGCCATGCGCGAGGTTTTCGACAGCGCCAGCGCGAACGACGCTACAACATGCGCAACCATCGCCGAAGTCTGGCGCGAACATGGCGTCCTGCTCGATCCTCATACCGCGGTCGGCGTACGCGCCGCGCGCGCCACACGCGAGAGCGTCCGCGACCCGGAAGCGCCGATGATTTGTCTTGCAACCGCGCATCCGGCCAAGTTCGCCGAGGCGGTCACCGCCGCCGGTCTGCCGGCGCCGGAATTGCCCGAGCGCCTGCAACGCCAGTTCAGGCGCCCGGAGCGTTATCGCGTGGTCGAAAACGACCTGGCCGCGCTCACTTCGATTTTGGGCGGTCTCGCGGTTTGAACGGGGCGACTCTGATCCGGCGCCAGGCGGCGGACCTCGATTGGTCCGGCGAAATGCATCCGCTACTGCGCCGCGTGTACAGCCAGCGTGGCGTGACCGGGCCCGAAGAGGTGGAACTGGGACTTGCCCACCTGGCGCCGCCCGAATCGCTCAAGGGCATCGAAGATGCCGTCGAACTGCTGCTCGCCGCTTTGCGCGAGCAACGGAAAGTCCTGCTCGTGGGAGATTTCGACGCCGATGGCGCCACGAGTTGCGTTCTCGCACTCGACGCTTTGCACGGCTTCGGATTCGATCACCTGGACTACATCGTCCCGAACCGGTTCGAATACGGTTACGGGCTGACGCCGGCCATCGTCGAACTCGCCCGCACTCGCAATCCCGATCTGCTGGTCACCGTCGACAACGGCATTTCAAGCCTGGAAGGGGTGGCGGCCGCCAGGGACGCCGGCCTGAACGTCCTGATCACCGACCACCACCTGCCCGCGGCGCAATTGCCGGCCGCCGACGCCATCGTCAACCCCAATCAGCCGGATTGTGACTTTCCTGCCAAGAACACCGCTGGCGTCGGCGTGATCTTCTACGTGATGCTCGCCTTGCGCCGCCGATTGCGCGAAATGAACTGGTTCGGAAACGAAGGGCCCCCCGAGCCGAATCTGGCCGAGTTGCTCGACCTCGTGGCCGTCGGTACGATCGCGGATGTCGTCTCCTTCGACCGCAATAATCGCATCCTCGTGCACGAAGGGCTGCGCCGTATTCGAGCCGGCAGAGCCAGGCCCGGCGTCCGCGCCCTGCTCAAGGTTGCGGGACGCAATTACGCCAATGCCGTTGCCGCGGATCTGGCTTTCGGCGTCGCGCCGAGGCTGAACGCCGCGGGCCGCCTGACCGACATGTCCACCGGCATCGAATGCCTGCTGGCCGAAGACGAACGTTCCGCCGGTGAACTGGCCGGGGCGCTTGATGAGATCAACCGGGAACGCCGGGAAATCCAGGCGGAAATGGATGAGCAGGCTGTCGGATTCGTGGCGCGGCTCGCGCAATCGCCGCAGGAATTGCCGGCGGGACTTTGCCTGTACGAGCCGGGCTGGCATCAGGGCGTAGTCGGCATTGTGGCCTCGCGGATCAAGGACCGCCTGCACCGGCCTGTGATCGCCTTCGCCACCAATGGTGAAAACGCACAGGGAGAACTCAAGGGTTCCGGCCGTTCGATCAGGGGATTTCACATGCGCGATGCGCTCGACGCCATCGCCAGCCGCCATCCCGGTCTGGTCACGCGTTTCGGCGGCCATGCCATGGCCGCGGGCCTGAGCCTGGAAGCGGACCGGTTCGAGGAATTCCGCGCGGCATTCACCGAGGAGGCGGCCCGGCAACTCGAACCCGGGCAACTTGAGGCGAAACTGCTCAGCGACGGGCCGCTCGAGCCGCAATGGTTCAGTCTCGAAGTCGCCCAGATGCTGCGCAACGCCGGCCCCTGGGGCAAGGATTTCCCGGAACCGATATTCGACGGACGTTTCAGGTTGCGGCGCCAGCAGCCGCTCAAGGAGAAGCACCTGCGCATGACCTTGAGCCCGCTGGAGGATCCCGACGTGCGCGTCGAAGCGATCGCCTTCAATGTCGAGGACTGGCCCGACCCCGAGGCCGTCGAAATCAGCCTGGCCTACCGCCTCGAAGTCAACGAATTTCGCGGCGAGCGCAATCTGCAATTGGTGGTAGAGCGGTTTCTGTTCGCGTAAAATCAATCTGATGCGCTACGCACACTGCAATACGGGACTGAAGTGATGTCGAAAACCCTCGCCCGGCTCTCCGCCTTGCTCGTGTTGTGCCTTGCCGGCATCGGCCTCAAGGCCCAGGTGCACAGCACCGAGCAGATCGAAGTCGAACTCGTCGCCGAAACCACGACCGCGGTTCCGGGCGAGACCTTGTGGCTCGGCATCCGTCTCGACCCGATCGAGAACTGGCATACCTATTGGAAGTTCGGCGGCGACAGCGGCGAGGCTACCGGCACGAGCGACTGGCAGTTGCCCGCGGGCATGTCGGAAGACGACATCGGCGACATCGTCTGGCCGATTCCCGAATGGACTCCCTTTCTCGATTCCGGCCTGGTGACTTTCACCTACGGCCATGAAGTATTTCTGCCGTTGCCGGTTTCGATCCCGGGGGATTTCCAGGGCGATACGCTTGCCGCGGAAACCACCATCGACTGGCAGGTATGCGAAGTCATCTGCATTCCCGGCAGCGCGCGCTTCGCCATCTCCCTGCCGGTGTCGAATTCGCCCGCGATCGACGAGCGCTGGCGCAACGGCTTTGCGGACGCCCGCGCCAATACCCCGGTTCCGCTCGGCGAACACGAACTGACCGCCCAATTCAATCGCCATGACGGCAAGGTCAGCGTCATGGTGCAGGCGCCCGATACGCGCTTCGCCGATGTCGATGAAGCCTGGTTCTTCCCGACCCGCGCCCGCGTCATGAAATATGCGCCTTATCGCGACGTGATGCTGGAAGACTCGCGCATCCGGATTACCACCGAACAGCATAATCGCCATCCCGCCGACATGACCGAACTAGACGGCATGCTCGCCTGGGTCGACGAGGAGGGCGCCTGGCACGGCTACGATCTGCGCCCGACCCTCACCAGCGTCGCCTGGGACCATAGCATCGAAGTCGAATTGATCGCGGAAACCAGCAACATCGTTCCCGGCGAAACCGCCTGGCTCGGCTTGCGGCTCGATCCGGCGGAACATTGGCACACCTATTGGAAGATGGGCGGCGACAGCGGCGAGCCGACCAGCCTGAACGAATGGATTGCGCCGACCGGCACGCAGGTCGGCGAACTGCAATTTCCCGCACCGGCGTGGCTGCCGTTCTACGATACCGACCTGGTCAATTTCGGCTATGAAGAACAGGTGCTGCATCCGGTCGCGGTGACGATTCCCGCGGACTACGAAGGCGAGTCGGTCGAACTTTCCACGCTGGCGTACTGGAACGTCTGCGACCTGATCTGCATACCGGGCGAACAGCGCCTGAGCGTCACCTTGCCGGTGGGAGAAGCCCTGGAGACCGACGCGGCCCATGCCGAACTGTTCGCCGGCGCCCGCGAGCAATTGCCCGTCGTCGAGCATGATATCCGCTCCCTGCTCGCGGTGGCGGGCGAGCGCGTCAGCCTCGGATTCGAATCGTCCACGCTGAATTTCGACGGCATTGCCGACGCCTGGTTCTTCCCCGAGCAGCGCCGGGTCATCAAGCCCGGGCCGCTGCGTGACGTAACGGTGGAGTCGAATCTCCTGCAGATTACTCACCAGCAGCCACGCCGTATGCTCGACGACCTCGAATCGATTTATGGCACCCTGGTGCTCGAAGACGCGGCCGGCGGTCGAACCGCTTATGATTTCGTCAATCCGGCGGGCATCGCCAATGCGACGACACTGGCGTCGATGGCGGCGGATGCCGGTGGTAACGACTCTGGCCTAGGCGGGCTGCCGCTCTTCATGCTGGGCGCCCTGCTCGGCGGCATGATTCTCAACCTGATGCCATGCGTGTTCCCGGTGCTGTCGCTGAAAGCGCTGAGTTTCGTCGCCGCGTCGGGCGAGACCGCCCGTCATCAGCGCAACGAAGGCCTGGCCTATACCGGCGGCATACTCATCTCCTTTGTATTGCTCGCCTCGGTGCTGATTGCCCTGCGCGCGGCGGGAGAGCAGGTCGGCTGGGCGTTCCAGTTCCAGCAGCCCTGGTTCCCCGCCTTCATCGTCTACCTGTTCTTTACTCTCGGCTTGAGTCTGTCCGGTGTATTCGAGATCGGCACGGGATTGATGGGAGCCGGCAACAGCCTGACCACGCAGAAGGGCTACAAGGGTTCGTTCTTCACCGGCGTATTGGCGACCATTGTCGCGACGCCTTGCACCGCGCCGTTCATGGGCCCCGCGCTCGGATTCGCCCTGACCCAGCCCTGGGTCGTGGCGATGCTCGTGTTCCTTTCGCTCGGCTTCGGCATGGCCTTGCCGATTCTCGTGCTGTCCTTTGCGCCCGCGCTGACCCGCTTCCTGCCGCGTCCGGGCGCCTGGATGAACACTTTCAAGCAATTCATGGCCTTCCCGCTCTACGCTTCGGCCGCCTTCTTCCTGTGGGTACTCGGCAATCAGGTCGGCGTCATGGGCATGTCGCTGGTGCTCGGCGTATGCATCCTGCTGGCGCTGTCGGCGTGGCTGTACCAGCGCCGCCATGTGGTGGGGCCAATCATGCGCACCGCCAATCTCGCGGTCGGCGTAGCCACCCTGTTCCTGGCCGGCTACCTGATGCAGACGCCTTTCCTGCAGACCATGGCCCAGCCGGATTCGGACTTGGCGCTGGGCTCAAGAGAGCATGCGAGCGCCGATTTCGAAGCTTTCAGCAGCGTCCGGCTGGCCGAGTATCGCGCCGGCGGCACGCCGGTGTTCGTCAACATGACCGCGGACTGGTGCATTACCTGCCTGGTCAACGAACAAAGCAGCCTCGGCACCGAGCGCGTGAAGCAGTCCATGGAAGACAACGACATCGTCTACATGAAAGGCGACTGGACCAACGAGGATCCGGAAATCACCGCCGTGCTCGAAGAATTCCGGCGGCCTTCGGTGCCCTTGTATGTACTTTATCCAGGAGATCCGGCGGGCGAACCGGTCATTCTTCCGCAAATTCTGACGCCGGCGATCCTCGACGACGCCTTCAGCGCGATCTGACCTTGATCTGACGAGTAGACGGGAAAAGGGGCCAACCGGGATGACAAGGATCGTGCGTATTCTCCTGCTGCCGCTCATTCTGCTGCACGCTCTGCCGGTCCCAGCCCAAAACAGAGTCCAGCAAATCGATTTCAGTTCCGCCGATGGCGCCGCCGGGCGCTTGCCGCGGCTGCACAGCCTGCTCGTCCAGCACGATGGCGAACTCGTTTTCGAGCGGTATTACAACGGCGCCGGGGCGAGCCGGCCGGCGAACATGAAATCCGCTTCCAAGAGCGTCATCTCCGCGCTGGTGGGAATCGCCATCGAAGAAGGCTTCATCGAATCGGTGGACAGCACCCTGGCGGAGTTTTTTCCCGAATATCTGGAAGGTGACGATTACGCCGGAAAACGCGAAATCACGGTGGAAAACCTGCTCACGATGCAGTCGGGACTCGAAACCACGAGCAATCGCAACTACGGTCGCTGGGTCGCAAGCCGGGACTGGGTGAAATTCGCCATCGATCAGCCGCTGGTGGCGCGGCCCGGTACGAGAATGCTCTACAGCACCGGCAGCACGCATCTGCTTTCGGCGATCCTGACCCGCGCGAGCGGCATGGACGCCAAGCGATTCGCGCAAGAATACCTGACGAGCCCAATGGGCTATTCGATGTCCTATTGGCCCCGGGATCCGCAGGGAATTTACTTTGGCGGCAACGACATGGAAATGACGCCGCGGCAGATGCTCGCCTTCGGCGCCATGTATCTGAACGAAGGCAGGCATGGCGAGACCCAGGTCGTGCCCGAAGAATGGGTTGCCGCATCGCACCAGCCCCGCGCACGCTCACCGCGAGGCCAGGGCCGTTTCTATGGCTACGGCTGGTGGCTGCGAGATCTGGCGGGCATGCAGGTGCCGGTGGCATGGGGCTACGGTGGCCAGCTCATCTTCGTGGTCGAGGATCTCGACCTGGTCGTGGTCGCCACGTCCGACAGCAATCCCGGCCCCACGCGCCGCGGCCATCTCGGCCGCCTGTACGACCTAGTAGAGGACCACATCCTCATGCCCGTGCGCTTCGCCTCGCGGGTTGGAGAGTAATGGCTTCGATCCGTCGCCGTCTGGTGAGTGGCATTCAGCGGACGCCGTAAATACATCCCTGTAGGCTTCGGGCTCGGCATCCTGCCTCGCACGCCCGCTGAATGCCACTCACCAGACAGCGACTCACTTCGTGCGAAATCTATTCGATTCGCATCAGGATGACGGAGACGTTGTCCTTGCCGCCGTTGCGGTTGGCGCTGTCGACCAGTCTTTTGACGCAGAGATCGATATCGTCGGGGCGGCCGTTGAGGATGTCCTTGATTTCCCAGTCGGCGACCATGTTCGTGAGTCCGTCGGAACACATCAACAGCAGGTCGCCGCCCTGGAGTTCGTGTTCGAGGCGATCGATCTCTACCGCGTCATGTATGCCCAGCGCCCGCGTGAGGATATGGTCGATATTGGTCAGCGAGAAATCGTCGTTCGGCATCGCGCCCTTGGCGAGCAGGTCGTTGATCAGGCTGTGGTCGCGCGACAATTGCGTCAATTCCCTGTCGCGCAGCAGATACAGGCGCGAGTCTCCCACGCATCCCGCCAACATGCGCCGGCCTTCGATCCGGGCCGCGACCAGCGTCGTGCTCATGCCGTTATGGCACTTGTTCGCGTTGGCGGCGTAGAAGATTCGCCGGTTGGCCGCATCGATGGCCCGCAGCAGTTCGTCGAACAGATCTCCGGCTTCGGCCTGTAGCGGACGGTCGGGCCGCAATTCGGTCAGAATCGAGGTGACCGCCATGCACGACGCGACTTCGCCGGAAGCGCGGCCGCCAAGGCCGTCGGCTAGCACCGCAAGGGCGGCGTCTTCGTCAAAGCCGATGAAGTCCTCGTTGTGTTCACGCAACATGCCGGTATCGGTCTTGCCGGCGATGTGCAGCTTGAATTTTTTCCCCGTCATGAACATGCCCCAATCGGTTTCGCCCGGATTTTCCGCGCCGCGCTAGAGTGTAGCGCAAGCCGCCGCTACGCCCGCAACTATTTTTGCCGAAAACGCGGCATCTCTGCGGTGCAAGGCTATATTCATTCCAGAAAGCATGGGCATCTGGAAACGATTGGCGCTCCTTACGCCGTTTACGCAATCAGGAGAGGGAAAATGGACGCAATTCTTGACACTTTGGCCGCAAGCCGGAAACTGGAGGAGTCGGGCATGCCCAAACCGCAAGCCGACGCCGCAGCCGAAATCGTGAACGACGCCATGAAAGAGCTGGTGACCAAAGAATACCTGACCGCCGAACTCGACCGCCGCTTCGGCGCGGTGGACCAACGATTCGTCGCCGTGGACAAGCGATTCGCCAGGTTGAAGTCCGACATGGACAAGCGCTTCAACAAGATGGACAAGCGCTTGACCAAGCTCGAAGCGAAAATCGTTACGAGCGTTGCGGAACTCGGCAGGTCGCAGGCGAGGGGTTTGTTGTCGATGAGCGCGATCAATATCGCCATCGCATCCTTGCTGTTCGTCGCGTTGCAATATTTCGACGCGGAGCCGGCCGCAGCGCCAGGAAATTTCGCGGAGCCGCCGGCATTCGAATCCGAAACATCGGAACCGGCCGGCGCATCCCCCGCGCGATTCCCGTAAGGCGCGGACCCTAACCTTCGTCCTGCCGCGCGGAAGCGCGTTGAGCGACCCCGATTTTCATTGACCCAAAAGCAAAACCCCCGGCCGAGGCCGGGGGTTCTGGTTGAGGGCGGCTGAGCCGC
>VYCF01000027.1 GCA_009844085.1 Gammaproteobacteria bacterium | reverse complement strand
AACATGGACGCCAAGCAGTTGAAATTATTCGAGTTTTAACCGGACAGTAGTGATCGCAACCATATAAACATATTCACCATCTGAGATTCGATTTATGCACAAAGTTCATGCCGCTGGAACTATCAGAAAGGAACTCCACCTTTTGACTACGATCGATGAATGGCATCGATTCGCGCCGCCAAAACGCGATATTCATTGGAAGGACGGTCGCAGCGCCAAGGAGAACGCGAGAGCGTGGATCGCAGCCGCGCCGAACTTCCAGCCGGATGTCGCACAAGCTCTTGAAAATTGTCCCGATTTCGGGCCGTTACGCTTTTGGCGCGCTGAGCCTGAAGTTCGCATCTTCATAGACAGGCACCGCGGGGAACATCCCAACATTGATCTGTTCCTCGTAGCGGAGGACGACCATGGCCTCATGGTGATCGCCATTGAGGCCAAAGCCGATGAGACCTTCGGCGATACGCTCGCCGACCGGCGCCGGCACGCGGAAGCGGCGCTCGCATCGAACCCGCGCTCGAAGGCGCTCATCAGGCTTGAAGAGTTGGTCGACCGCTATGGCCTGGACTTCCAGCATCCTCATGTGCCGCGGTTGCGCTATCAGCTTCTCACGGCAACGGCCGCGGTACTCGAACAGGCGAAGCTCCGCTCTTCGAAGCGAGCCGTACTCATCGCGCACGAGTTCGTAACTCCGCTGACAGACCCGGCAAAACGCGAACGCAATTCCGCCGACCTCGACCACTTCCTCAGCACCGCGTTCGGTTTCGGCGGACAACTCACCCCCGGAGGCCTTGCCGGCCCTTTTCAAATAGAATCCGCGCTGAACCTGTACGTCGGCAAGGTGCGTACCGTGGCTTAGAATGAGCAAGAGGCATCAAATGGAACAATCAACATTCCTGGGTCTTAGGACTGTAGTCTACGAAGTGGGCAATCTGGAAGAAGCTATCGGATGGTATACGCAAGCTTTTGGCATAGAGCCTTACTTTAACGAGTCCTATTACGTGGGTTTCAATATTCGGGGTTTCGAGTTGGGCCTCATGCCTGCAGAAGACACCGGAGAACCAAAGGCAAAGAATATATTGGCTTATTGGGGTGTAGAGGATGTCGAAAAAGAATACGCTCGCTTGCTGAGCCTGGGCGCTAAAGAGAATGCCCCCATCATCGATGTCGGCGGTGGCATTCGGCTGGGTTCGGTAATAGATCCCTTCGGCAACGCATTGGGCATCATTTACAACCCCATTTTCAAGTCAGCACCCTGATTTGCGCTGGCGTGCTGAAGGCAACGGCAAGCAGCGATTTTGAAGTTGAGTGAATGCTATTAATCGGTGATGTATAGAATCGTCCCGACCACTCCGAGCAAGGTTAGTAAATACCATACCTTAACGGACTCCACGTCCTTCTTGGTCGCCATATGCTCCTTCAATGACTCCAGGTCCGCCTTGGTTGCCATTTGCTCCCTCATCGACTCCAGGTCGGCCTTCGTGGCCTCCTTCATCGACTCCAGATCGGTCTTTGTGGCCAGTGGCGCCACTGCGGCGATGATGGTGCTGGCGATAGTTTCCGACTGGGAACGGGTCATGCCGGACTCTTCCAGTTTGTGCGTCGCGGTCAGTATATCTTCGGCTTGCATGAGAACTCCATTTTTCAACGAAATTAGCTTTCGGCCACCCTGAGCGGGCTGCCTTGCTTTCGCTGATGAAGGATAGGAGCGAATGCGGCGAAGTACGTAATTTCGGGTGAAAAAGAGCGCGCGCATCCGGATTTGCGGAATCGCGTTATGCTTGCCGCATGTGCGGCTATATTACGATGCGAACCAGTGTGCGAGGCGACTCAGATCGGGACTTCAACCACTTCTCCGGGGCGCACTTTTGCAACAGCAGCCCGAATTTCTTCCGTACGAAGCCGCACATGAGGCCACGCGGGAGAAAGCAAAACGATGATCGCCAAATTTCTGTCTGATAGATTCTGCTGGAATCTTATATTTTGATCTGTTGTGACGAGGATCTCGTAACCATCTTCTTCAGCTTTGCGGAGCAACTCCCCGTTTTCCATCAACTCCCATCCCCGCTCCGCTGACCGGTCCACCGTGTGTTCTCCGAGATGGTGCCTGAGCGGAGCCGGGGTTCCATGATCGAAAAGAATCTTCACGATCAGGCAGGTATCTTGAAGTATTCAGTTTCGTGCTTGAGAACCGCCGTCACCTGCCATTCCCTGACCTCGGGGTACCACTCCAGAAACTCCTTCACTGTAGCGCCCGCCTCCAGATTTTCAAAGAGAGCGTACACAGGCACCCGTGTTCCGGTGAAGGCCCACGCCCCACTGATCTTCCGAGGATTGCGTTCGACTGCGGCGCACGTCGTCCAGTTCGTCATGGGTTCGTCTCCTCCGTATTGCCGAATTCGACATTCGGGGTATTTGACTCAACTTCCATTATATCGGCTAAGGACATGCTTGGGTCCACATCCGGTGATGTCTCTCACGAATGGGGAAGCTTGCAGAATCGCGCTATGCTTGCCGCATGTGCGGGCGTTTTGTGCAATCGATTACCTGGCGCGAACTGCATGAACTTCTTGCGGGCCTGACTGGCGCTCCGGTGGAATTGAAGCCTCGCTACAATCTTGCGCCGGGGCAGGATGCGGCGGTGATTCGGGCCGGAGCCGAAGGCCCTCGGCTCGATTTACTGCACTGGGGACTGATCCCGCCCTGGGCAAGGGATCCGGCGACCGCCTTCAAACTGATCAACGCCCGTGTCGAGACCGCGGCGGAGAAACCATCGTTCCGAAATTCCTGGCGCGCCCGCCGCTGCCTGATTCCCGCCAATGGGTACTATGAGTGGACCAGTGCGGGCGGCATCCGCCAGCCGTGGCTGATCCGGCGCTTGGACGAGGCGCCGTTGTTCCTCGCGGGCTTGTGGGAAAACTGGCGCATCACCGAACCGGCTTCGCTTCATGGACAATTCGCCGGACGCCAGGCCGGCGAACAAATCGAGACTTTCACCATCCTCACCACCGCGGCGAACGAGGACGTGGAAGCGATCAACCACCGCATGCCGGTGCTATTGCATCCTCACCAGTTCGAATCCTGGCTGACGGATGCCCCGGCCACGCCAGCCACCACGCAACCCGGCCAGTTGTCCACCCAGACCGTCGACGTCCGCGTAAACGACCCTCGTAACGACGACCCGGACTGTTTGCTGCCATCGCTTTCGCTGCTGTAGTGGAGGCTTACTTCGGTTCTTCCCCGTATCTGTTTTCCCCTGGGTCGCTTGGCGTGATCAGCCACCATACGACGACTGGAATCCCGACAATCGAAAGGAGCCACAGTTGGTCCCACCCACTGCGGCCGATGTCATGAAGACGCCTGGCGGTCACCGCGATTTGTGGAATGAACACTGGCAGAAAGATTATTGCGATCACCCATAAGGAGGGTGCGAAGATCACTTCGATTACCGATTCCACTGCGTAAATTGCGAGGAAGAACAACCAGTACTCTGCCCGAGAGCCGCGATCGTCAAAGTTGAAGTACTTGGTGATCAGGCAAATTTTTACGGCTTCAATGATATCCATATTGTAGCGGGCTCCGACTTGGTCAGTTCGGATAATACACTTGTGTCCAGGTAGATCATTCTTAGTCTCCGAAGCGAAGGACTGACTACCCAAACCTAAGGCATTACTCTTCAGTTTTTTTGTCCTCGTCTCCCAAGATCAATTCTTCCCAATCGTTGGGCTCTCCTTCCTTCAGTACTTTGAGCATCCCTAGTCGGCAAAGTCTCTGCCCCTCGGAAAGCAAGTCTTGATTTTTCTCATTAGATTCTAGATTCTGACCGTGTACCGCCCTCGAACCAACGCCATAAACATCGCGTAGCGTCCGCCGAATCGTTCTTCTTTCTTCCACTCCATCGCCCAGATGCCAGGCGCCGAACAGCGCTAGGCGGAAAGTCATATCAACGTTCTGTTCTCCTTTAAATTTCTTCAGGTAAAACGCCTCCAAGGCGACCCGCAGGTCTATAAATTGGTCACTGATCGTCCCGGAGGATTCTCTGGATTTACACCACCGGGAGAGCGCAATACGAAATTGGCTGCTCTTTTTCCGGGAAATCGCCCCAATCAAGGCACCAAGCCGGCTTGACGAGAGTTTGCAAATTTGCTCGTCCGGGATCGAAATAGATTCCACCCCAGTCTTGAAGTCTATACTCTTGGAATGCCCTGCTTGTCGGCCATCCAGGCCTCCGCGACCCCTGCTACTGGATTCGGTCCTGCCAGGACTTAGGTAAAGGGACTGCTCTCCATAGTCGTTCCACTCGAAAGCGATCCGGATATCTCCGTCCGATTCCAACGCCAGTGCTTCGCAGATATCATCCAACGCAACATTGGGCACGAATTTCGCTTTAACTTGAGAGGTTGGGCCATCCAGCTTCGGACGATAGAATGCAGGCGTCGCAATTGAATCAACGCTCAGAACGGTTCGACCCAAGTACTCCCCAATCGAGCTTCCAGACCGAATCGGCGTAGTTCCGAATGCACCATCTGATGATTTCGGAAGCGGTTCGAGGCGAATGCCGGGCAGCAACTCCGCGCTGCCTTCCAAGTACAATCCGTTGAGTACCGCAGATGTTCGATAGCGTACGGATTCTCCTTCTATCCAACCTGTCAGCATTTCTGCGAATGCTTCCGTTCCGATGATGGCGCAACCACGAAGCAGCACATACGTAAACTCTGTCATTGGCGAATCGAAACTCATTGAGCTTACTCCGCCATGTTCGGATCTTGTGCTGCCGCGGTTCGCAGAATCCATGGGAAACGCGTGACCGATCCTTCCAGTATCAGGGTCGATGAATTCATGCAGCAATTCATCCAGGCATGCACGCAGTTGCGACATGGCTTCATCGGATGCAATTGCCTTGGCACCCCGAGCCTGAGCTGACCTTTCGTCTTGCCAACTGTCTGCCGTAGCTAGGTCATGTAACTCCGTTGCTGTAACGATTTCATCAGGCCTTCCTTCGTAAGTCATAAGCGTCCCGTGGCGCGTGATTTCGCTCTTGCCAAGGTCGAACTTGGTATCAGCCAGAGTTGATTCCAGAACATCCTTCAGTGACGGCATTTCAAGTTCTCTTTGCTGCCGTCGCTCTCTGCTGTAGCGGCGGCTGGATGACGATATTGGCGAGATGGCTTCCGACTGGAAGGAAAAGCGGTAATGTACGGAGTATTGGGAGAATTTGGATGAACTGAGGGCTTCACGACTCTCGTTTTTTGGCGCGTTCTGCTTCGATGACCGTCAATTGCTGCCAATGCGGATCGTTCTCCCTGAACTTGCGCCAATACTCATGATATTCATCGTCGCTCAGGTCTTTGGTCTCTTCGTAGACCTCCTTTCGCGCTTCTCGCATGAATTTGACGCAATCAAATTTTTTAGCGGCCTTGTTCGTCATAGCTGATGTCCTCCGGGAACTGAATATCGATTTTCGGATGGCCGCGCCTCTCGTTAACGACATTGTACGCCTGAACGCGCCCAGGGCGCACCAAATGCTTGAAATTCCAGCTTGCGATGACATCGACTTCTCCAATGCTCGCAATCGCGACATGTAGCGCATCATTAAAGTGCTTGGGGCCTACAGCTCCGGCTTCGATATACGCTTTAGCAAGACTATGTGCTTGTTCTGTCTCTGGAAGTGTTTCAAAGTGCGCTTCCGGGATTCGTTTGATGATTGCGCGAACGCTGAGCGGCGCGTTTTTCAGTTCCCTTTCGGTTACTTCGGAATACACCAGTGTCGCAGTTCCACAGTAGAAGGCTTCAAACAACTGAAGAGACTCTTCCTGGAATTTTTCATCCTCGCATCCTCCAAACACCGATGTGTCCACATAAATCCTGAGCCTCGCGGCATATTCCGCTTCCGGTTCGCGCAGCACCATGCCAGGGAGCAGGATTGGCGATCCCATGCCCGTTTTGGCCAGCATATCCGACGTTTCCATAACCACTCCGTTTTTCCGTGAAATTAGCTTTCCGGCGCCCACGAGCGGGCTGCCTTGCCTTTATTCATGGAAGGTAGGAGGGAATGCAGCGATGTGCGTAGTTTTGGGTGAAATTAATCGATGCGAACCAGTGCGCGAGGCGACTCACTTCGGTTCTTCGCCGCATCTGTCCAGATCTGGTTGCGCTACTGGGTGATCGAGTTCCCGAAGGTATGGCTCGATGTCTTCGCCCGGTGTCACAAGCGAGATAAGGTCGAATGGAAATTCTGAATTCTTTTCCGTGCTCAAGTGCTTGGCCTCGCAATTGGGCTGGGATGATATGCCGAGTCTATAGCCGAAGAGGGTGAATAAGGATGCGAACATTATAAAAGTCAGGATACCCGCGATTAATTCAAAGTATTTGGACACAAATTTGCCCCACTTGAACGGTTCCCACTTGTCGTGCGGTTCGACTTCGGCGGATTGCTTTTCCGTTGCTTTCATGTGTGCTCCTTTTTCCCACGAAATAGATTGAGTTGACGGCCAGTATGTGCGCCTCTGCCAATATAGGCAGTGTTTTTTCAGCTTCTCCCGGTAACTCGGCTGGCGATTGCCTGAAGCCGGACCGGGCCGCTC
>VYCF01000032.1 GCA_009844085.1 Gammaproteobacteria bacterium | reverse complement strand
GCTACGGCTTCGAGCACAACTACGGCCACGGCGGGAACCATCTGGCGACGGTGTTCGCGCACCTGATGCTGCTCGCCTTCTTCATCGACCAGGCGCAGCAGAGAACCGCCACACGACTCAACTCACCCATACACCAGATTCGAGCATAGCTCGGGGGCTTCTTCGCGCCGGGCTCAAACTCTGCAAACGTTAACTGCGCCATCGCAACCGCCTTTTCAATAACAATGAGTGCTTTGCCCCGCACTGTTAACGCGCACACCAGGCCAAAACCGACTGTGATTTGTTCAGCCCTTGCCGAACAGTAATTGCTGTCCGTCTTCCCAATCCATCAGAATTTTTTAATGCGTAATTGAATTAAGTGGACAATTGAGCGTACTTTTAACAAGTGCTATTATCAGTAGCGATTAGCTATCCCAAAGGTCGAATCGATGCAAACCAAATTTTCCGAAGACGTTATTCCGCTCACGCAAATGAAGGTAAACCCCGGGCGGGTTGTTAAACATGTCGAGAAATCGCAGCGGCCCGTGCTGCTTACCAATCGGGGGCGAGGCGTTGCCGTCATGCAATCTCTGGCCGACTACGAGAGCGTTGCGGATGAACTGGCGTTTTTGAAAGCGGTCGTCACAGGGCTTGCGGATGTCGAAGCCGGCCGCACGGTTCCGCTTGAACAGGTCAAGAAACAGTTCGGGCTTGAATGAGGCGATGCCTGGGCTTCCCATCGAATTTGCCGAAACGGCCCGGCTTGGGCCGGGTCGTTCCCGAATTCAGCCAGCCATTCCTCCGTGAGTTGATTCACCCGCCTTTCAGAATAATCTACCGCCATGAGCAAGACATGATTTTCGTGATCCGCATCTGGCGACACGAACGGTTGCTTGCGTTGAATTGACCCAAGCCGAAGTTTGACAATACGCTTGTCTTCAAGAAAAATCGGTTCATTCGAATGGTGAGCGGGGTATTGCGTATGCCAATCAAGCGCGGCAGGGACGGTGAGTTGTACGAAGAGCCTACCGGCGTAGTCAAAGGTCGCGAAGAAGAATCCGGCGGCGAGCCAGCCACCAAGCCCTTGCGGAGCGAACCCGAGGACTCACTGTTCGGTCCCGGCAAGTCGCGAAGATCCGAAGCGGGAGATGCGAACTGGGACGCGCCGACAACGCCGCTGCGCCGCGGGCGGGGCGAGGAAACCCGAATCATTTCGCCGGCGAAGCGCGCCGCTCAAGAAGACGCCGCGAGCGCGAAGGATCCCATGAACGACCCGCCGGTCGGCTGGCTCGTGATCGTTCGCGGGCCGGGCAAAGGGCGCGTGTTGACCCTCGGAAACGGCATGAACGCCATTGGCCGCAGCGAGACCTCGCGCATCCGGGTCGATTTCGGCGATGACAGTATTTCCCGCAGCAACCATGCCCGCATCGCCTATGAACCCCGCCAGCGCAGTTTCCTGCTGAATCACGGCGAGGGCGCCAATCTGACCTATCTGAACGGCGAAGTCGTCATGGAAGCGAAACCGATCGCTCCGGGCGCCGAGATTCAGATCGGCGATACGACCTTGCGGTTCCAGAGTTTCTGTTCGAAAGACTTCGACTGGCCCGACGTAGATGATTGAAGGGCGCGACTACGCCATCGCGGCGACCGTAGGCGCCCGCGGCCGCCAGGAAGATTGCTCCGGGCTCAACGACAGGCCGCCGCCGTCCCGGGAGGGATCGCCTGGTTTGCTCGCTGTCGTTGCCGACGGCATGGGCGGGGCGCCGGCTGGCGATCAGGCGAGCGAAATAGTCGTTAACGCCTTTCTTTCCGGCTACGGCCGGACAAACCTGCCATCCGCCGCCGAGCGTCTCGTATTTGCGCTGGAGCACGCCAATGAAACCCTGGGCGAGACGATTCGAGCCAATAGCGCCGAATTGACCGGCGAGCGCGGCGAATCCCCGGGCTGCACACTGATCGCTTCGCTGTTTTTCGCTGACCGCTATTTCTGGCTGAGTATCGGCGATTCCCTGATTCTGCGCTATCGTGGCGGAAAACTTGAGCGCATCAATCCGCTCCATGTTTACGCCTTTGAACTCGACGAACTTGTGCGCCGCAACGAGATTTCGCGCGAAGAGGCGGACACCCATCCCGACCGGCTCGCCCTGACGAGCGCGGTGCTCGGCGATGGCGTCGAGAAGTTCGATTTCGGCGAGGAACACCTGCTGGCGAACGATATCTTGCTGCTTTCCACCGACGGCATCGATACGCTTGGCGAGGACGAACTGGCCGGAATTTGTCTTTCCAACGAGAACGACGCCAGGGAAATCGCCAATGCGATCATTCACCGGATCGAAACCATCGACAAGGAACGGCAGGACAACGCCACCGTTTTCGTCGTTCGGCGCGGAGCATACGAAAGCGACGAGGCGGACACCGAAGTCGTCAGGCTCAGCTGATTCACAGGCCGGCGCGAGTTGCGCGGGCGGCGAGATTCTATCGATGGGCAGATTGGGAGGAAGCGTTTTCATGAATCCAGATGCAAAATCCATGCGATTGCCTTGGCGGCGTTGCGCCGCGCTGACGGCGATTTTCGCGCTGGCGATGCTGCCCGCCGCGACCGCCCGGGCGCAGGACCCGGAGCCGCAATCGCTTTCACCGGACGACCCGGAAATCCGTTCCGGACTTGTGCAGGTTCTCGTGCTCGAAAACGACGATGAAATCAGCCGCGCCGCTTCGGGATTTATTGTCGGCGCAGCGGGGCATGTGCTCACTTCGGCCCATTTGTTCGAAGGCGGGGAAAACATCCGTGTGTTGCCATTGGCCGCGCCGGCGAATCCGCTTGAGGGCCGCGTGGTCCATGCCAATGCCCGGTCCGACCTTGCCCTGCTTGCGGTCGAAGGACTTCCGGCCAACGGACTGCCGCTGGCGCTGGATGGATTCGACCCGGGCAGGATTGTCTATTCCGCCGGAATCTGGTCTGCGGCGGGCGAGGCGGTAGCGCCCGGCGCCGAAGGCGCGTCCGTGAACCTGGCCTCCGGCGCCGTTGGCGAAGCAAGCGAGATTCCCGCCGCCGCGGGCGCGCCTGCGGTGCCGCTGCTTTCGCACAATGCGATGATTCCAGCGGCGGGATACGGTGGGCCCCTGCTTAACGAATGCGGCGAGGTCGCTGGCGTAAACCGGGGGACGCCCGGCGTTTCCGCCTTGAGGCTGCGCCGGGGCGAGGCCCCGGAAGGCGCGGTTTTCGCCGCCGGCATTACGGCCCTGGTTGGCCTGATGAACGAGGCGGGCATTCCGGTATCCCGCATCGCGGAATCCTGTGTCAGCGCGCGGGAAGTCGCACTGTCCCAGGCTGCCGAGGCTGCCGAAAGGGCGAGACAGGCGGAAGAACAGGCAGCCCAGGCCCAGTCCGAGGCCGATGCCGCCCAAAGCCGCGCCGAAGAAGCCGAAACCCTGGCGCAACAGGCCGAATCTCTGGCGCAACAGGCGCAATCCGAATCGCAACAGGCCGGCGAGGCGCTCGCAGAAGCGCAGCAACAACTCGATCAGGCGGCAGTCCGGGCCGAAGAAGCCGAGGCTCTCGTGAGCGAACTTGAAGCGCAATACGAAGAAGCGGTGCGCACCGGCGCCGACGAAGCCGAAACCCTGCGCGCCGAACTCGACGCCGCGGTCGGCGAACGCGACGCGAATCTGGAAACCGCGGCGGCGCTCCAGGCGCAGTTGACCAGTTTACAGGCGCAGATAGAACAGCAACAGGCAGTCGATGAGCAGCGCCTGTACCTGATCGTTGGAGCGGCGGCGGCTGTGCTATCGCTCTTGCTGCTGTTCTTCTTTATCTATTCCCGCCGCCGTTCCCGGGAACTCGCGCTCGCCGCCGGCAGCGCCGCCGCCGCGCGCGAGGAAGCCGCTGCGGCGCGGGAACAGATGGAGTTCGCCGCCTCCGCCGCGGCCCGGGACGCGCTCGCGCCGGACTGCGTGCTGGATGGAACCACTGCGGAAGGCGCCGGCGTGAGCCTGAAGATTCCCGGCTCGATGCTGGCGGGCGACGGATCTGTGATCGGCCGCAACCCGAGAAATTCGACTTTTCTCATCGACGACCGCACCCTGTCCCGTGAGCATGCCCGCCTGTACGCGGAAGAAGACCGATTGCTGATCGAGAATCTCGGCGCCACCAATGGCGTGACGGTGAACGGTCGCGAACTCGCCGATCATGACTCGATCGCATTGCGCGACGGCGACGCCATCGAACTCGGCGGCGTCAGACTGCGGGTTTCCCTGCGCTGAATGGCCGGCGCGCCCGCGAGTTCGGGGTCGCGATTCCGCCGCTGGGCGGCGTTGCCGCTGTTTTTGCTCTGTCTTGCCGACGCCAGGGGCGCCATCCCCCTGCCGGACCACGCGCTGCGCGAGCAGGCCGGCGCCGCGGTCGTCAATGTGCTGACCGATTCCGGTTCGGGCAGCGGATTCCTGATTAACGGCAACGGCGATGTCGCCACCAATTTCCATGTGGTGGAAGGCAGCCGCCGGATTTCGGTCAAACAGGGCCTGCGTTCGGTTCCCGCGAGTCTGGTCTGGGGTTCCCCGGAACTGGATCTTGCGGTGATCCGAATGAACGGCGGACAACTTGCCGACGCAAGGCCATTGGCGCTCGCGCTGGTCGAACCGAGTCCGCTGCAAGATGTGGTCGCGGTCGGTTTTCCCGGCGCCGCCGACGTGATTCTCTCCTCGAACGAAGCGACGCCGAGTTTTACCGCAGGCAATGTAGGGCGGGTGGTCGCCGGCAGTTGGGGCGACCGCGAACTGCGCATCGTGCAGCACAACGCCGACATCAGCGCCGGCAACAGCGGCGGCCCGCTGCTCGACCGCTGCGGCCGCACGGTGGGAATCAACACCGGCGGTCCGGCGAGCCGAATCACGCTGTCCTCGTTGTTCGAAGGACGCACAGAAACCGCCAGCGGCGTGTTTTTCGCGTCCTTCATCGGCGAACTTGCCGATGAACTGCGGCGACAATCGATTCCTTTCGCCCAGGTCGCCGATACCTGCGGCGCGGAAATTCCCGCTTCCGCAACGGCGGCCTCGTCCATGCCGGCGCTTGCCGGCAATGAACTGGCGCAGTCGCGCAATCTGCTGCTGATTCTGACGCTGGTGGCCGGGCTGATCGCTGTCCTTTTGATCGTCGCTCTGGTTTCCTTCGGTTCGTTTCGCCAGAGCCTGATGCAGCTAGGCTCCGGCGCCTTGCGCCGGACCGGTCAATCCTTCGGCCTGGGCAGACGCGAAAATCCGGCCGAGTCATTGGCTGGCGGCCCGGTCACGATTCGCATCGGCCGAGGCCGCGGCACGGATCTGCGCCTCAATTCCCCGGAGCTTTCACGCCTGCACGCGGAATTGACGGTTTCCAGAAACGCGCATGACGGCCGGCTTGACTACCGCCTCCGCGACTGCGGGAGCAGCAACGGAAGCCATGTGTTCCGCGACGGCAGTTGGCAACCGGTTCGCGAGCAGGTCGTTTTGGCCAGCGAACCGCTGAAGCTTGGGGGATTGACGACTACGGCCGCCGAGTTGTACGCGAACTGGCGCCGCGAAAACACCGGCGGCGCGGGAGCTTCAGGCGCTGGTCCCGCCACTGGCGCGGCGCCGGGCGCGGGCGGAGGCGGCAACGCAACGAATTCGCCGAAAGACGCCCTGCCTTCGGGACGGGTAAGGCGCGACGAGCGCACCGGAGACGTAATCCCGGACTAGCGCGAGACCGGGCGCTGAAATGAATTGGGAGCCGAAGCGGAATTCAAGATGAGTGAAACCAGAATCAGAATTTTCGCCGTCATTGGCGGATTGCTCGCCGGCCTGCTTTTTGTACTGATCATGAGCCTGCTTCTGCGGCCCGCGCCAAACGAGATCACCGCCGGGGGCGTCCTGCTCGACCGGGCCAGCCCGGTCTACCCGTTCACTATCCAGAACCTGATGTGGCTGCTGTTCCACATCGGCCTTGCCGATGTGCTCGTCCGCTTCTTCCAGAGCGGCAGGGAGTTGCGCCAGATGAAACTCCAGTTGCTGCCGGAAGACCGGGAGACCATGCTGCGGGCCAAGGACCTCGGGCAGTTCTACGAGCGCGCCAGACCGGTTGCCGCCGGCGACGTTTGTTTTCTGCAGCGCCTGATCGGACGCATCATTCTCCAATTCCAGAGCAGCCGCTCGGTCGATCAGGCGAACAGCTTGCTCAATTCCAGCCTGGAATTGCTGCAGCACGAGATCGACCTGAAGTACAACATGATGCGTTACATGGTGTGGCTGATCCCCACGCTGGGATTCATCGGCACCGTGGTGGGTATCGCGCTGGCGTTGGGAGAGGCCGGCAATATGCCCGATCTGGAACAGTCCGAAGCGCTTGGCGGGTGGATGAAGTCGCTCACCGGCAGCCTCGCGCTGGCCTTCAACACGACGCTGCTCGCGCTGCTGCTTTCGGCGGTGCTCGTGTTCCTGATGCATCTCGCCCAGGGCCGGGAGGAAACCGCGCTCAACCGGGCAGGGCAATACTGCCTGGACAACCTTATCAATAGACTGTACGAAAAATAGGGCGCCGCCATGAGAAAGCGCAATCGCGAGATCAATATTTTCAGCGTTTCCGCCCTTGACCTGTTCGCTTCCGCTCTGGGCGCCTTCATCCTGATGTCGCTGATCTTCATGGTTTTCTTCAGTATGACCGCCCGCGAGGAAGGCATCGACCAGACCGTGTTCGCCCAATGCGAAGCCGACCGCGGGCTCGCCCTCGATCAACTCGCCGGCGCGCGGGAAAGTCTCCAGCAGTGCCAGATCCGGCTCGTCGGCGCTGCGGAAGCCGATGTGCTGGCGCAATGCGAAGCCGACCGCGGCAGAGCCCAGCGCAACCTCGACCAATGCCGCAACGACATGGCCGGCATGGTCGCCGCCGAGACGCTTGCACAAGCCGCAGGATCGCTTTCGCAATGCGAGGCGAACCTCGCGGCAAGCCAGCAAAGCGCCGAGGATCTGCGGCAGCAATTGGCGTCCGCCGGCAGCTCGAATTCCCGTCTTGAGCAAGTCAGCGCCGAGTTGCAAAGCTGCCGGGAGATGGCCCGGCGGAGTTTCCTGCTCGTCATCATGAGCTGGTCGACCAATGACGACGTGGACCTGCACGTGGTAGATCCCGCCGGGCGCGAATTCTATTACGCCGACCGGCGCATGGCGGGTTCGAGAGCCGCCTTCGAGGAAGACAATATCAGTGGGCCCGGCAATGAGGTCTGGCTTCACCCCGTCGCCGAAGCCGGGACTTACCGTGTCTGCTACAAACTCTACACGCGCCGCGGATTCTCGCGGCCCGATGTCCGCGGCAGCGTACTCTGGCAGGAAGGCAGCCTGGAGATTCCCGAACTCACCCTGCGCGGTGAAGACGAAGTGCGGCTCGCGGTCGACATCAACGTGGACGGTGAAGGCAACGTAACGCTCGACCGCAGCCAGTCCGGCCAGAATCTCGGGAGCGGTCTCTGCGGCTGACGCGGAAATTGTCCAGGGCTGCACTGGACCGGAAGCGGCAAACTATGCAAGATAAGCACTTGTTGGCCGTGGAATGATGGCAGTGGGAAAGTTGACCCGCAAACTTCCGATCGTATTGGTCCCTCTCATGGTTTGCGCCTGGGCGCCGCTTGCCGCCCAGGACGATGCCGTGATCGAAGAGGCCTTGCGCGAGCTCGAGTTGTACGAATCCGATCTGTTCCGCCTGGAAGCGGACGGGGTCTACCACGCGCCGCAACTGGTGGAGCCCTTGTCGCGCATCGCCGACAGCTACATGGAATTGAACCGCTTCGCCGAGGCCCACGCGACGCTCGATCGCGCACAACAGATCGTGCGTATCGAAGAAGGTCTCTATACCAAGAGCCAGCTTCCCTTCTTGCACAGGAAAATCGAGAACCTGGTCAATGCCGGCGATTGGCGCGAGGCGCGCAAGTTGCAGGATCACACGATCTGGTTCTATCTCAACAAGTACTCCTGGCCGGATCAGGACATGATGCGCGGACTAATGGATCTTTCCTATGTGCATATGCAAGGCATAACCGAGGATCTGGTCGAAAATCAGGGCTACCATTACCTGCGTGCGGCGTTCAGCAGCCGTGTCGCCCTGGTGGTGGCCGAACGAATCTGGCCGCAGCACGAACAGCGCAAGGCCGGACTGATCTACGAGCAGATGCGGATCACGTACCTGCAGGCAAGCGCGATCAACAAAGGCGGGACCGTCGGCCAGAGCCTCCGAACTACCGGCGGCAATTATCCGATCGCCCCAAACGCTTATGCCGCGGAACGCATAATGAGCCCCGAACGGGCGCTCAATATGCATCGGAGCAATGGCGTGAATTTCCTGGAAAGAATGCGGCGGATTTACGCCGGTGAAGAAGAGCGCGAAGTCTCCGAGGCGCTGGCCATGGTCAAGCTGTACCAGGCCGATTGGTATCTGCTGTTCGACCGCAGGCTCCGGGCGCTGCAGGACTATCGGGAAGCCTGGGATATGCTGTTGCAGGTCGGCGTGCCGGAGGATGACGTGAGGCGGCTGTTCGCGAAGCCTGTCCTGCTTCCGGAACCGACCTTTTACGACAGCGTGGAGAAAGCCCTTGCCGCTCGCGCCCGGGCGCCCGAGGATGCTCCCGCGGCGTTCGAGGAAGGCGTTCCGGTAAAGATTTTTTTTGACGATGAACGGCCGCTGGCGGCCGAGTCCTTCTCGGCGGAAAAACTGGGCCTGATGGAAAGCAACGATTGGCAGGTCGTGGCCCTGTTTTCCTTCGATTTGCCGGCGGCCGAGGATATAGAGACACGCCAGGGCTGGCGCAGGCAAAATGCGCTTGGCGTAGCCCAGAATCTGCAATTGTTGGAACTGGAAGATTTCCCCGTGAACAGGGATGTCGAGCAACTGATCCAGAATCTCGGCCGGCTGCGATTCAGGCCCGCCCTGAACGAGGGCGAAGCGCAGGCCGCCGATGGCGTGATCAGTTATCTTGCGAGCGCAGATCCCTGACGACAGGTTCTATCCGGAAGCTTCCTCCTCTTCCGCCGCCGCTTCGGCGTAATTCTCGTTAACCAGTTCCATGATTCTCGAGGCGCTCAGTTGCGCCACGCGCTGGCCGTTGATGAACATGGCGGGAGTGGAACGAACGCCCGCGGCGTTGCCGCCGCGCTGATCGTTGCGCACCTTGTCGATTACTTCGTCGTTCTCCAGATCCGTGCGCAGTCGTTCGAGATCGAGTTCCAGCGTTTCGGCATAGGAGTCGAACTCGCTTTCCACTTCCGGCAGGAATGACCAGATCGGCTGGTTCACGAACAGGAAATCGTGCATTTCCCAGAACCGGTCCTGCCGGCCGGCGGCTTCCGCATATAGCGCGGCGGTCCAGGCATGCGGATTGCTCGCGGTCAGGGGGTAATGACGAAAGATCATGTGAGCTCGGTTTTCGATACGCGGCCAGATGCGGGCCATGACCTGGGACTCGGTCGCGCAGGCGGGACACTGGAAATCGGCGTAGACCACGATGCTGACCGGAGTGGCGGGGTCGCCGAAGACATGATCGTCGGGAGCGACTTCGACGGTCGAATAGGTCGGGCCCTGGCTGAACAGCACATAAGCCACGAAGATCAGCAAGACCGGCAGCGCCACGTATAACGCGATCCTGCCGAGAATCTGCGTGCGCTGCTGTCTCTGTCTGGCGGCCTTCTGCTTGGCGTCCCTGATCAGCCGCTGTTTTTCGCGCCGGTTCATGGGGCTGGATTTTCGCCCAGGAACAGCGCCGGGTCCACCCTGACGTTATTCAGGTTGACGCTCCAATGCAGATGCGGACCGGTGACGCGACCCGTGCTGCCGACCTCGCCGATCTGTTCGCCCGCGGCGATTACCGCGCCGGGTTCGACGTCGATCGTGTTCATATGGCAATACAGGCTGATCAGGCCGTGGCCGTGGTCCATGATGATGGTGTTGCCGTTGAAGAAATAATTGCCCGTGGTGAGGATGACTCCCGGCGCCGGGGCCAGGATTGGCGTGCCTTCGGGCGCCGCGATGTCCATGCCGGAATGAGGGTTGCGGGGCTGGCCGTTGAAAAAACTGCGCGAGCCGAACGAACTGCTGCGGACGCCGTCCACGGGCAGGCTCATGGCGAAGTCGGGCGCAAGCGACTCGGTCCAGGTCGAAAACGCCTGCCGCATTTCGACACTTTCGCGGCCGATGCGTTCCATGTCCTCGGCGTTCGGATTGACCTGACGCTCGTTGGTGATGGTCAGATGCCGCTCTCGGTATTGCTTGTGGACGACCTCGAACCGCAACAGGCTTTCCTCGCCGTTCCGGCTCACAAGTTCGAATTGCTGGGTTCCGGGTTCGGCATCGAGCGGAATGCCGATGATGGCGTATTGTTCTCCTTCGAAACGCGCCAGCATGATGCGTTGATCGCGGAAACTGCCCGAGACCGCATCGCCTCGAGTCGGCACCACGGCGATACCGCCCGGCACCAGCGAGGATTGCGGCAGGGAATTCACGGCGACTTGCGCTGCCGCGCCGCCGCAGAACGCGATTGCGAAAAATACCGCCGCGAGACGCTTGAAATTCATCATGACTCCAACTTAGATTCCGGTTCTTTTTCGAGCCCGGACACTGTCGATTCTATCTGACCCTTGGCCAGGCGCGTAGTTATCCGGCTACCCTGGGTTACATCGTCCACGCTGCGGATAACTTTCGCCGACTCGTCCATGGTTATGCTGTAACCACGGGCCAGCGTTTGCAAGGGGCTGGTGGAATGCAGCGTTCGCCGCAATTCGGCCAGCAAGGCGCCTTGCCGCTCCAGACGCGAACGCATGGAACGATGCAGGCGGCGCGGCAATTCTTCGAGGCCGGCGCGCAATCGTGGAATCACGAGCGCGGGAGAACAATGCTGCAAGGCCTGCCTGCGCATGTCGAGGTTCTGCCGTTTTCTCGCGAGCAGATTGCCTTGCGCCCGCTCCATGCGCCGACCGAGTTCATCCAGCGTCTGGGCATGGTCTTCCAGTCGTCTGGCCGGGCCGCGGCAGCGTCCCGCAATCAGGCGCAGACGTTCCTGCTGTCTGTGCAATACGTGGGCCATGCGATTATGCAATTTGCCTAGATCGGATCGCAGCCGCGCGAAATATTCTTCTTGCGAGGGACTCATCAATTCCGCAGCGGCGGAAGGCGTCGGTGCGCGTTGGTCGGCGACGAAATCGGCGATGCTGAAATCGGTCTCGTGGCCGACGGCGCTGGTCACCGGCAACTCGCTGGCGAAAATGGCCCTGGCGACGTTTTCCTCGTTGAATGCCTGCAGGTCTTCCGGTGAGCCTCCGCCGCGGCCGACGATCAGGGCTTCGAGGCCGAGTTTGCCGCGCAGGGCGTTCGCGGTCTCGATGGCGCGGCAGATTTCGGCAGGGGCCGCCTCGCCCTGCACCGCGGTGGGAATCAGGGTGATGCGGGTCGCGGGGAATCGGCGCCGCAAAACGCTGACGATGTCGCGCAACACCGCGCCCGAAAGAGAGGTGATCACGCCGATGTGACGGAACCGGTTTCCCACCGGTTTCTTCGCCTCCTGTTCAAACAGCCCTTCGGCTTGCAGGCGGGTCTTGAGCAATTCGAAAGCCCGGCGCAACTCGCCGCTGCCGGATTTCTCCAGCGCAGTCACCTTCAGTTGGAAATCGCCGCGCGCCTCGTAGATCGTCAGGCTGCCGCGCGCGATGACCTGGTCGCCGTCCGCCGGCCGGAATCCCACCGACATGTTGTTACCGCGAAACATCACGCAACGCAGTTGGGCATCGCGATCCTGCAGGCTGAAATACCAGTGGCCCGAGCGATACTGTTTCAGGCCGGTGATTTCGCCCTCCACCACGGCGCCCGGGAATCCGCCTTCGATCAACTCGCGGGCTAGGCGGTTGACTTCGGAGACGGAATATACGGCTCTTCCAGCTTCAACATCCGCTTCGCGTTCGAACAAGGTCACTTCAGGCAGTTTGGAATCGTTTGGAGAAACAGGTCAGTCATCGGGCAAGGTGAATACGTACAGGGCGTTATGGCCGTCCGGGCTGCGCAGTTCGGGCGCGAGGAAATTGCCGATGCGCCAGGGGCTGCCGCCCTCGCGGCCCGCCGGAATCGCCACGTATTGCTTGCCGTCGACGGCGTAAGTCATCGGAAAACCCTGGGCGGAAGTCGCCAGCCGGCTGCGCCAGAGCGACTCGCCGCTGCGCACGTCGATGGCGTGCACGTAGCGATCGAAATCGCCGATGAAAAGCAGGTCGCCGGCGGTGGCCAGCGCCGCTGTCAGGAAGGGCGCGCGCTGTTCGATACTCCATCGCTCGCGCATTGATTCCACGTCATAGGCCGCGAGCTTGCCGAATTGTCCGCCGGTACCGGGCATCTCCATCCACATGCGGTCGCCCTGGGTGCCGCCGGAACCGATTTCAAACGTGATCTCCCGCGGCGACATTTCCATGCAGGACTGGCTCAATGGAATCACGAGGTGACGAGTCGGCGGATGATAGGCGCTCGCCTGCCAGTTATGGCCGCCGGCGGTGGAAGGGCAGACCGAAAGCCATTCGCCGACCTGCATGTTGCGGATGTCGTCGCGATAGCGCACCTGGCCGGTTTCCAGGTTGACCTCGGAAAAAACGTTCTGGAAGACGGTCTGCTGCAAGCCGAGAAATTCGCCCGTGCGCCGGTCGAGTTTCCACAGGATTCCGCTTTTCCCGATCGTCAGCAGATATCGATCGTCAAACAGGTCCACGAGTACCTGCTCGAAGGATTCGTCCATGTCCAGAGATTCGCCGGGCACATGCTGGCGGTACCAGACGATCCTGCCGTCGACCGGGTCGATCGCGAGGGTGGAATTGGTGTAAAGCGCCGCGTCTTCGGTGGTCAGGCCGCGGCTGACCGCCATCCAGGGCTTGGCCTGGGCGACGCCGAAAAAGACCAGCCCGAGTTCGGGATCCCAGCTTCCCGTCATCCAGACGTCGCCGCCGCCGCGGAACTCGAGCGGCAGGTCGCCCCAACTGTCGCCGCCGGGCTCACCGGGCCGGGCAACCGTATAGGTGCGCCAGAGTTCGGCGCCGGTCTCGGCATCGTGGCCGGAAATGAAACAGCTATCCTCGAAAAAGCGGCCGCAGCCGGTGATGCCGTTGACCACGACTCCGTCCGCGACGATCGGCCCGCTGGTGTTGGAATATCCCAGGCTCGAGTCGGCGATCCGCACCTGCCAGCGTTCGGCGCCCGTGCGCGCGTCTATCGCGACCATATGGGCGTCCGTGGTCGCCACATAGATCATGTCTTCCCACATCGCCAGCGTGCGCAGCAAGGCGCCCTGGCGGCCGCCTTCGGGGAACCGGCGGCGATACTCCCAGAGCAAATTGCCGCTGGCGCCATCCAGCGCCTGTACGATATTGCCGAAATTGGGCAGATAGACGATGCCGTCGCGCACCAGTGGGGAAGGCTGGCTGCGTCCCGGCTCCATGCCCCAGACCCAGGCCAGGCTGAGCCGCTGCACGTTTTCGGTATTGATCTGATCGAGCGGCGAGAAGCCCTGGCTTTGCGGCGTGCGCCGCCACCAGACCCAGTCTCCGGCGGCCGGTTCGGTCAATTCCGCCGTACTCACATTGCTGAAGGCTTCCGCTTCCCGCCACATGCGGGTCACGGCGCTGTCCGTTCGGTAGATCGTGGCGATTTCGGGAATCGAATTGCGCGTGCCCGGCGTGGGCATGGTGCCGGCAAGACCGGGAACCGGCGTGCGCGCCGGTACGGCAAGCGTGTCGCCGGCGTCGCCGATGAACAGCACCGCGTCCGAATTTGTCGCGAGCGCGGTTGCGCCCGCTGTAACGCCGTTGGCCTGCAACAGGAAGGCGATGATATCGAGATACTCGTCCTCGGAAAGCGAACCCGGAGCCTGGGTCGGCATCGTGCGTTGCAGCACGTCGAGCATGTCCGCCGGTGTGCGGTTGCGCCAATTGTCGACGAAAGCGCTGTCGCGCAGGGCGACCGCCTCGAAGAATCCCTGCAGGTCGGGCAGATGGCAGAGGGCGCATTGCTGCTGGTACAGTTCCGCGCCGCGTTCCGCCTGGTCGGCCTGATATTCGGCCTGACTCAGTTGCTGTGCCGCCGCCGGTTCACTGCCGGCCGCGAGCAGAAGCGCCAGGGCGCCGCTATAGGAAACCAGTCGTCGCAAAATCGCCAATCACTCGAGGCTAAGGGTTTCCTGTTGCGCGCGACGCTCGGCGACGGCTTGCGCGAACTGTTCCTCGTTCACATAGGTTATGCCCACCCAGGCATGGCTCATTTCGTCTACGCCGCGGCGGCCGAAGATCACCCATTGCTCCGGGTCGGGATTGATCGGATTGTTGGCCGTATTGTCGAAAACCGATGTGAATTGCAGCACCGTACCGGTCGGCAGCAGCGGTTTGACGTGGTCCTCGTAGATGTAGGCGATCTGCCAGTTGTGATCGTACTTGTTGACCTGGCTCAGCACTTCCCGATTGCCGTCGGGATAGATCGCTTCCATGGTCATGACCTTGCCGCGCATATGCAGATGCGGCCGGAAGCTGTGAATGACCGCGGGCTGCTGGATCACATGTGTGCCTTGCAGCACCTGGTAGCCGTGGGGAGGAATGATGATGTCCTGACCGCGGGCCCTGCCCTTGAGGCCGTCGACGCGGAACATCGCCTCGCCGACCGTCGCCAGTTCGGGCCGTTCGCCTTCGGGATAGAACCAGAGGCCGACCTCGACCACGTCAGCCGGCGCTTCGGCGCCGATAGGGAAATAGTGCAGGTTCCATGCGATCGTGCCGTTGGGAGGAACGAGCATACCGGTGCCTTCGGGATAGATTTCCCAGGATTTGCCGACGCCGTAACGCGCCAGCGCCACGGAGCGCTGCTCGCCTTCCGGAATCAGCACCGCGTGACCGTGATGCACAACTTTCTTGCCCAGCGGATAGGAAGGCTTGAATTCCGCCGCGCGCAGCCAGCGCTCCTCTTCCAGCCCGGCGAACTCGACTCTCGGTTCCCACCATTGATCCTGGCCGTTGGCGATGACGTCGTAAGGGGTTGACCGCACGATGAAATCAGGCGGCCCCAATTGCTCCGCGAGCTGCCAATCCGCACCGGAGGGAAGTTCCACCGGCGGCGGCAGATCCGCGGGATCGCCCTGCGGCGCACCGGCGTCGACCCAGGCCGAAATCATCCCGATCTGTTCGTCGCTCAGGGAAGCATCGTTCTTGAACTGCTGGATTCCGATATCCGGATCGACATGCCATGGCGGCATGATGCGATTGCTCGTGCGATCCTTGATCAGATAAGCGAAAGGCTGCACCTGCGCGTAGTTCAGCAGCGGCATCGGACCGATTCCGTCCGGATTGTGACAGGTCACGCATTTCTCCTGCAGGATCGGCGCGATGTCACGCGAATAGGTCAGGCCGTCCTGGGCGGACGAAATGCCGGTGACCGTGGCTCCCGCCGCGAACAGCAGTGCGAACCGCATACCGGTAATCCTGTTTCTGGTCATGGTCTGGTCCTGTAAGTAGATGCTGGCGATTGCTTAATCGCCGACTGTAACATGGAAATAGGCGTTGGTATGACAACAATAGAACTCGAATGAGGCGATATCGCGGATCGTCTGCATCCGTATCACGTATTCACCCGGCTCGCTGAAACTCGCCTGCACGGTGGCTGGCCCGGAAGCAGTCTCGAATTCATATTCCTTGCGGTCGAAACTCACGCTGCCGGCGCCGCTGTGATGGGCCCAGCCCACCCAGATTTCGGGTTCCTCGTGTTCGATCCAGGCGCTGAGCGTGACCGGCTCACCGGCGCTGGCGCGCACTTCGGTGTGGATGCCCCGGCGTCCTCGGACGGCTTCGCCGCCTTCCTCGAGCGAGACCAGCGGCGCGATTTCGCCTCGCCCGCCCGACGCCGGCTCGTCCATGACATAGGGCGGAATGATCTTGCCGGGCACTTCCAGCGTCTGTCCGTTGCTCGTCAGCCGCCAGACGATTCTTTCGTCGACGCCGAAATCCGCCGGCACATCGATGGTAAAGGCGCAGAAAACGTGGCGGTACGCCGGCGGCAGCGGATCGAAATGGGTGGGAATCAGGGCGTCAGCGAAACGCTCGTCCATGATCATGTTGTTTTCGCCGACCGGAATATCGAAGGACTCTTCGGTATTCATCGTGTAGTAACTGAAACAGAGCGTGTGTGTGCCGTCCGGATTGGTAAACCAGCCGTCATAGATGGGAACCAGCGGCTGACCGCTGGGCCTCAGCACATCCCCCGACCATATCTGTTCGGAAAGGCCGATCTGCTGCGCGCCGGCCGGGTTAGCCAGGGCGCAGCAGGCGAGAGCACTCGCGGTCAGCATGCCGCGCATGATGTCCTCCCTCGAACCAGCGCCGTCCTGGCCCGATCAGAAGTTGTAATTGACCCGCGCATAGATTACTCGACCCAATGGGTCCTGCAAAGAGGCGACCACGCCCGCGATCATACCGGTTCTTTGCGGCATGCGGTCGGTCAGGTTGCGCGCGCCGACGGAGAAGTTGAAGGTTCCGCCCCAGTACTCGAAGTCCCGGTAGGTGTAAAACATGTCGAGTTGAGCCCAGTCCTTGATGATGTCGGTGTGAAGCCACTCCGAACCTGGAAAGAATGACTGGAAACTGAACTCGTTGGCGTCGAAGACGACTTCATCCACGTAGCGTCCCGTGGCGGTGACGCTGTGATTGCCCATGTTCCAGCCGATGCGCAGGTTGGCGCGAATCTGGGGTATGGGCGGCACGGCGCCGAAGTCATTGTTCTGGTTGCCCACGGCTTCCCGCACCGGCTCGTCGGCCTGCAACTGAAACTGGTAGGTGTCGACATAGGTGGCTTGCAGCCGCAGCGCGATATTGCCCCAGTCGGGCAGGCCGAGGTCGCCGATGCCGAATCCGTAGCTCAACTGGGTGTCCCAGGCCCGCACCAGCATCGACGAGGCGTTCGAGTCGCTCTGGTTGATGCGCACCGGCGTGGTGATGTCGGCGGCGCTGCGGAGGATGCGCTTGTCCGAACGTGGGTCATTGACCCAGGCGCGCAACTGGTCGACGCTCGGAAAAGGATTGGCGTCGGTCGGCGTAAACCCCGTGGCCTGCTGGAAATTGCGGAAGTCGGTGCGGACGATGTCCTGGGTCGTGGTGCTGACGATGCGGTCCTGGAAGTCAGTCTCGCTCCAGGTAAGCTGCCAGACCAGGTTGTCGAACAGGGTGACGTCGAATCCGATCGAAGTGCTTTCGGAGGTTTCCGACTTCAGGTTCGGGTTGCCCGTGCGGCAGGAGGTAATCCAGCCCTGGAAGGTAGTGAACTGGTCGTCGACATTGCTCAGGCCGCACTGCTCTGGCCGGTTCAACTGGGGCAGCGTCGGCACGATGAAGGCCTCGCCGGTGGTGGCGCGTAGATTGAGCCAGTCGGTGACGTTCCAGATTACGCCGTACTTGTCGACGAGCTTGCCCTGGCCGGTGCTATAAGACTCGTCGCGCACCGCGGCGCTGACTTCGATGTTGTCGAGCACCGGAAAGGCGAATTCCGCGAACCAGGAATCGCTGTAGCGCTTGATGGTCTGGGGCGTTTCCTGGTTGCCGATCAACTGGTCGTTGGCGACGTCGCCGGCGGGCGGATTGTCCTCGTCGGTCTCGTCCCGGCGCTGGTAGCCAAGAGCGGCGCTGATGGGTCCGCCGGGCAACTCGTATCCGCCGAGGGGAATATCGCCATTGAGGATCACGTCGACAACCTGCAACTGGTCGCGGTTGCCTTCGGTCCATTGCGTGAAGACCGCGTCGGCGACATGTTGCGGCGTGCGGTAACGCGGGTCCACCGCGGCGAAGGGGTTGAAGCACGAGTCGGCGTCGTTCACCGGGTCGCATTGCAGACCCTGGGCGAGAGCGCTGAAGCTGAAGTCCTGGTTGGCGATGTCGATCTGCTCGGTCGCGCCGATGCTGTAGGAGGCTGTGCCTTCCCAGCCTTCGATCACCGGCACGGTAAAGTCCGCCGCGAACGCGAGCCGGTAAGTGCGCTTGTCGTCGAGTTCCATGTTGAGGCCGTCGTTGGCGGCGAAGGAGGCGGGCTGGGTATTCGCGGGCGGCTTGGGAAAGGGCAGCCAGGAGCCGATGCGGACGTCTTCCGCGAAAGGCACGCCGCCCATCGGGTCGTGACCGATAAAGGCGAAGCGGTTTTGGGCCAGAATCGTCTGGCCGTTGGCGTCGCGCTGCCATTGCGGATTGCCGTAAGCGTCCCGGATGAGTTCGCCGCCGGCGTCCCGCAAGGGTTCGGCGAATAGCGGCGCGCCTTCGGAAGTCATGGCGCGGAAAGTGTTGCCCGGCAGTTCGCCCTTCACCGTGGGCAAGTCGTCAATGCGGACTCCGGGGTTGCCGGGATTCTGGCGGCCGCGTACGACTTGGCGGTTGTAGAGGTATTGCGCGCTGAGCGTCAGATCCTCGTTCACGTCCCAGTTCATGTTGCCGTAGAGATTGGTCGAGTCGATCGCCTCCATGAAGTCCCGGGTGTCGCCGAAGCTGAACCAGCAGCGGCCCAGCGCCAGCGTGCCCCAGGGCGAGTTCCATTCCTGGGCCTGGTCGTCGGATTCTTCAAGCCCGCAGTTCGGGTCGGGCCGGCCGCGGAAGGAGCCGGTGAGGTCGCCGTTGGCGTCGCGCAGGGGAACTTCGAAATTGCCCGGATTCGATCCGCTGTTGTGGGTCAGGCCCGAGCGCACGTATTCCGGTCGGTCGTGCCAAGCGAGCGTGTCGTTGACGATATAGGAGGCGGCGACGACGAGATCCACATCGCCGTAATCCCAGCCGCCGAGGAAGGAAGTCTCGCGCTTCCAGTAGTCGCCGCGGCTGTCGTTCTCTTCGTAGACCTCGACCTTGAAGCCGTCGTAGGAAGTCCAGGGCACCATGTTGACCACGCCGGCGACGGCGTCGGTGCCGTAGAGCGCCGCGGCGCCGTCGGTGACGATGTCAATGCGCTCGATCGCCATGGCCGGCAGCAGCAATTGCACGTTGCCGGTGGGAACCCGCGCGCCGTCGATCAGTTCGAGCGTGGCCCGGGGGCCGAGCCCGCGCAGGTTGAAACTGGTGATCTGGTTGGTTGAGCCCTGGATCGAGTTGATGACGCCGGTGCCGTTGTTGAATGTCATGTTCTGGATCACGTTGGCCAGATTGATCGTGCCTTCGGCTTCGAGGTCCTCGGCGGTTAGTTGCACAACCGGCGAGGCCGCCGCGATGCCTTCGGTGCGGCGAATATAGGAGCCGGTAACGATTACTTCCTCTACCGTGTCCTCCTGGGCCAGGGAAGTTTGGGCCAATGGGAGCAGGGCCAGGGAAACGGCCGCGCAAAGGACGGAGCGAGTGAACGGACGTACGTACTGTTGTGCTGTGCCGGATTTGTTCATTGTTCAAGACTCTCCTGATAAGTGTGTATTGGGCTTGCCGTAACTCAGACGCACACATGGAAATCATGGGTGCGCCCCCCGGTTGTCGGATCGAGAAAAAGAAAGTATTGCCGGCAGTTCCGCCGTTCCCTTGCCCCGACGGTCGAGGCATGCGGGCAACTGTAATTATGGTCGATCGATCACCTGATAAGGTCAGAATCGCTATGCTAGACTGGATCGACCGGCAACCCTCCTGTTGCGAAAGATAATATGACACTCATGCGCGAATTCATACTGCCAGGTGTTTGCTCCATGCTGATGACTGTCTCCGGTTACGCGTTTGCGCAATACGGCGCGCCGGATGGCGAATGGCCGACTTACGGCGGCGATCTCGGACATACGCGCTATTCCGCATTGTCCGGCATTGATGCATCGAATTTCGCGGAACTGGAAGTGGTCTGGCGCTTCAAGACCGACAATCTCGGCCCGAGCCCCGAATATCGCCTCCAGTCGACGCCGCTCATGGTCGACGGCGTACTCTATTCCACCGGCGGCACGCGGCGGGCGGTTGTCGCGCTCGATGCCAGGACGGGTGAATTGCTCTGGACCTTCAGTCTGCGCGAAGGCGAACGTGGCGAGGTCGCGCCGCGGCAATTGTCCGGGCGCGGCCTCGCATTCTGGCGGGAAGGCGACGAAGCCAGGGTCGTTTATGTGACGCCCGGCTACCAGATGGTGGCGCTCGACGCCGCCACGGGAAGGCCGGCTGCGGATTTCGGGGAGAACGGCGTCGTCGACCTGATGCGGCAACTCGATCAGCCGACGGACTTGGCGCTCGGCCAGATCGGACTGCATGCCACCCCGATCATCGCCAACGGCGTCATAATCGTCGGCGCCGCGCATCATACCGGCGGCAATCCGCGGAGCCGGGAAAACATCAAGGGATTCGTGCGCGGCTACGATGTGCGCACCGGCGAGCGGCTGTGGATCTTCCACACGATTCCGATGCCCGGAGAATACGGCTACGAGACCTGGGAAGGCGATTCGGCGTCTTATACGGGCAATACCGGAGTCTGGGCGCAAATCTCGGTCGATCCCGAACTCAACATGGTCTACCTGCCCGTGGAAGCCGCCACCGGCGATTACTACGGCGCCTACCGGCTGGGAGACAATCTGTTCGCCGAAACCCTGCTTGCGGTGGACTTGCATACCGGCGAGCGACAGTGGCATTTCCAGCTCGTGCACCACGGCATCTGGGACCAGGACATTCCCTGCGCGCCGATTCTGATGGACATCAATGTCGACGGCCGCCTGATCAAGGCGGTGGCTCAGCCCACGAAACAGGCATTCCTGTACGTATTCGACCGGGAGACCGGCGAACCGGTCTGGCCGATCGTAGAACAGCCCGTTCCAATCGGCGATGTGCCGGGTGAATGGTATTCGCCGACCCAGCCCATCCCCACCAGACCGCCTGCTTACGACCGCCAGGGCGTGACCGAGGACGACCTCATCGACTACACCCCGCAATTGCGCGCCCGGGCGCTGGAAATCGCCTCCTGGTACCGGATGGGGCCATTGTTTACGCCGCCTGTGGTGAGCAATATCGACGGCCCGCTCGGCGTGCTGATGGCGCCGTCCACCGGCGGCGGCACCAATTGGCCCGGCGGTTCCTATGACCCGGAAACGAACATGTTGTATGTGTCATCCAACAGTTCCGTCGGCAGTCTCGCCGTGGTGCCGCCGTATCCCGGCCAATCCGACATGGCCTACATTCAGGGCAACGCCGCCACCGGTCCGAGAACCTCCGGCGGCGCCGGCTCTTCAGCAGGAGGCGGCCGAACCGATTTCAATGCCGGTCAGCGCGAGATGCCCACCTCGAGCCGCGGCCGGCCGCCGATCGGCCTGCTTGTCAATGGCCTGCCGCTGCTGAAGCCGCCTTATGGCGTCATCACTGCCATCGACATGAACGCGGGCGAAATCGCCTGGAAGATTCCTCACGGCCAGACACCCGACCGGTTCCGCGCCAATCCCGCGCTAGAAGGAATCGACCTGCCGCGAACGGGACAAAGCGCCTCGGTGGGAACGCTCGTGACGAAGACGCTGCTGATCGCCGGCGAAGCCGAAATGACCACCGGCGAAGACGGAACCTCCCGCGCCATGCTGCGCGCCTACGACAAGGCCACCGGCGAAGAACTCGCCGCTCTACCGCTGCCCGCGCCTCAGACCGGCTCACCAATGACCTACGAACTCGATGGCGAGCAATACCTTGTCATCGCAATCAGCGGCAGGGGCTATTCGGGCGAACTGCTGGCCTTTCGGCAGCCCTGACGCAAGGCACAGACACAAAGCCTGGGGCGACCCGCCGGGGCGGGTCTGTTAGAATTTCGCAATCCGGGTGCGATGGGAGTCGGGGGCTCGTGGAGTACACGATAATGGATGGCATGTTGAGCGACTGCCGCCGGCTCGCGTCCCCGAATTGCAGTTCGAGAGAAGGAACCGAAGTCGATCTTCTCGTGATTCACAATATCAGCCTGCCTGCCGGTGAGTTCGGCACGGGCCGCATCGAGCAATTGTTCACGAATTGCCTGCCGCCTGCCGCCCATCCATCCTTTGTCGAGATTTCGAAATTGCGTGTTTCGAGTCATTTGCTGATAGATCGCGAAGGTGAAATCACGCAGTTCGTTCCCTTCACCATGCAGGCTTGGCACGCGGGTCCATCGAGCTTCCTGGGCCGCGAGCGCTGTAATGAGTTTTCAATCGGCATCGAGGTCGAGGGCACCGACTTCGAGGCATTCGGCGATATCCAATACGAGCGCCTGGCCGATGTGACCCGGGCGCTGTTTCGCGTCTATCCGGCGCTCAACCCCGCCCGCATCGCCGGTCATAGCGACATATCCCCCGGGCGCAAGACCGATCCCGGCCCCTGTTTCGACTGGGAACGCTACAAATCCGCGTTGCATGAGCCTGCCGAGGCTGGACAATGAAATTTCTGGTCATACTGATCTGCCTGGCGCTCAACTATTTCTGGCTCAGGAACTACGACCGTTTCGACGACCGCTGGTTCTTCCGGTTTCGCGAGAACATGGAATCCGTTACCCAACGCGTGGTGCGAAACGACGCCATCTGGTGGCCGGCGCTGGCGCTGATTTACGTCGTGCCGCTACTGTTCCTCGGGCTGTTGCTGCAATTGGCGCAGGACCAGGCGCTCGGGCTGTTCACCATGCTGATACACATTCTCGTCGTGTTGATCGCGTTCGACCGCACCCAGCCCGGAAAACTCGCGCGGGATTTTCTGGAAATCTGGTCCGGAAACGACGTGGAAGCAGCGATGGCTTTCCTGCGCAATGAATTTCGCGGTGCGCGGAACCAGGACTTCGCGAATGAAGAGGAAGTCGCTTATTTCTTTCGCAAGCATCTCGTGTATCGCTCGTTCGAAAGGATGTTCGTGCAATTCTTCTGGTATCTGGCAGCGGGTCCGTACGGCGTGCTCGCCAGCTATATCACCTATCAATTGCGCGACAGCGGCGATGAAAAGACTCATCCCAAATCGGCCGATGCGGTCGAGATCGTCATTCACCTGATTGAATGGATACCGCTGCGGCTGGTGGCGCTGACATTCTCCCTGGCGGGGAATTTCGTGCATTGCTTCAATCAGCTCAAGAAGTCGTTCTGGGAGTTCGGCCGCAAGGTAGATAACGCCGGCCTGCTATACAGTTTCGCGGGCTTCGCCTTGTTCGGCGGCATTGCGCGCGACGACGAGGCGGACGCGGAAGAACGTGAAACCGATGCCGGCGGCAGGAACTACCAGGCCTGGGAAATCGAGTCCCTGCAGGCCCTGCTCGAACGCTGCCAGTTGCTCTGGCTCGGCGTGCTGGCCGTGTTCACGATATTCGGACCCGTCTTCTGAAACGCCAATTCGAGGCATTTTTCGGCAATTCTTGTAGTATTGGCCCGATTTAACTCACTTTTCTGCCGGATTATTGCCACATTTCCCCGGGCTCTCATCACAACCCATTGTAATTCTGGAATTTAATTTTCGTCACGAGGGCAAAGAATCACCTCTGCAATTTGTAGTTTTACTACAAGAAATAATGTCCGGGGTTTCTTTCCTTAACTTCATTGGGTTATAGTCGGGCTGTCTTGTAATTTGCCTACACAATTCCGTACCGGATGGAGCGACTCAAGGAAAATTTATGATTCAGGAGAATGACGCGAATCCGGAGGAAACGCGGGAATGGCTGGACGCGCTGCGAGCCGTTACCGACGAGTGGGGGACGGAACGGGCAAACTACCTGATTCAGCGACTTTCAGACTGGATTTCGATCCGCGACGGCAACGGCCACGCCGCCACTCTTACCACTCCCTATCGCAACACCATCCCCCCGCACGAAGAAGACCGTCTCCCCGGCGATCTGTTCATGGAACGCCGCATCCGCGGCATCGTGCGCTGGAACGCCCTGGCCATGGTCATGCGCGCCAACCTGCTCGACGGCAGCATCGGCGGTCATATTTCCACCTTCGCCAGCGCGGCGACCTTGTATGAAGTCGGCTTCAATTACTTTTTTCGCGGCCCGACCGACGATCACGAGGGCGACCTGATCTATTACCAGGGTCATTCCTCTCCCGGCATTTACGCGCGTTCCCACCTGGAAGGGCGGCTAACCGAGGCGCAACTCGATAATTTTCGCCGGGAAGTCGACGGCAATGGCCTGTCTTCCTATCCCCACCCCTGGCTGATGCCCGATTACTGGCAGTTCCCGACGGTATCCATGGGACTCGGTCCGATTCAGGCGATCTATCAGGCCCATATCATGAAATACCTGACCAGCCGGGGATTGCTCGACACCAGCGACCGCAAGATCTGGGCCTTTCTCGGCGACGGCGAAATGGACGAGCCCGAATCCCTCGGCGCCATCAGCAAGGCCGGCAGGGAAAAGCTCGACAATCTGATTTTCGTCATCAACTGCAATCTGCAGCGCCTCGACGGTCCGGTGCGCGGCAACGGCAAGATCATCCAGGAACTCGAGGCCGTTTTTCGCGGCGCGGGCTGGCAGGTCATCAAGGTGGTCTGGGGGCGGCATTGGGATTCGCTCCTGCAAGCCGACAATCACGGCATCCTGCAACAGCGCATGGACGAAGTCGTGGACGGAGAATTTCAGAATTACGCCAGCCGCGGCGGCGAATACACGAGGGAGCACTTCTTCGGCAAGAGTCCCCAGTTACTGGAAATGGTCAATCATCTGTCGGACGACGACATCATGAATCTGAACCGGGGCGGCCACGATCCATTCAAGGTTTATGCCGCTTACTCGCGGGCGGTGCGCCCCAACGGCAAGCCCACGGTGATTCTGGCCAAGACCGTGAAAGGCTACGCCTTCGGCGCCGCGGCGGAAGCCCAGAACGCGACCCATTCGGTGAAGAAACTCGATCTGGAATCACTGAAAAAATTCCGCGACCGTTTCGGCATACCCATCGGCGACGAGGAACTGAAGGACGTACCCTACTATCGTCCCCCCGAAGACAGTCCGGAAATGACCTATACCCGCAAGATGCGGGAAAACCTCGGCGGTCCGGTGCCGCAGCGAAGAACCAGCGCGCAGCCCTTGCAGGTTCCAGGCCTGGAAGTATTCGACGCCCAGTTGAAAAGCAGCGGCAAGCGCGAGCTTTCGACCACCATGGCCTTCGTGCGCATGTTGAGCAATCTGTGCAAGGACAAACAGATCGGCGAACGCGTGGTGCCGATCATTCCCGACGAGGCGCGCACTTTCGGCATGGAAGGCATGTTCCGCCAGTTGGGTATCTATTCGTCAGTCGGCCAGCTTTACGATCCGGCCGATTCGAACCAGGTGATGTTCTATCACGAGGACAAGAAGGGCCAGATGCTGGAAGAAGGCATTACCGAAGCAGGTTCCTTCTCGGCCTGGCTCGCGGCCGCGACTTCGTACAGCACGAACGATTTCCCGCTGATTCCTTTCTACATCTACTATTCGATGTTCGGCTTCCAGCGCGTCGGCGACCTGTGCTGGGCGGCCGGCGACAGCCAGGCCAGGGGCTTTCTGATCGGCGCCACGGCCGGCCGCACCACGCTCAATGGCGAAGGCCTGCAACACCAGGACGGCCACAGCCATCTGCTCGCTTCGACGATTCCAAATTGCGTCAGTTACGATCCGGCCTATGCCTGCGAACTGGCCGTCATCGTCCATGACGGTCTGCGGCGGATGTACAAGGAATGCGAATCGGTGTTCTATTACATCACGGCGATGAACGAGAACTACCAGCAGCCCGAACTGATCGAAGGCAGCGAAGAAGGGATCATCAAGGGCATGTACTTGCTCGAAGACGGTGGGTCGCGGGAATACAAGGTCTCCGGCAAGCCCGCGGCGGACTTTCGCTTGCGCCTGCTCGGCAGTGGAACGATCTTGCGCGAAGTGCGCGCGGCGGCGGCAATTCTGCGCAAGGACTACAAGATTCCGGTGGATGTCTGGAGCGTCACGAGTTTCACCGAATTGCGCCGCGACGCCCTGGAGGTCAGCCGCCGCAACCTGCTCTCGCCGGACTCTGAGCCCGAAACGCCCTGGCTTACCGCCCAACTCGCCGGCCGCGAAGGGCCGGTGATCGCGGCCACCGATTACATGAAATTGCATGCCGACCAGATCCGCGAATTCGTGCCGGACGATTACCGGGTGCTGGGAACCGACGGATTCGGCCGTAGCGACAGCCGCGAAAAACTGCGGCAGTTCTTCGAAGTGGACAGCCGTTTCATCGTACTTGCGGCGCTGACCGAACTAAAGGATAAAGGCATCCTCGGCAATGCCGAAATCAAGTCCTGGATGAAGAACAAGGGACTTGACGCCGGCAAACCGAATCCGCTTGACCAGTAACGGCAGCGGCGGCGGACGAACCAGCGAAACGGGAGCAGACGCAATTGGCGACGGAAATCATCAAGGTGCCGGAACTCGGCGATGCTGGCGATGTGGAAGTTATCGAGATTCCCGTTTCGGTCGGCCAGGAAGTTGCGGAAAACGATTCCCTGCTCGTGCTCGAAAGCGACAAGGCCGCCATGGAAATCCCCGCGCCCATGGCCGGCGTGATCAAGAGCATCGCCGTCAATCTCGGCGATCAGGTGACCACGGGCGCCGAAATCCTGACGCTGGAAACCGTTGAATCGCCGGCCGCCGAGCCGGTGGACGAACCGGCGGCCGAGGAGGAGTCCGCACCCGCGCAGCCGGAGCCGGCGGCAGGGGCGGAACAGACTGAAATCGAGCCACCGGCGGAACAGACCGTGGACGAGCCGCGGCAAGACGGCGCCGCGGCGGCCTCGGAAGTCATCGAGATCGCGATTCCCGACCTCGGCACCGACGATGAAGTCGATGTCATCGAAATTCATGTGAAAGCCGGCGATACGATCGCGGTGGACGATCCGCTGCTCACCCTCGAGTCCGACAAGGCGGCGATGGAGGTTCCTTCGCCCCATGCCGGCGTGGTCGAATCCTTGCTCGTCGAGATCGGCGCGCAGGTCAAGACGGGCGCCGCCATTTTGCGCTTGCGCGTGGAGCGGGCGGAAGAGGTTTCCAAGCCCGCGCTCTCCGGCGTTGCCGCGGCATCGGCGCCCGAACCGAAGGAGCCCGAACCGGCTGCTCCCACCACCCCGCCAACCGCCACAGCGAGTCCGGCGCAAGCGGATGCGGCAGGCGCGGACCCGGGCGCGAATGTCTATGCCGGGCCCGCCGTGCGCAAACTTGCGCGGGAGTTGGGCGTCGACCTGACATTGATAAAGGGCAGCGGCGCCCGCGGACGCATCGTCAAGGAAGACGTACACGAATTCGTCAAGTCGAGCATCGGCTGGCCTGCGGCCGGAGCCGCTCCTTCAGCCGTGCCAGATGTCGATTTCTCCCGTTTCGGCGAAGTCGAACAGGTTTCGCGTTCCAAGCTTGCGAAAGTGACGGCCGCGAACATGCATCGCAGTTGGCTGGCCGTACCCCACGTGGCGCAATTCGAGGAAGCCGACGTCACCGAACTCGAAGAATTCCGCGCCGGCCTGAAAGCCGAAGCCGAAAGCCGCGGCGTGAAACTGACCCCGCTGCCTTTCCTGCTCAAGGCCTGCGCGCAAACGCTGCGGGAATTTCCCCAGTTCAACGTATCGATCCATTCCTCCGGCGAACATCTGATCCAGAAACAGTATGTACATATCGGCGTCGCCGTGGCCACCGAGGCGGGCCTGGTCGTGCCGGTCATGCGCGATGTCGATCGGAAGAACATCTGGCAACTCGCGGAAGAAGTGGCCGAGGCCTCGGCCAAGGCGCGCGAGCGCAAACTGACCCCGGAAGACATGCAAGGCGCCTGTTTCACGATCTCGAGCCTCGGCGCCATCGGCGGCACGGGATTCGTGCCCATCGTCAACGCTCCGGAAGTGGCGATCCTCGGCGTCGCCCGCACCGCAGTCAAGCCGGTCTGGCGCGACGGCGAATTCGTGCCGCGCACGATGCTTCCCCTGACCCTTACCTACGACCACAAGGCCGTCAACGGCGTCGACGGCGGCCGCTTCGCCACCCACCTGTCGGCTCTGCTCGGCGATATCCGGCGGCTGTTGCTGTGAACGCCTTTTGATAGACTGCGGCCTTTCTGCGCAGCCTGGGGGAATTTTCCATGCCATCGTTCGATATCGTCTCCGAAGTCGACATGCACGAGGTCGCGAATGCGCTCGATCAGGCGAATCGGGAAGTCGGCAACCGCTTTGATTTCAAGGGCGTGGACGCCAGTTTCGAGATGGCGGGGGCCAACGTCATCCAGGTGAAGGCCGAAGCCGAGTTCCAGATTCACCAGATGCTCGACATCCTGCGCGGAAAACTCGTCAAGCGCGGCGTCGACACCCGCAGCTTCGAGGAAGGCGGCGTCGAGATGACCGGCAAGACAGCGAGCATGGCGCTCGCGGTGCGGCAGGGCATCGAGGCCGACCTGGCGCGGGAACTGGTGAAGATGGTCAAGACTGCCAAACTCAAGGTGCAGGCTTCGATCCAGGGCGGCCAGGTGCGCGTTGCCGGCAAGAAACGGGACGATCTGCAAAGCGTAATCGCCCTGGCCAAGGAAGCCAAGCCGGAACTTCCCCTGCAATACGTCAACTTCAGGGACTGAACGCCCATTGCGGGGCCTTCCAGGGAGCAGCATGCAGCCCCGAGCCGTTCATTTCGTAGAGTCCCTGTCGGACCGCCGCATGGCGGTTGCCTTCCTGATCGGAATTTCCAGCGGATTCCCCTGGGTATTGCACGGCTCGGTGCTGACCTTGTGGATGCAGGCCGAAGGATTGTCGCGCAGCGCCATCGGCTATATCGGCGTAGTCGCCACGATCTATTCGATCAACTGGGTCTGGGCGCCGCTCGTCGACCAGTTCCGGATCCCCTTGCTGCATCGGATGTTCGGGCAATACCGGTCCTGGATCCTGTTGTGCCAGGCTTTGCTCATCTTGCTGATGTGGCTCATCAGCAGCGCGAATCCGGCGGACAGCCTCCTGCTGGTCGGATTGTACGCCCTTGGCATTTCCTCGATCTCGGCGACGCAGGACGTGGCCATAGACGCCTATCGCGTGAAACTGTTCGCGCGCAGCGAAATGGATGAGAAGATTCCTTACGCTTCGGCCCTCGCCGGCGCCGGCTGGCAAACCGGCTTTACCTTCCTGGGCGGCACCCTGGCCTTGCTGCTCGGCGGCGAGACGTTCGGCTTCAGTTGGCCCGAAGTCTACAGGCTGCTGACCTTGTTCATGCTGGCGCTGATGTTGATCGTGGTGCTTTCGCCGCCGCCTTGCGCTGACGACGACGATCCGCGGGCGCAAGCCGGCGCGGCGCAATCGGATTCGGCGGCCAGGCAATACCGGTGGCTGCGCGAAACCCTGATCGATCCCTTCGGCGAATTCTTCCAGCGTTGCGGATTGCAACTGGCCGTCGGAATTCTGCTGTTCCTGTTCAGTTTCCGCCTGGGCGAGGCGATGCTCGGCAGAATGTCCCTGATTTTCTACGTCGAACTCGGATTCAGCAACGATGAAATCGCCCTGTACCGCAATTTTCTCGGCGGCGGGATGACCATTGTCTTCTCGTTGATCGGGGCATTCATCAATACCCGGTTCGGCATCGTCCGCGGCATGCTGGTCGGGGGCATCGCCATGGCGGCGAGCAATCTGCTCTATGCCGTGATGGCCGAAGTGGGACCGGCGCCGTGGCTATTCGTCGTTACCTTGCTGGTCGACAATTTCACCGCCGCCTTCGCCACGGTCTGCGCGGTTTCCTTCATCTCCTATTTCGCCAGCCGCACGTATACGGGCACCCAGTTTGCCTTGATGACCTCGATATCGAATTTCGGCCGCACCACGCTCGCGGCCGGCAGCGGCGCCATCGTCGACGGCCTCGGTGGCAATTGGGCATTGTTTTTCGTACTTACCACGCTCATGGTCATCCCGGCCCTGATCATTCTCGTCTGGTTGTCGAAATTACTGGAAAACCACCGGACAGCCGAAACCGGCACAGGGGAATCGCCGTCAGCCTAGATGCGCCATTGATATCGCCTGAGAGAGAAACGCTGGTCATCGAAGCAAACGCCTTCGGCTTCCAGCCGCCGTTGCTGGAGCGCGTATCGGCTGCTTCCGGGCTTGAAGGAAAGCCGCCCGCGGCTGTTGACGACGCGATGCCATGGCAGGCGGGTTCCCGCCGGAAGATTGCTCAGGGTATGGCCGACGAGGCGGGCGCGGCCGGGCAGGCCGGCGAGTTCGGCCACCTGACCGTAAGTGGCAACCTTGCCCCTCGGAATTCGGGCCACGATATGCCATATTTTTTCCTGGTTGACGCTCATGCCTGCTGAAGGATAACCGCCTTGCGCATTTTATTGCTGTTTTTCATCGTCGTTCCCTTGCTGGAGATGCTGCTGCTGTTCGAAGTCGCCGGCTATATCGGCGGCTTGTGGACCGTCGGCCTCGTCGTTCTGACCGCGGTAGTCGGCATCCAGATTCTCAAACGGCAAGGCCTGCGCACCTTGTTGCGCGCCCGCCGGCGTATCGAGACCGGCGAGTTGCCGGCGGCGGAGATCGTCGAAGGCATGCTGATCGCGGCGGCAGGCGCCTTGCTGCTGACGCCGGGCTTCATCACCGATACGCTGGGTTTCGTCTTTCTGACTCCGCCTTTGCGCGTCCCCGTCACGGCCTGGCTGATCGGACGGGGCATCTGGGCCGTGCAGGTCAACCGCCAGGCCGGGTTTCATGGTCACTCGAAACGCGGCCCGGGCGGCGAAGGCAACGTCTACGAAGGCGAATATTCGAAGCAGGGCCAGGAGTCGGACCGGCTCGAAGACCCGGACGATCGCTGAAAATCGCGTAATTCCGCCTGTTCGGCCGGCAAAAAGGTGATATATTCCGCATCCTTGAAAAATCGCCTCGAAATTCACTATTGAATTTTTCGGCGCTATCCCCATAAACGTCCCCGGCAATCGGCAAGACAAGTTCCGGACTACCGGAACGGCTGGCCGAGACAGCTATCGGACCAAAATTTCAGAATCTGACCGGGTGGGGCCGGTTCGGGATCTGTTCAATTTTCGCGTGACTAGGAGTGAACAAAATGAATATTCGCCCCCTGCAAGATCGAGTCGTCGTTCGACGCACCGAAGAGGAAACCACTACGTCAGGTGGCATCGTGCTTCCGGGATCCGCCGCCGAGAAGCCCGCGCAAGGCGAAGTGCTGGCGGTAGGCCCGGGCAAGCGGCTTGAAGACGGCGGCTCGCAGCCGGTGGACGTCAAGGTCGGCGATATCGTCGTCTTCGGCAAGTACTCCAGCAACACGATCAAGGTCGGCGACGAAGAGTTGCTGATCCTTTCGGAAAGCGAAATCTACGGTGTCATCGAGGGCTGATCGGCGGCCCAAACACGAAAGACACGAAAGCAGTTTATTGACATAGGAAAAACCGAAAATGGCTAAAGAAGTGAATTTTGGAGACACGGCGCGGCAGAGTCTGCTGGCCGGCGTCAACGTTCTTGCTGACGCGGTGAGGGTGACCTTGGGCCCCAAGGGCCGCAACGTGGTGCTCGACAAGTCCTTCGGCGCGCCTACCGTGACCAAGGACGGCGTTTCCGTCGCCAAGGAAATCGAATTGGCTGACAAGTTCGAGAACATGGGCGCGCAAATGGTGAAGGAAGTCGCCTCCCAGACCTCGGACGTGGCGGGAGACGGCACCACCACCGCCACCGTACTGGCCCAGTCGATCCTCAACGAGGGACTGAAGTCAGTCGCCGCCGGCATGAATCCAATGGATCTCAAGCGCGGCATCGACAAGGCCGTAATCGCTATCGTCGACGAACTCGGCAAACTCTCGACGGATTGCGATGACTCCACCGCGATCGCCCAGGTGGGCACGATTTCCGCGAACGCCGACGAGCAGGTCGGCCAGATCATCGCCGAAGCGATGGAAAAGGTCGGCAAGGAAGGCGTGATTACCGTGGAAGACGGTTCCGGGCTGGAAAACGAACTCGACGTGGTGGAAGGCATGCAGTTCGACCGCGGCTATCTTTCCGCGTATTTCATCAACGATCAGGACACCATGAGCGCCGAGCTCGAAAATCCCATGATCCTCCTCGTCGACAAGAAGATTTCCAATATCCGCGACATGCTCGGCCTGCTCGAAGGGGTGGCCAAGGCCGGCCGTTCGCTGCTCGTGATCGCCGAAGACGTCGAAGGCGAAGCGCTGGCGACTCTCGTGGTCAACAACATGCGCGGCATCGTCAAGGTCGCAGCGGTGAAGGCGCCGGGATTCGGCGACCGCCGCAAGGCCATGCTGGAAGACATCGCGATTCTTACCGGCGGCACGGTGATCTCCGAAGAGGTCGGTCTCAGCCTCGAAAGCGCGGAAGTCGACAGCCTCGGCTCGGCCAAGCGCGTACAGGTGAGCAAGGAAAACACCACGATCATCGACGGCGCCGGCGAACCGAAGAACATCGAGGGCCGGGTCGCCCAGATCCGCCAGCAGATCGAGGAAACCTCCTCCGACTATGACCGCGAAAAGTTGCAGGAGCGGGTAGCCAAGCTCGCCGGCGGCGTCGCCGTGATCAAGGTCGGCGCCGGCACCGAGATCGAGATGAAAGAGAAGAAGGCCCGTGTCGAAGACGCCTTGCATTCCACCCGCGCGGCGGTCGAGGAAGGCGTGGTTGCCGGCGGCGGCGTCGCGCTCGTGCGCGCCCTGCAGGCGGTCGAAGGATTGAACGGCGCCAACGAGGACCAGAACGTCGGCATCGCGCTGTTGCTCAAGGCGATTTCCACGCCGTTGCGCCAGATCGTCGAGAATTCCGGCGAGGAAGGCTCGGTCATTCTCGACAAGGTCAAGGCGGGCAAGGGCAATTACGGCTTCAACGCCGCCTCGGGAGAATTTGGCGACATGATCGAGATGGGCATTCTCGATCCGACCAAGGTCACCCGCACGGCATTGCAGGCGGCTGGCTCGATCGCTGGATTGATGATTACCACCGAGGCGATGGTGTCGGAAATCCCCGAACCCAAGTCTGCCGCTCCAGGCGGCGCCCCCGACATGGGAGGCATGGGCGGCATGATGTAATCACGCCCGCTCGCATTCGGAGCAAACTAAAGCCCGGGCCGGCATGTGTCGACCCGGGCTTTGTTTTGTCTACAGGAATTCGACGATCAGCACGAGGGCCGCGGTCAGCCAGACGCTGTAATGGATCACTCCGCTGACGCTCGTGATGGGCCCGGTCTTGCCTTTGATCGCGTTGAATTCGAGCAGCGCGACGATCAGCAGGGTAAGAACGATGGCGATCATGCTGGCGCTGCCTTCCAGCGTGATCGGAACCCGGCCGACGCCGCCGAGATGCGCCGAGGCGCCCATGAAAAACAGCATCGGCAGAGAAAACAGGGTGTTCGAGCGAGATGCCAGCCCGGCCTTGCCCTGGGCCGCCGCGGCTTCCGCCAGCGGTTCGCCGCCGTCCAGCACCTGGCGGTTGGAAGCGATCACGATTCGCTGGTTCGGCCAGATGATCAGCCAGACATTGAGGAACATCAGGGTGCCCAAGGTCATTCCCAGCAGGATATAGTAGTTGAGTCCGACGCCCTGCATTTCAATAAAGCCCGCCAGCGCCAACCCCGAAAGAAAGGTGAACATTGCGCCCCAGCGGAACCACCAGAGCGCCCGCGGCACGAGCTTGTCGATGGCGTTTGCCTTGGCGTCGCCGGCTTCCTTGAAGTACTCGGTCTGCACGAAATTGAAGTAATACAGCAGTCCGATCCAGGTCACTCCCGCGAAGAAGTGTATCCAGCGAAACAGATAGTCGATGAGATTGGTGAGTTCCATGCTTGAGTCCCTCCGGTTGGTGTTGTCAGGCCCGTCCGCGCGGCGGAGTCTGCGCAGCGCTTTCGTCCTCGAAATAGTAACACCGCGCCGCCGAATTCGTCATTCCGAATCGGCCTCGTTCGGCTTGTCGAAACCGGACGCTTTCTACGATAATGCCCGCTATGAGCGAAAACGACGATATGAATGAAATTCCGTCCATGGTTCCCGACCGGGACCACATGGATACGCACCTCGGCAATCGCCGCGCGAAAGAGCAGGAAATCGCCCCGCCGGGCTATTATCGCGCGCGTGTCGAACGCGCCAGCACCTGGCCGGTGCGGATCATGCTGGCGCTGCTGACGCTCGCCGTCGGCGCGAACGGCTATCTGGGCTGGTATTTCTATAACGAAATGTACCAGACCGACTTGCGCCAGACCGACCTGCGTCTCGGCGACCTCGAACTGCAATTGAACGTAACCGGGCAGGAAGCCGCGGAAGAGGCTCGCAGTCTGCGTGAAGGCATGGAAATTGCGATCGAGCAATACGATCTGCTCTGGGCGAACTGGCGCAGGATCAATCAGGAAATAGAGGACATCATGTCCGAAATCGCCCGGCTCGGCCTGGTCAACGAGGGCCAGGACGAAGCGACCGCCAACAACAGCGGGCAGATCGCCACCGTGAACGATGCAATGTCGGACGTGCAGCGGCGCGTCAACGGCATCAATAACGATCTGCAATCGCTGGACGACCTGGTTGCCGAACACGACCGGGAAATGCGGAACCTGGGTGAGATGGAAGGCGACCTCGAGTCGATTCGGCAGGCCCTGAGCAGCGGCGACAGCACCGTTCTCGGTCTCGTCGGACGACTCGAATACATGGAGCAATCCATGGAATCGGTAAACGCCCACCGCTTGCAGATCAATCAGACGCTGTTCCGCCTGCAGGAACAGATCGAATCCCTGCAAACCCTGATCAGCGGCCAAAGCAGTGTGCAATAAATCCGTCGCCGTCGGGTGGCGGGAAGTGCAGCGGACGCCGTAAATACATCCATGTAGGCTTCGGGCTCGGCATCCTGCCTCGCACGCCCGCAGCACTTCCCGCCACCCGACAGCGACTCACATCGTGCGGAACCGGGAGTCAGTTGCCGGTAAAGACTGGCGCGCACTTTTCGCTGAACGCGGTTACGCCTTCCCGGAAATCGTCGCGTGAGGCGCAGTCCGCGAAATATTCCGCTTCCGCCTGCAATTGCGCTTCGAATTCGCTTTCCAGCGAACGGTAGAACAGCGCCTTGGTATTGCCGTAGGCATGTGTCGGGCCGTTCGCCAGGCGGCGGGCGAGCTTATCGGTTTCGGCGGCGAGCTCTTCGGTCTTTACGACATAATTGATCATGCCGATGTCCTTCGCCGTCTGCGCGTCGAAGCGGTCGCCGAGCAGGGCGATTTCCATGGCCTTCTTGATGCCTACCGCGCGCGGCAGGTGGAAGGAGGAAGAACCGTCCGGGCTCGTGCCGATGCGGCAATAGGCCAGGGTGAAGAACGCGTCCTCGGAAGCGATGATCAGATCGCAGGCCAGCGCCATGCTGACGCCGGCCCCCGCTGCCGCGCCGCGGCAACTCGCGATCACGGGCTTGGGCATGCGGCGCATGGCGAACATGATCGGGTGCAGGTCGTGAATGCGGAAAAGGAAGGCCTTGCGAATCTCCTCCGGAGTCTTGCCCTTGAGGCTTTCCGCCATATTCTTGACGTCGCCGCCGGCCATGAAGTGCTCGCCCGCGCCGGTGAGAACGACGCAGCGCACCGCCGGATCCTGTTCGACATCGTGCAAGGCTTTCGCCAGGTCCGTGCGCATCGCTTCGCTCAAGGCATTGCGCGCTTCGGGACGGTTCATGGTTAAGGTGGCGACGCCGTTTTCGACGCTAAGGATCAGGTCAGACATGGTAAACTCCGGCTGCTGGCAACGGCGCGGAGTATAACTTGACAGAAGGATTCCGCAACCGGCGCCGCCTGTGTATGCGGACGTGGCGGAATTGGCAGACGCGCCAGATTTAGGTTCTGGTATCGAAAGATGTGAGAGTTCAAGTCTCTCCGTCCGCACCAGACAGAGTTCGGGTGATTCGCATGAAAGATCTGTTCAGATCCGACCGCAAACGGCAGCCGGCCCGTACGGGCGCCGGCAAGCCAGCGGCCGCGGACAAACAGGATGTGCAGGCGTTCCTCGCCAAGCTCGCCGCCACCCCGAAAAGCGCCGGCGACGCGCGGCTGATCTTCGCCCTCGACGCGACGGCGAGCCGCGAATTCACCTGGGACATCGCCTCGAAGCAACAGGCCGAGATGTTCCAGGCGACCCGCGATCTCGGCGGCCTCAATGTGCAACTTTGCTGGTTTCGGGGATTCGGTGAATTCCATGCCAGCGAATGGCAAACCGACGGCGGGAAATTGCTCGAACTGATGACGGAGATTCGCTGCCGGGCCGGCGCCACCCAGATCGGCCGTCTGCTCGGCCATGTGCAGGCCGAGAACAAGGTCAAGCGCGTCAAGGCCGTTGTCTATGTCGGCGACGCCATGGAAGAAAGTCTGGACCGGCTGGCGCATCTGGCCGGTAAACTTGGCGTACTGCGAGTGCCCTTGTTCATGTTTCACGAAGGTTTCGATACCCATGCACGGAGGGCTTTCGAAGAGCTTGCCCGGCTCTCCGGCGGCGCCTGTTGTCAATTCGACGCCGGCAGCGCCAGCCAGTTGCGCGATTTGCTCAAGGCCGTTGCGGTGTTTGCCGCCGGCGGGCTGGCCGCCTTGCAGGATTTCAGCAAGCGCTCGGGGCAGCAAGTGAAATTGCTGGAGCGGCAACTAAGGTGAGCGGCGCGACGGAAACCGCATGATCGTTCGACTATTGTTGCTCATCACGCTGCCGATTCTGGCCTGGTACATGGCCAAGTCCATCAGTCAGCGCTATTCGCTCAACGCCAGGCAGAACCGCTACCTGTTCATCCTGACGGCGTCGCTCCTGCTCGTGGTCTTGCTGATCATGCTGGGGCGCCTTCCGGTGCAATGGATTCTGGCCCCGCTCGGCGCCGCAGGCGCTTTCCTGCTGCGTCTGCTGCCCGCGGCGTTGCGATTTCTGCCGATCTGGCAGATGCTCGGCAGCCGCCTGTCGCCGGGCACGGCCGGCCAGCGCCAGACTTCCACCTTGCGCACCGACTACCTCGAAATGGAACTGGTGCACGGTTCCGGGGATCTGGACGGCAATATCCTGCAGGGGACCTTCTCGGGCCGCAAGCTCAGCAGCCTGAGCCTTGAGGAACTGCGGCAATTTCACGGCGAATGCCGGAACGACATGGATTCCTGCCAGGTGCTCGAAGCCTATCTCGACCGCAGCCATGCCGACTGGCGCACCGGCGCGGAACAAGGCGCGGGCGCGGCGGACGGCGCAGCGGAAATAACAATGAACCGGCAATTGGCGCTGGAAATCCTGGGTCTCGAAGAGGGCGCCGGCCGCAGCGAAATCATCAAGGCGCATCGCAAACTGATGCAGAAATTCCACCCCGACCGCGGCGGCTCGGACTACTTCTCCAAAAAGATCAACGCCGCCAAGGACCTGCTCCTCGACGACGATTCTGAGTAGTACAGAGTAGTTGGCACCCGCCGGCGACGGATCGTAGCCAGAAGCCTTGTCTCCCGACCGCATTCGCTTATAATGCCTCGCCTGCCTTTTCGGGCGCCGTCTAAGACGGGTCTGTAGCTCAGTTGGTTAGAGCGCACCCCTGATAAGGGTGAGGTCGGTGGTTCAAATCCACCCAGACCCACCACCTAAGAGGATACTCGAATGAAAACGCTCAGCAATTTGTTTCGCTTTCCCGCTATCGCCGCGATCTGCCTGTTGCTCCTGCCCGCGGCCGCCCAGGAAGACAGGGTCAGCCTGATCAGCGGAACCGAAGGAATGGACAATTTCACTATCGTCGGCGACGCCAACTGGTCCACCGACACGAGCTCCGTCTGGGCCGACGAAGGCAGCGGCGCATCCTGGCTGGTGACTCGCGACAGCTACGGCGACTTCGTGCTGCACGTCGAATTCTGGGCCAGCCACGACGCCAACAGCGGCATCTACCTGCGCTGCCAGGACCGGGACAACATCACCGACCGCAATTGCTACGAAGCGAACATCTTCGACCAGCGGCCCGATCCGTCGTTCGGCACCGGCGCCATCGTTCATATCGCCTCGGTCGACGAGCCGCGGCCGACGGTGGGCGACAACTGGAACGTCTACCACATCACCTTGCGCGGCGATCACCTGCTGGTGCAATTGAACAATGAAACCACGGTCGACGTGCGCGACAGCCAGTTCGCGGAAGGTCCGATAGCGCTGCAATGGGGGCGCGGCACGATCCGCTTCCGCAACGTCTGGGTGCAGCCGCTGGACTGACCGATTTCGTCAGATCGTCCCGCGTATCTTGAACGCGAACGTGGGGCCGGTGTGACTGCAGGAATCCTCGATCTCGCTCAGGTACCCGGTGGCGATCGTGCCGCCGAGGTATCGTGAGCGAACGCGGCAGCGCGGATTTTCAATCGGGTTGTAGACTTCAAACCGATAGATCAAGTCGCCCCATCCCTGGTTTTCCGCATACAGCATGATGAAATCGCCCGAGTTGTAGCGTTCGATCTTGTCGATGTCGTAGGCGATGCGGCCGTCCCTGAAGTTGTGGCTCCAGTTGAAACCGTAATTGAAATTGCGCGCCGGGAAATCGTGCCTGAATCCGATTCGCGCGGATCCGCGCCCCTGGTAGCTGAATCGCCGCTCTATGTCCAGGAAAGGATCGACCACGCTCGAATCTTCCACGCGTAAGTTGGAAGTCAGCAGGATCTGGGAATCGGCCACCGAAGCGAAGCGATAACTTCCGTCGAGCGCAATGCCATAGCGTTCGCCGTCGCCGATATTGCCGTTGGCGGAGAGGATTTGCGTCGGCGTCGACGTCGACACGTCCAGCTTTTCGATCAGATCGATCAGTTCGTGGTAGAAGATATTGGTGTTGAGAACGCCGTTGTCTTCATTGAAGCGATATTCGAGATTCAGATCGTAGCGCCAGGACTGTTCCTGCCGCAGGTCGGGATTGCCGGCGACCGAGTCCTGGTCGTCATCGGCTTCGCTGGTGTTCTCGGTGAAGTCGGAAAAGCTCAATTGCGCGACGTCTTTCTCGATGGTCGCCCGGAATTGCAGCGCGGGCGTGATATCGAAGCGATAGTCGATTTTCGGCCGCAGAAACTCGAAATCCCGCGACTTGCTGACATCGCCGCTTTGGGAAATCTCCGACTGTTCGAAGATCAGCGTGCTCTCCAGGGTCATGCGGTCGTTGATCTGCCAGTTGTGCACCGCGAAGGATTCATAGCGGATTTCTTCCACCCTGGCGTCGGAAAACGAGATCGGCGTGAGGGCGGTTCCGCCGCTTAACAAAAGGTCGAGTTGCAGATTGGAATCGAGGATCGTCTGTGCGCGTTCGATGCCGACTTCCAGGCTCTGGTTGCCCGAACCCGGAAAATCGAAGGTATAGCCCGTGCGCAGAATCCGTTCCTGGTAGGTATTGGCGAAATCGAGGTTGAGATCCTGGGTTCCGCCGTCTCCATTCACTTCCAGCAGGTATCTGTCGCGCAAACTCTCGCTGTCGGCGCGATTGACGATGAACAGGGTCTTCCAGCGCTGGCCGCCGCTGAAAATATGTTCGTAGTCGCCGCCGACTTCCCAGAAACCCTCGGTCTCGTCAAGGACGTCGAGTTCGAGATCCACCAGCGGCGGATCGTACCTGGTGTCGAGAATGTCCCTTCTCGCTTCTTCCGGCGCGCTGTCGTCCTCGTATTGCAGGTTCAGGTGGAATAGATCGGCATCGCCCACCTGCCATGCCAGATTCGAACTGATCACCATGGGCTGCGCCTTGCGCGTGCTTACGCGCTTGATCCGCTCGTTCGGGCTGCCGTCTCCTAAAATGCTGGTCTCGTGGCCGATGCGATGTTCGTAGCGCGGTTCCGATTCGGCGCTGACGAGATAGTCGAAACCGCCCCTCGAACCGGACCACGCGATCTTGCCTCCCGGCTTCAGGGAATCGTCGTGATAGTGGTCGGTATTGACTTCGTAGGCGATCGAAGAACGCGTTTCCGCCTCGAGCAGGACAATATTGATGACCTGGTTTCCGCCGCGCACGTCGAGGTCGCCCGAAGTGCCGCGGATGATCTCGATATAGTCCACCTGGCTGGCCGGAATCCGTGTCAACTGGCTGCTTCCCTCGTTCTCCTTCCCCGCGATGCGGCGCCCGTTGATCAACACCTGGTCGCCTCCCATGCCGAGTCCCCGCCGGTTGTTGCCTCCGGAAAAGCCCGGACC
>VYCF01000030.1 GCA_009844085.1 Gammaproteobacteria bacterium | reverse complement strand
GCCCTGCGTCAATCGCGTCGACAACGCCTTCGGCGACCGCAACCTGTTCTGCGCCTGCCCGCCGCCGGAGATCTACGAAGAAAGTTGATATCTGCAAGGGAGTTCAGACGTGTACGCATATATTCGAAATTTCAAGATCGTTCTGGCTTTGGCCACCTCTGTTGCCTGGAATCCGGTTTCCGCCTCGGAAATTGAGTCCCTGACTACGCCGGGTGGGCTGCCGTTTCTGCATATCCAGGACGACCAATACGAAAATGTGGTTTTGCAAGTGAATTGGCCATACAACTGGTCGTTCGACACCGCGCTCAATCCAAAAGTGCCGATGCTAAGTGCGCGGGCGGTACTCAACGGTCCACCGGAAGGCGTGGAAGACAATGTAGTCGGGCAAAGACTGCGGGACATGCAAACGCAGAGTACTCTTATCGCAACCTCGGAATCCGTAACCGGCGCGCTTGTGACTCCCGCGGGCAATTTCGAGGAAATTGCGCGGCTTGTGAACAGTGTGCTTGCCACCCCCGCATTCGACCCCGATCTGGCAAATGACGAAAGGCGAAATCTGTTGGACCAGTCAAGCCAATTGCGTCAAGGAACCGATGCCGCCGTCGGAGAACTGGCGCGGAATCTGATCATGCATGACCACCCGGTCAGAACATATTTCTCCTCGTCCGCGGAAATTGAATCGTTGATCGAGACGGCCACGCTGGACGAGTTGAAGCGGTTCTACTTCGAAACTGTGACCCGAAGCAACGCCACGATAGTCCTGGCGTCGCCATTTGCATCCGGGCGCGCCGGCATTCTCCTCGATGAATTGTTCGATGGATTGCCCCAAGGCGAAGCTATTGAGTCTGACGAATCGGTGATCGATTTCCCGGATGGAATTACGGTGGTTCTGCATGACCCCGATGCGGAAAGGTCGAATCTGACTCTCGCGGGGATTCTGCCGCCGGTTTCGCAAGGAGGAGAGTTTGAGGACTTGATCGCCCTGGCGGTGCTTGGGCAGGGAGCAACCAGCGAGCTATATGAAACCTTGAGACCGGAACTCGGCGACAGCTACGAATTCACAGCCAATGCGCTCGCTCTTTCGAGCGAATTTCGAATTCTCCAGATCTCGGGCGTGGTGGATACGGACAAGCTCGAATTCGCGCGTCAGGCAATTCGGCAAAAATACGAAGAGTTTCGCGGTAACGGTCTGAGTTCCTCGATCGACGGAATCAAGCGAAGGTCCAGCGCGGCCATGCGGATCAATACGGAGAATCCCAGGATTCTGGTGCCGTTGGTAATGGAAAATGTATTAAACGGATTTCCGGCAGCCAAGGCGCTTGAACTCCCGGACGAGATCGATGCCATCTCCCGCGAAGGCATCAACGCGCGCATGCTCGACGTTTTTCCCCCAGTGGAAGATCTTCTGACGGTGATCGTGACTTCAGATCCCGACCTTGTTCCCGGTGCATGCGTGGTTGAAACCCCGGAAGAATACCGTGCATGCCTGTAGACGAAGCGTCAGCCCAATAGCGCTTCGCGGTGGTAGAGGCGCACGCAGACCCAGGTAAAGATCGCTCCGACCGCGAGCGTGCTCAGGACCGAAACGGCAACGTGCAGGCTGCTTATCGGTTCGTTGCTTATCATATCGACGAGAATCAGGTGCTGACTCAAGGCCGGTATGAACATGAACTCGAAGCGCGGTTGTAACGAGAGAAAGCTGACGATCAGGATTGGCATCGTTGGAACCAGAATCAGAATGCCCAGCCAGGTCTGCGCTTCCTTGTAGCTTTTGGTGAACGAAGCGAATAGCGTCATCAGTGACGCTCCTGTCAGCGCAAATGGGCAAAGCAACAGAAATGCGGCGATTACCACATTCAGGGAAAAGTTTGGCGTCATGCCGAGCTGTTCGAGCGGTATGAATCTCAGTGTTGCGAAGACCGACATCAGGCAAAGCGCCAGGGAGATAGACATGAACACGGAAGTTGCGGCAATTTTGCCCAAGATTAGACGCCCCCTTGCCACTGGTAATGCCAACAGGGGTTCGAGCGAACCGCGCTCGCGCTCCCCGGCGGTGGCGTCAATTGCTAGATACATGCCGCCCATGAGCAGGGCGAAAAGGAATAGATAACTCAAAATGCCAAGCAGAATCGCGGCGCGTCCGCTGGGTGTCGAAACGTCGATATGATCGATGTTGAGCGGCCGCAGCAGCGCCGGGTTGACACCCCTGGCGGAAAGCCGGATTCCGGCGACAGTCTGGTTGTAGCCGAACAGTGCGTCTCGGACTCTGCTTATCTTGGCGATGCCCGTTGTATTCGCCTGGTCGAAGTAGAGTTCGACAGTGGCCGGAATCATTTCAGCGAGTTCTTCGCCGAAGTCGCTGGGGACGAGCAGCACCACATCCTCTTCGCTCGCCCAGACAGCTTCCGTGGCGGCGACGCCATCGGCGGGACCCGCTACGATGTCGATGTTTCGGCTCTCCAGAAAGCGCATCAGGTTCGGCGCGTGTTCCGCACCGATGACTGGCAGTTCGATCAATTCCTCAGCCGTGTCAAAACTGCGTTCGAGTTGAAAGCCGATGAGGAACATCATAAACACAGGCATCAAGACTGGAATGAGCATCACCGACGTCAGCAGTGAACGGCGATCGCGCAGGTTGTCGATGATTTCCTTGAAACAGACGATGAAAAAGGATCGCATCACTCGTCCCCCACCATCGCGATTGCAGCGACGAACGCATCTTCGAGATCTTCGCGGCCGGTGCGTTCGCGAATTCCGTCGACCGAGTCGTGAATTGCGATCTTGCCATGGGCGATGATGCAGATGTCGTCGCACAGGGCGGCGACTTCCTGCATCACATGGCTCGAAAACAGCACGCAGCGCCCTTCGGCTTTCAACTTCACGATCAATTCCCGCAGGCTGCGAGTGGCCATGACGTCGAGTCCGGTGGTTGGCTCGTCGAGGATCAGGTTTTGCGGGTCATGGACGAGAGCCCGGCCGAGAGCGGTCTTGGTGCGCTGGCCATGGGAGAAGCCCTTGGCGCGGCGGTCGGCGAAATCGCCGATGTCCAGGGTCTTGATGATTTCCTCGACTCTGTCGGCGATGTCGTCCCGGTCGAGACCGCAGAGACGGGCGTAATAGGCAATGTTCTCGCGTGCGGTAAGACGCGGATACAGGCCCGAGCCATGTGGCAGCGAACCGATTTTCCGCCGCGCCGAAAGACCGTCGGTCACGACATCGGCGCCGTCGATCGTCGCCGTTCCCTGATCAGGTTTCAGCAGCGTGCAAAGCACTCGGAGCGTTGTCGATTTGCCGGCGCCGTTGGGGCCGAGCAAGCCGGTGATCTTGCCGTCATGGGCAGCGAAACTCAGGCCGCGGACGGCATGGACCTCACCGAACGACTTGTGGATGCCGCAGGCCTGGATCATTGCGCCGGACCTGAGAAGTCGAGAAAGAAAGGCATCACGAAACTTCGCTCCATGCATTGCGAATCAAGCGACGAAAGATCGGCTGTTTCGATGAAGTCGGCGAGGATATCGGGTACGCAGCCAACATTGATTTGCCCGTGGCCCTGGTGCTCGCCGATCAGGTGGGTCGCGTTTCCCATTTCCGCCATGGCGAGGGTGGCCCAGGCCGGCGGCGTGATCGGATCGGCCGTTCCCGAGAGCAGCAATACCGGAAGCTCGGTCGCCAGTGGAGCCTTGAATTCATCGTCTATCGGGCCGCCTGGCCAGATCGAACAGATCGCTTCGAGCGCCTCGAGTTGCAGCGGTCCCATGTAACTGGCGTTGAGCAAATCGTAATCGATCGCCGCGGAGTCATAGAACGGCGCGTCCTCGGTGCACATGACGCTGTTATGCATGCCAAGCGACAATGAGTCCATCAGCGAGATCGTGGTCATCAGGTATTGCGCCGCGAGCGGCGCGTAACGTTGTTCGCCCGCCTCGTGCACGAGCAGCGGAATCAGCGCGATCGAATTCGGGCTGTAGGCCAGCAGACGAATCGCGCCGGCAAATTCGTTGCGGCCGAAAGTCAGCGCCTCGGGGCGGCCGTGGTTGGGATGCGGGACTTCGATTTCGACCGGCGCGTCGGTCAACTCCTGGACAACGCGCTGAAAAGTCCTGTCGATTTCCGGGAAGCGTTCGCTGCATTCGGCGTCTTCCATACACCGCGCCAGAATATTGTCCACGGCTTTTTGACTTTCCGTGGCGATTTCAGGGCCAAGCGCCTTTTGCGGCGCCGCGACGCCATCTACGATAATCGTGCGCGTCGACTCCGGATATCGCCGGGCGAAGTGCTGGGCGACGCGCGAGCCATAAGAAATGCCATACAGATTCAGTTGCGCGTAGCCGAGCGCTTCGCGCACGGCTTCGAGATCCCGCACCGCGACACTCGTGGTAAAGAAGCGCGGGTCGTGGGGCAGTTGATCGAGGCACATCCGCATGTATTCGATCGTCTGTTCGGTCGAATACTGGCCTTCGACGATATCGTCATCGAACTCGCAATCCATCGTTGCCGACTGCCCGGTGCCGCGTTGATCGACGAGCAGAATGTCGCGGTCGCGCCGCACCCGTTCGAAAGCACCGGCAAATGCCGCATAGAACTGCACGGCGCCCTGGCCGGGGCCGCCCGCGAGCGGCACCAGCGGGTCGGGTTCGGGCGTAAGGTCGAGCGCCGGCACAACGGCGATCCTCAGTTCGATTTCTCCCTCCACCTCACCGGAAGGGTCGAGCGGCCGGACAAGCGTCGCGCAACGCGCCTGCATGCCGGGCATGCCCGGGCCGGCGCTGATTCTGCAGTCCTCGAGTTCGACCGGCTGGGCTTTCGCGAAAGTTGAAAAAAGCAGCGCCGCCAACGGCAGGAAACATCGGATCATGTGCAGTCCCGGGGTTACTTCGATTCGATCCAGGCGTCGATCTTGGCTTCGAGCAGGCTCAGCGGCAGGGCGCCGTCCATGAGCACCTGGGTGTGAAACTCGCGCACATCGAAATCCTCGCCTAGCGCGGATTCCGCCCGGGTGCGCAATTCCCTGATCTTGAGTTCGCCGATCTTGTAGGCCAGCGCCTGGGAGGGAATCGCGATGTAGCGTTCGGCTTCGCTCACCGCACTGGCTTCTCCGGAAGCGGAATTCTCGAACATGTAGGCGAGCACGTCTTCGCGGGTCCATCCCATCGAATGCAATCCGGTGTCTACAACCAGGCGGATGGCGCGCCAGAGCTCCGCGTTGAGCGCGCCGAAATACTGGTACGGGTCGGTGTAAAGACCGAGTTCCCTGCCAAGCGATTCGGTGTATAGCGCCCAGCCTTCGACGAAGGCCGTGTTGCCGCCGAAACGCCTGATGCTCGGCAAGTCCTCGAGTTCGCGTTGCAGGGAGATCTGGTAGTGATGTCCCGGAATCGCCTCGTGCAGGAACAGGGACTCCATTTCCCACTTGGGACGCGAACCCACGTCATAAGTGTTGGCGAAGAATATGCCGGGCCTGGAACCGTCGGGAGTTCCCGCCTGATAGGAGCCGTCGGCCGCCGAAGCTTCGCGGAAGGCTTCCACCGCACGCACTTCGAACTCCGATCTCGGGAAGGTTTCGAACAGTCTCGGCGCCAGGCTTTGCACATGATCCGACATGGCCCGATAGCCTTCGATCAATTGTTCGGGCTCGTCGTAATAGAAACTCGGTTCGGTTCTCAGATATTCGAAGAACGCGTCAAGTTCGCCTTCGAATTCGACCTCTTCCATGACCTGGCGCATTTCCTCATGGATCGACGCCACTTCGCGCAGTCCGATTTCGTGGATTTCGGCGGGGGTCAGATCGGTCGTGGTCGTATGCCTGACCAGGGTCGCGTACCAGTCTTCGCCGCCAGGCAGTTCGAACATACCGACGCTCGCTCTCGCCCGCGGCAGATAGTCATCGCGAATGAAGTCGTGCAGCCGCCGGTACGCGGGACGCAGCTTGCCATCGTACGCCTGGGCGAAGTCATCCGCCAACTGTTCGCGCACTGCAGCGGACATGTCCTCTGGAAAATCCTCGATGGGCCCGTAAAAAACGCTTTCCGGAAGATCCCGGTCGAGGGCGGAAAGCTGGCCGACCACCCGCTCCATTAGCACTCGCGGCTGGGTCACGTTCCGGTCGAGGCCGATGCGCATGTTCGCGATCGCCTGATCGGTGAGTACGACGAAGCCGTCGATGCGCGAGAGAAAGTCCCGGTAATCCTCTTCGTTCGCGAAGGGGTGAGCGCTCGTGCCGCTGCCGAGTTGGGCAAACTGATTGGCGAAGGAATAGAACTGGTTGATTGCGAGCAGATGCTCCGGGAATTCGCCGATTTCGAGGCTGTTTTCAAGATTGAGCCTGAAAATCTCGAAGGTGAGACGATCCTCGCGACCAAGCCGTTCCGGATCGATGGCCTCTATCCGTTCGAGATATTCGCGGGTGAGCGCTTCCGAGGCAGCCCGATGTTCCGCGCCCAGGTAATTGGCGAGCCGGTCGTTATACCGCCTGTCGCCGAGAAACGTGGCCTGCAAGGGATTCAACTCGAGGGAAGCTTCGAAATATTCCTCGACCAGGAATCTCAATTCGCCGGACTCGGATTCAGACTCGGCGGCCTGAGCCAAACCGAACACCATGAGTCCCAACGCAATCCAGATCCTCGACATTTGAAAGCTCCGATCACAAAAAAGCGAGTTTGCCACAATTCCCGGATTAAAGCCGTTCTCAAGGGTCTGCACAGCGTGAGTCGCCGTCTGTCGGACCGTGTTCAGCGGGCGTGCGAGGCAGGAAGCCGAGCCCGAAGCCCATCATGTATGGTCCGCCCCGCGTTTGCAAGTGTGAAGTTCGGGGGATGGGGAAGACA
>VYCF01000023.1 GCA_009844085.1 Gammaproteobacteria bacterium | reverse complement strand
CGACATCCATGTCGGGGACGCCCGCTAAACCCCGCGCCACCCGACGGCGACTAACGCTGTGCGGGCCCGGAGGAATGGCTTATGGGCCGGTGTAGTATTCGGGGGCGTTGCGTTTTACTACGGGGGATGTTGCGGCCCAGGCGTGGCAGGTGTCGAGGATGCCGGGGCGCGTGCGTTCCCGGGTGTGGTCCTGGTCGGTCTTGTGCCGGCGATGGTTCTTGAATGCCCACAAGGTCTGCATCGCCACTGTCGCCATCGGGAACAGCAGTTCGGTCAAATGCGTGCAGCCGTTGACGCCGCCGACTTTTTGGCGGATGTTGCGGCGCCAGCCGGGGCCCATCTTGATTCCCGCCAGGGATTTGTAGGCGCCGACGATTTCGGGACAGTTCTCGAACGGGCTGTTGTCGGTCACCGCGATCACGTCCTGGATCACGAACTCGTCGTCGATGGTGACCCGCAGCAACATCTCGTGCAGCGCCTCGCCGGCCTCGATGGTGCCGCGGAAGTGATTCTGAAAGCTGTACGACTTGACGTCGGTCATGTGGGCTTCGATATCCCACAGGCCGTCTTCGCGGCGGAATCCCTGATAGGTAATGCTGCGGGTGTGAGCAGGCTCCCTCGCCTGCGCTTCGGGCAATGGCATCTGATGTTCCCTGGTTGATTTTGAATAGGAAGGCGGGCGGAATTGTAACCCAATCCACTTATAATGTGCGCCCGTGGCGGTCTCGAGGCCTGCCGCACCCGGGTCGAACCGGAGCCCAGCTTCATGAACTTTCTTTATTGATCATGCCCACCAGCCTGCATCCCAAGTTCGGCCACGAACACGTCAAGGTTCTCTCGCGCAAGCCGCTGCACGCTGGCTATATCCGCGTCGATGAACTGATTCTGCGGCATCGGCTTTTTGCCGGCGGCGACAGCGAACCTTTCCGCCGCGAACTCATCGTCCGCCCTCGCGGCGTGGGCGTGCTGCTTTACGACCCCGAGCGCCGCGAAGCCGTGCTGGTGCGCCAGTTCCGCGTCGGCATGATCGACGAGCCCCGCAGCCCCTGGATGCTCGAACTGGTCGCCGGCATGGTCGAAGAAAGCGAAGACCCCATTGAGGTAGCCCTGCGCGAAAGCCGCGAGGAATCCGGCATCGAGCCTGTACAAGTCGTGCGAATCTGCGACTACTACAACAGCCCCGGCGTCGGCAACGAACGCATCAGCCTCTTCTGCGGCCGAGTCGATTCAAGCACCGCCGCAGGCATCCACGGCCTCGACGAAGAAAACGAAGACATCGAAGTAGTCGTCGTCCCCTACGACGATCTCGTCGCCGCTGTCGAAGACGGCCGCATCAACAACGCCATGACCATAATCGCCGTCCAATGGCTCCAACTCCACCACGACGAACTACACCGACTTTGGGCCCGCACAGCGTCAGTCGCCGTCGGGTGGCGCGGGGTTTAGCGGGCGTCCCCGACATGGATGTCGGGGCCGAAGCGTACAGGGACGTATTCACAGCGTCCGCTAAACCCCGCGCCAGCCGGCGGCGACGGATCGAAGCCACACCCAATCAGCCCTTGTGCGCACAACGACTTTAGTGGTTAAAATGATTCGCAAGGAGTAAGCGAGCTAACTTCGTGGCAAAGCGGAAACACAAGGTCAGTCTGATTGAGGATATCGCCGAACGCGATGCCAACTACATCCGGCTGCTGCGCCTGCTGCCCAGGCTGCGCGCCTGGCGCGACCTCTCGCGCCGCCCGCTATCCGAGTTCAATGAAGAGCAGGCCGCCGCCGAGCTGCAGGGCCATAGCGTCACCTTTCTGCTTCCCGGCCGGGACGGCGACGACATCAGCTTGCGGATTCGCGTCACCGAGGCCTACCGTTTCACCACCGGCCTCGAAATCGTGCAAGAGCCCGACGATCCCGACCGCATCGCCAACCCCACCATGCACGTGCGCGTCTACCACGACGTCAATTCCGCCGAAGTGCTTTCCTATCAGGGCCATCGCGGCTTCAAGGGGCGTTACAAGCAGCCTAACAAGCACATGTACCAGGTCCACGAAAAGGCGCAGATCAATCGCTTTCTGGGCGAATGGCTCACCCATTGTCTACAATATGGGCGTGTCCGGCTCGATAGAGAAATCGCACTGCAAGTCTGAGCCGCACGACTTCAAGAAAAGCAGTGTCCGCGCGATAAATTTATAGTTCATCGCGTGAAATTTTCCGTTGTGGAACAGGAGAAAATGGGAAGTAGTTACAACGCCGACGCCATCGAAGTACTGGCCGGCCTGGACCCGGTCAGAAAGCGTCCGGGCATGTATACCGACATCTCGCGGCCCAACCATCTCGTGCAGGAAGTCGTCGACAACAGCGTCGACGAAGCCCTCGCCGGCCATGCCGCGGAAATCAACGTCAGCCTGCATGGCGACGGTTCGATCGAAGTCAGTGACGACGGCCGCGGGATGCCCGTCGACATTCATCCCGAGGAGGGCATCAGCGGGGTCGAACTGATCCTTACCCGGCTCCACGCCGGCGCGAAGTTTTCAGAACGCAGCTATCGCTTTTCCGGCGGCCTGCACGGCGTCGGCGTATCCGTCGTCAACGCGCTTTCCAGCGATCTCGAAGTCGAGGTCAAACGCGGCGGCAAGGTCTGCAACATGGTCTTCCGCGACGGCGAAAAGACCCGCGATCTCGCCGTCACCGGCGAAGTCGGCATGCGCAACACCGGCACGCGGATCCGCTTCGTGCCGAACGGAATCTATTTCGACACTACCCGGATTTCGATTCCCAAGCTGAAACACGCCCTGCGCGCCAAGGCCGTGCTCTGTCCGGGCCTCACGGTCAACTTCATCGACCATACCGCCGCCGGCGAGAAGAGCGCGAGCGAGAGTTGGCAGTACCAGGACGGTCTCAAGGACTATCTCGGCCAGGCTACCGAAGAATGGGAAACCGTCCCCGCCGAGCCCTTCACCGGTTCGGTCAAGGGCAACGACGAAACTGTCGACTGGGCGCTGCAATGGCTGCCCTCGGGCGGCGTCCAGGTCTGCGAAAGCTATGTGAACCTGATTCCCACGCCCCTCGGCGGCACTCACGTCAGCGGCCTGCGCACCGGCCTGCTCGACGCCTTGCGCGAATTCTGCGAGTTCCGCAACCTCGTGCCGCGGGGTCTGCGACTCACCCCCGACGACGTGTTCGAGAACCTGGCCTACGTACTGTCTTCCAAGTTGCTCGACCCGCAATTCTCGGGCCAGACCAAGGAACGGCTCGCCTCGCGCAAATGCGCGGTATTCGTCGCCGGCGTCATCAAGGACGCTTTCAGCCTGTGGCTGAACCAGCACACCGCCGAAGCCGAAGCCATCGCCGAACTCGTCATCGGCAATGCCCAGCGCCGCTCAAAGGCGAGCAAGAAGGTCGTGCGCAAGAAGGTCGGTTCGGGCCCTGCCCTGCCCGGCAAGCTCGCCGACTGTTCCACCGAGGACGTGATGCAGGGCGAGTTGTTCCTCGTGGAAGGCGATTCCGCCGGCGGTTCGGCAAAGCAGGCGCGGGACCGCGAATTCCAGGCCATCATGCCCCTGCGCGGCAAGATCCTGAACACCTGGGAAGTCGACTCCGGCGAAATTCTCGCCTCCCAGGCGGTGCACGACATCGCCATCGCCCTCGGCGTCGACCCCGGCTCGAAGGACATCCGCAGCCTGCGTTACGGCAAAATCTGCATTCTCGCCGACGCCGACTCCGACGGCCTGCATATCGCGACCTTGCTTTGCGCGCTGTTTCTGAAACACTTCCGGCCGGTGCTCGAAGCCGGCCACGTCCATGTCGCCATGCCGCCGCTGTTCCGCATCGACGCGGGCAAGGAGGTGTACTACGCGCTGGACGAGGACGAGAAGAACGGCATCCTCGACAAGCTCGCCACGGAGAAGAAAACCGTCAGACCCAACGTGCAACGCTTCAAGGGCCTCGGCGAGATGAACCCCTTGCAGTTGCGCGAAACGACCATGGCGCGGGAGACCCGGCGCCTGGTGCAATTGACTCTCGACGACGCGGCCGGCGCCGGTCAGCCGGCCGAATCCGCCGAGGCGGTGATGGACATGCTGCTGGCGAAGAACCGCGCCGCCGACCGCAAGAACTGGCTCGAACTCAGCGGCAATGAAGCCGAACTGGTGGACTGATCTGGAGTACAGACCTCGGCCATGAATTCCCACATCGAAATCCCGACCGACGAAATCGAAAGCGTTCCGCTGCATTCGTATACCCGCCAGGCGTACCTGAACTATTCGATGTACGTCATCAACGACCGCGCCCTGCCCAGCCTCGGCGACGGGCTCAAACCGGTGCAGCGGCGCATCGTCTACGCCATGTCCGAACTCGGCCTGAAGGCGGCGTCGAAGTACAAGAAATCCGCGCGCACCATCGGCGACGTCATCGGCAAGTTCCATCCCCATGGCGACGGCGCCTGTTACGAGGCCATGGTGCATATCGCCCAGCCTTTCAACTACCGTTATCCGCTGGTCGACGGCCAGGGCAACTGGGGCTCCCAGGACGACCCCAAGTCCTTTGCCGCCATGCGCTATACCGAATCGAAGTTGCGCAACTACGCCGACTTGCTGCTGTCCGAACTCGGCCAGGGCACGGTCGACTGGAGGCCGAATTTCGACGGCACCTTGCAGGAGCCGGAAATCCTGCCGGCGCGGCTGCCGAACGTGCTGCTCAACGGCGGCAGTGGCATCGCGGTAGGCATGGCCACGGATATTCCGCCGCACAATCTGCGCGAAGTCGCCGACGCCTGCATTCATCTGCTCGATCATCCCGACGCGGACGTGAAGCGGCTTTGCGAATTCATCCAGGGCCCGGATTTTCCTACCGGCGCCGAACTCGTCAATTCGCGTCAGGAAATCCACGAGATCTATCGCAGCGGCCGCGGCGCCCTCAAGACCCGTGCCTGCTATCGGTTCGAAAGCGGTGAGATCGTCGTCACCGCATTGCCTTTCCAGGTTTCGGGCGCCCGCGTGCTCGAACAGATCGCCGCCCAGATGCAGAAGAAGAAACTGCCCATGGTGGTGGACCTGCGCGACGAATCGGACCACGAGAACCCGACGCGCATCGTCGTCGTGCTCAAGTCGAACCGCGTGGACAAGGAAGGTGTGATGTCGCACCTGTTCGCCACCACGGACCTGGAAAAGCAGCACCGGGTCAACTTCAACGTCATCGGCAACAATCTGCGGCCCCAGGTCAAGGATCTGGCCACGCTGCTGCGGGAATGGCTCGAATTCCGCAAGCTCACCGTGCGGCGCCGGCTCAAGTTTCGCCTGGAACGGATTCTGTCCCGCCTGCACATCCTCGACGGCCTGCTCATCGCCTATCTGAACATCGACGAAGTCATCGCCATCGTACGCGAGGAGGACGAACCGAAGCAGGAACTGATGGCGCGTTTCAGGCTCAGCGAGAAGCAGGCGGAAGCGATTCTCGAACTGCGCCTGAAGCAACTGGCCAAGCTCGAGGAGATGCGTATAAGGACCGAGCAGGAGGAACTCGGAGAGGAACGCGACAAGATCGAAAAACTGCTCGATTCAAAGGCCCGTCTGACAGCCTTCATCAAGAAGGAAATTCGCGAAGACAGGGAAAAATACGGCGACGAACGGCGCACTCCGATCACGGAGCGGCAGGAGGCGCGCGCTTTCAGCGAGGTCGAACTGCTGACCACCGAGCCGGTCACGATCGTGCTCTCGGAACGCGGCTGGGTGCGCGCGGCGCGGGGCCACGACATCGATCCGGCGGGTCTGCAATACAAGTCGGGCGACGGCTACAAGCTGTCGGCGAAGGGCAAGAGCAACCAGCCGGTGATTTTCCTCGATTCGACGGGCCGGGCCTACACGCTGTCGGCGCATACGCTGCCATCGGCCCGCGGCCAGGGCGAACCGCTTTCGGGCAAGCTCAACCCGCCTTCGGGGGCGACCTTCGAAGGCATGGCGATCGGCGATCCGCAGCAGGAAGTATTGCTCGCGAGCGACGCGGGCTACGGGTTCGTCAGCCGCATCGAGGACCTGATGAGCAAGAACCGCAGCGGCAAGGCGGCGCTGAGGCTGCCGGAAGGCGCCAGGGTGCTGCCGGCGGCGGCGGTCGACGATTACAACGATCAGTTCATCGCCTGCGCGACGAACGAGGGCCGTATGCTGGTGTTCGCGCTTTCGGATCTGCCGCGGATGGCGCGGGGCAAGGGCAACCGGATCATCGGCATTCCCTCGGCGCGCGTGCGCGAGCGGCTGGAATACGTGGTCTCGGTGGCGGTGCTTTCGCCGAACGACATCCTGCTGGTTCACGCGGGCGCGCGCTATCGCAAGATGAAGCCGGCCGATTTCGCCGGATACGTAAACGACCGCGGCCGCCGGGGCTTCAAACTTCCCCGCGGCTTTCAGAATGTGGATCGTCTGGAACGTGTAGCCCGGTAGGATTGTGGCTTCGATCCGTCGCCGTCGGCTGGCAGGGGGTTCAGCGGACGCCGTAAATACATCCATGTAGGCTTCGGGCTCGACATCCATGTCTCGCACGCCCGCTGAACCCCCTGCCAGCCAACGGCGACTCACATTGTGCGGAATCGATAGCCCGTCATTCTGCGCGTAGCGGAGCGGAGCCGCAGAATCTCTACTTGACTGGCCTAACGTAGCGCTTGATACCGCCGACCGGGCCTACTTCGGCGCCGTAGATTACGCCGTTGTGGTCCGCTACCACGCCTTCCGCGGTACAGGTGCCGCGGCAGTCGGGATCGGGGTCGGGAATCAGGAACTCGACTTCACCGGTCTGGGCGCTGCCGACGCGGATGCCGCGCAGCCAGTCGCCATGGGCCGGATTCACCGAGCCTGACTCCGAGTCCGCCGAATACAGCACGTCGTTCTTGTCGATGTAGATGCCGCTCGGCCGACCGAACTGGTACCACACGTCGATGAAATTGCCGTCCTGATCGAAGATCTGGATGCGGTTATTGCTGCGATCCGCGACGAACAGCCGACCCCTGGAATCCATTGCCAGGGCGTGGGGCTGGGTGAACTGGCCCGGGCCGTCGCCCATCTCCCCGAAAGACATCAGGAATTCGCCGTCGCTGTTGAACTTGAGCACGCGCGCCGGAGTTCCCTCGTTGTTGGAATGCCCTTCGGCGACGAAGATGTCGCCGTTCGGCGCCACATGCACGTCGTTCGGCGTAAAGAAATACTCATCGTCCCGGCCGCCGCCCTTGTTGCCGAGCGACATCAGGAGCACGCCGGTCGGGCTGAACTTGTGGACCTGGTGGCCGTAAGCGTCATCGGGCGGATTATCGCCGGCCTGATTGTCACGGCCATCGGCGATCCAGACGTTGCCGTCGTGATCCACGTGAATGCCATGAGGCCAGGAAATATAGCCGGCGCCGAAGCTGCGCACCATGTTGCCGTCCTTGTCGAACAGCATGACGGGATTGACGTCCGGATTCTGTACGCAGGCGTTGATATTGGCGCCGCATCGCTCGGCCACCCAGACGCTTTCGCCGTCCGGATGCAAATCAACAGTGCTGGACGAACCCCAGTTGCGCCCGGCCGGCATCTTCAGATAACCGGACTGCGTGATATACGGATTAGGCAGATCATTCGTGGGCGGCATATCCGCCTGCGCAAATGCAAACAAAGGCGCAACCAGAAAAGCCAGGGACAAACTCTGAACTCGATTCATGGATCGGTCTCCCACCAGAAATTTAGTGACGCCAAAGTTAAACCAAGGATTTCCCAAATACAAACTTCGTCACGCCCACGGAATCCGCACTACGTGAGTCGTATCAAAGACTTTCCAGGATGCTGTTGAAGGTGGCGCTGGGCCGCATGGCGGCGCTGGCCAGTTCGGGGTCGGGGGCGTAGTAGCCGCCGACGTCGGCGGGGGCGCCCTGGGCCGCGTTCAGTTCGTCGATGATCTGGTCCTCGGCTTCGAGCAGGGCTTCGGCGAGTGGGCGGAAGCGCTCGGCGACCTCGGAGTCTTCCTGCTGGGCGGCGAGTTCCCGCGCCCAATACATCGCCAGGTAGAAATGGCTGCCGCGATTGTCGAGTTCGTTCACCTTGCGCGACGGCGACTTGTTGTTTTCCAGGAAGGTCCCCGTGGCGCGGTCGAGCGCCCGGGCCAGAACGCCGGCGCGGTCGTTCTCCGCCGCTCCGGCGAGATGTTCGAGCGAGGCGGCGAGGGCGAGGAATTCGCCCAGCGAATCCCAGCGCAGGTGGTTTTCCTTTTCGAACTGTTGCACGTGCTTGGGCGCCGAGCCGCCGGCGCCTGTTTCGAACAGGCCGCCGCCGTTCATCAGGGGAACGATGGAGAGCATCTTGGCGCTGGTGCCGAGTTCAAGGATCGGGAACAGGTCAGTGAGGTAGTCCCGCAACACGTTGCCCGTCACCGAGATCGCGTCCTTGCCCTGCTTCATGCGCATGAGCGAGAAACGGGCGGCTTCGGCGGGCGCCATGAAATGAATCTCCAGGCCGCCGGTGTCGTGCTCCGGCAGATAGCTTCGCACCTTGGCCAGCACCTGGGCGTCATGGGGGCGGTCCTCGTTGAGCCAGAACACCGCCGGGGCGCCGGTGGCCCGGGCGCGATTCACCGCCAGCTTGACCCAGTCGCGGATCGCCGCGTCGCGCACCTGGCACATGCGCCAGATGTCGCCCGCCTCCACCCGGTGGCGGAACAGTTCGTTGCCTGAATCGTCGATCACGGCAATCTCGCCGTCGCTCGCGATTTCGAAAGTCTTGTCGTGGGAGCCGTATTCCTCGGCCTTCTGCGCCATCAGGCCCACGTTGGGCACACTGCCCATGGTGGCCGGATCGAAGGCGCCGTTGGCCTTGCAGAACTCGATTACCTGCTGGTAGACCGGCGCATAGGAACGGTCCGGGATCACCGCGTTCATGTCGTGCAATTTGCCGTCCGGCCCCCACATCTTGCCCGAGGAGCGCAGCGCCGCCGGCATCGAGGCGTCGATGATGATGTCGCTCGGCACATGCAGGTTGGTGATGCCGCGGTCGGAATCGACCATGGCCATGGGCGGCTGCTCTGCATAGACGCGTTCGATGTCCGCTTCGATCTCTTGCCTGCGTTCGGCCGGAAGATCGGCGATGCGCGCGAGCAGGTCGCCGAAGCCATTGTTGACGTCGACGCCGAGTTCGGCGAACAGCGCCTCGTGCTTGTCGAACAGTTCGGCGAAATAGACCCGTACGGCATGGCCGAAGATGATCGGGTCGGAGACCTTCATCATGGTGGCCTTGAGATGGAGCGAGAAAAGCACGCCATCCGCCTTCGCGGCGGCGACGGACTCGGCGAGAAACTTCCGCAGCGCCTTGCAACTCATGAAACTGGCGTCGACGACTTCGCCGGCCGTCACCGGGATTCCTTCCTTCAATACGTTTGTGCCGCCATCGGCGGCGCGATGTTCGATGCGCAGGCTGCATTCGTGTTCGACTGTCACGGACTGTTCGTTGCCGAAGAAATCGCCGCCGCTCATGGAGGAAACATGGGAGGCGGAATCCGCCGACCAGGCGCCCATCGAATGCGGATGCTTGCGCGCATAGGCCTTGACCGCGGGGGGCGCGCGGCGGTCGGAATTGCCTTCCCGCAGCACCGGATTGACTGCGCTGCCCTTGACGCGGTCGTAGCGGGCCTTGATCTCGGCTTCGCGCTTGTCGGCCGGCTCGTCGGGATAGTCCGGCAGATCGTGACCCTTTTCCTGCAACTCGAGGATCGCGGCCTTCATTTGCGGAATCGAGGCGGAGATATTGGGCAGCTTGATGATGTTGGCCAGCGGGTCCAGGGTCTTGCGGCCGAGTTCGGCCAGGGCGTCTTCTATGCGCTGTCCGGGTTTCAGGTAATCGGGGAAAGTGGCGATAATGCGCCCGGCCAGCGAGATGTCGCGCAACTCCACGTCGACACCGGTGACGGAACAATAGGTCCGGATGACCGGCAGCAGCGACCAGGTCGCGAGCGCCGGGGCTTCGTCGGTCCTGGTGTAGATGATCGTGGCTTGTTCTGACATCCGGACCCCCGGCCCAAAAAGTCGCGTATTATAGCAGCGCCCCGGCGCCATGCGACTTGGAGACGGAAAGAGGTGGAAACGATTGCAACAGGCTTACCGGATTTCGTGCTGCGCGAGGCGCGGGCCGAGGATTGCGGGCTGATCCTCGCGCTGATCCGGGAACTGGCCGAATACGAAAAACTGTCCCATGAAGTCGTCGCCACCGAGGAGGTGTTGCGCGAAACGCTGTTCGGCGAACATCCCTGCGCGGAGGTGGTATTCGGCGAGTACCAGGGCGAGGCCGTCAGTTATGCACTGTTCTTCCACAATTTCTCCACATTTACCGGCAGGCCGGGAATCTATCTCGAAGACATCTACGTCAAGCCCGAAATGCGCGGCCGCGGCTACGGCAAATGCCTGTTGACCTGGGTGGCCCGACTCGCGGTGGAACGCAAATGCTCGCGCATGGAATGGTCGGTGCTCGACTGGAACGAACCTTCGATCCGGTTCTATCGCTCGCTGGGAGCGGTCGCCATGGACGAATGGACCGCGCAGCGCCTGACTGGCACGGCCCTTGATGAGGTGGCGGCGATGTTTACAGGAGATACGGCTTGAGCAGGATCGTATACGTGAATGGGGAGTACGTGCCCGAAGAAGAGGCGCGAGTGTCGATCTTCGACCGCGGCTTCGTCTTCGGCGACGGGGTCTACGAAGTCGTGCCGGTGATTCGCGGCCGGCTCGCGGATCGCGATTACTTTCTCCAGCGCCTTACCCGCAGTCTGGATGAACTCGGCATCGCCTGGCCCTGTTCCGAGGCGGAGTACCAGGAGGTGCTCGAACAACTCGTGGCGCGCAATTCGCTTGGGGAAGGCATAGTCTATACGCAGGTCACGCGGGGCGCTTCGGACCGCCAGTTCACCTTTCCCGCGAATACGCCGTCGAGCATGGCGGCCTTTACCCAGGTCATGCCCCTGCTTGAAAATCCCTCGGCGGCGAATGGCATCACGGTGGTGACGACATCGGAAATCCGCTGGCTGCGCCGCGATATCAAGTCGCTCAATCTGCTGGCCCAGGTGCTGGCGAAGCAATACGCGGCGGATCAAGGCGCGGGGGAGGCCTGGATGATCGAAGACGGGCTGGTGACGGAAGGGGCTTCGTCGACGGCGTATATCGTCATGGAGGGCAAGGTGATTACGCGGCCGCTTTCGAATCGCGTTCTGCCGGGAATTCGGCGCCGACGGTTGCTTGAGCTTGCGGCGGAGGCGGGCATTGCCTTTGAGGAAAGGCCGTTCAGCTTGGCTGAGGCTTTGGCCGCGGATGAGGCCTTTGTCAGTAGTGCGACGACCATCCTGCATCCGGTGATCAGCATCGACGGAAATCGCGTTGGCGACGGCAAGCCCGGACCCCTGACCCGCAAGCTGCGCGGGCTCTATATAGACCACATGCTTGAAGAAGTCGGCGCTTAGGCGTCAGTGGCTTCGATCCGAAGTCAGATGCGGTCTATGGGGAAGGTGAGTACTTCGGCGATTGAGTTCGCTCCGCTTAGTAACATCAGCAGGCGGTCTATGCCGAATGCCACTCCGGCGCAGGGGGGGAGGCCGTGATTGAGGGCGGCGAGTAGTTTTTCGTCGATTTCCGGAATTGGGCGGCCTAGGTTGGCGCGTCTTTGTTGGTCGTGTTCGAAGCGTTTGCGTAAGGTCTTGGCGTCGGTTTCTTCGTCGTAGCCGTTGGCTAGTTCCATGCCGCGGCAGAATAGTTCGAAGCGGCGCGCTACGGGTTCACCTTCCGGGTTGGGTTCGATTTTTGCGAGTGCGGCCTGGGCGGCCGGGTAATCGTGGATGAAGCAGTACTCGGGCAGGTTCGGTTCGATTGCCTGGCCTAACAGTAGTTGCAGGCAGTCGGTGGCGTCGAGGTTGGCGGCGTGTACCGGCAGTTTTTCCTGGGTGAGTTGGCGCAGGGGTTTGAGTTCGATTTGGTGTGGGTTGATTTCGAGGTGGCGGAGGAATAGTTCGCGATAGCTTAGTCGGGGAATGGGTGACTGCGGCAGGAATTCATGGAGGAGTTGTTCGACTTCGGTCATTAGTTCTTCGAGGCTGAAGCCGGGGCGGTACCATTCGAGCATCGTGAACTCGGGATTGTGTCTGGGGCCGGCGTCGCCCTGGCGGAAGCTCTTGCAGATCTGGTAGCAGGCGCCGCTGTCCGCGGCCAGCAGGCGTTTCATGGCGTATTCGGGGGAGGTCTGTAGATGGAAGGTTTGCGGGCTGCCCCTGGTTTGAACCTGGGCGGGAATTGAGTCGATATGCGTATCGGTGACCGTGGCGGGGGCGAGCAGGGGGGTTTCTACTTCGAGTATGTCGCGTGCGGCGAAGAATTGGCGGATGCGTGCGAGTACCTTTGCGCGCAGCCGCAGCATTTCGGGGCCGGCGGCGGGCCGCCAGTCGGCCATGGCGGGAACTACCTGGCGACCCGGTTCTGGTATTCGCCGGTCCGGGTGTCGACCCGCAGTACATCGCCCTCGTTGACGAACAGGGGCACCTTGACCACGGCGCCTGAACTCAGGGTGGCGGGCTTGGAGCCGCCCTGGGCGGTATCGCCTTTCAGGCCCGGGTCGGTCTGCACGACTTCGAGTTCGACGAAATTGGGCGGGATCACCGAGATCGGCTTGTCGTTCCACAGTACGACCTGGTAGGCCTCTTGCGGTTTGAGCCAGTTCCGCGCCTCGGCGATCGCGGCGGCGTCGGCTGCAAGTTGTTCGTAGCTGCCGTCGGTTTTCATGAAATGCCAGAATTCGCCGTCTTCGTAGAGGTATTCCATGTCGAGTTCAAGTACGTCGGCGCCTTCCAGCGACTCGCCCGACTTGAAGGTCCGCTCCCAGACCCGGCCGTTGAGCAGGTTGCGGAACTTGACGCGGTTGAAGGCCTGGCCCTTGCCGGGCTTGACGAACTCGTTTTCCAGGATCGAGCAGGGTTCGCCGTCTACCAGCAGTTTCAGACCGCTCTTGAACTCGTTGGTTGAATAGGATGTCATGTTGCCTTTCGCTCACTTTGCCTCGGATACCGGTCCATGCCCGCGTCCATGCCTCCAGCCGGCCAGCCGGCGGAACTCTGGCAGGAATCCCTGTCCGATCTGATCACCGACCCGCGGGAACTCGCCGATTTCCTGCAACTCGATCAGCGCCTCGATCCCGCCGGCGAACAGGCGCTGGCGCAATTCCCGCTGAAGGTGCCGCGGGCCTTCGCCGAACGCATGGAAAAGGGCAACTGGCGGGACCCCCTGCTGCGCCAGGTCTGGCCTTCCTTCACGGAAGAGCGGGAGGCGCCCGGTTTCACGGCCGACCCGCTGCGGGAGCGCCATTATAATCCGCGCCCCGGCCTGCTGCACAAGTATCGCGGCCGGGTGCTGCTGATCGCGGCTCCGCATTGCGCGATCCATTGCCGCTACTGTTTCCGCCGCGAATTCGACTATCGCGAGAACAGCCCGGCGCGCGCGGAATGGCGCGAAGCGTTCGATTACATCCGTGGCGACGCGAGCATCGAAGAAGTGATTCTCAGCGGCGGCGACCCGCTCGCTCTCGGGGACGGCCAACTGCGCTGGCTGCTCGAATCCATCTCGGGGATTCCCCATGTGACCACCGTGCGCATCCACACCCGCCTTCCCGTGGTAATTCCCGAACGGGTAAGCGGCGAGCTGCTCGCGATGTTGCGCGGCTGCCGGCAGCGTGTGGCGGTCGTCGTCCATTGCAATCACGCGCAGGAAATAGACGCCCGGGTCGCCGCGGCGCTGAGTTTGCTGCACCGTGCGGGAGTCATGCTGCTCAACCAGTCGGTGCTGCTGCAAGGCGTCAATGACGCCGCCGCCGCGCTTTCCGCGCTCTCGAAACGGCTTTTTGCCGAGAATGTCCTACCTTATTACCTGCACCTTCCGGACCGGGTCGCCGGCACGCGGCATTTCGCCGTGACGCTGGAGGCGGCCGAGGCGATCATGCGGGAATTGCAGGCCTGCCTGCCCGGTTACCTGGTGCCCCGCCTGGTGCGGGAAGACCCGGGCGAACCCGCCAAGACCCGGCTGATATAGGCTTCCAACTCATCAAGGAGAATCTGTCCATGGACGGGACCTTGCAGACACGAGCGGCGCACCTGCCGAACGAACATCTCGACCCTCTGACCGGGCTGCCGAACCGCGCCTGGCTCGAAGACGCCCTGCGGCGGGCGCTGGATGACGGCCGGCCGGCAACCCTGGCCTTGCTGCAACTGGAGAACTTCTACGAAATCCGCTCCTGGGTCGGCAAGTCCGACGCCAGCTTCCTGCTCAGCGATATCGCCCGGCTGCTGCAGCACAACCTGCCGGACGGGGTCATGCTCTGCCGCTGCGAGAACTACGAATTCGTTCTGCTGCTGCGCAACGAGAACAGCGTCAACGCCAGGCCGATCACCGATCGCATAAAGCAGGCGCTGCAATCGGCGGTGTCCGAATCGATCCCGCCGCAACTCGAACTGAAATGCGCGGTCGGCCTGGCCTCGGCCGAGCCCGGCGTGACCGGCCCGGAAGTGCTGTTCGCCCGGGCCCGGCACCAGTTGAGCGTCACCCTGTTCCGCCGCCATGGCGAACAAAGGCTGTCGGCGATGCATGAAGTCGACGGTTTCGACCCGCTCGAATTGGGCCCGGCCCTCGAACGCCAGCCGCTGGCGCTGAATTTCCAGCCGATCGTCAGCCTCATGCCCGACGGCGTCGAACGCTACGAAGTGCGTTGCCACCTGCCGCTCGACAAGGGCCGGCTCGCACCCGTGCGCATGTTCGAAATCGCCGTGCAGAACGCGCTCGGCGGCGCCATCGACAGGCAACTGATCAGCCGCACGCTCGGCATCCTGCGCGAGAAGAACCAGCCCGGCCTGTGCTTCTTCGTCAGCCTGACCCAGAATTCCATGGTCGACACCGAGTTTTTCAACTGGCTGCGCACCCAACTTGCCGACCAGCAGCACCTGGCGCGTCAACTCGTAGTACAAATCAGCGAAATCGACATCCTTATCGCCCAGCACCACGTGCAATACCTGTGCGAACACCTCGCCAGCCTCGAAATCCGCCTCGCCGTAACCAACTTCGGCCTGACCGACAACCCTTTCCGCTACCTGCCCCTGCTCAAAGCCGACTACGTCAAGATGAACCTGGCAGCGGACGGAACCGGCGAAGGCAAACGACAACTACAGCAGACGCTCCACAAATTACGCGACTCAAACATCCAGGCGATCGCGTCACTAGTGGAAAACATCAACACACTACCACCGCTATGGCACTCCGGCGTGACCCTGGCCCAAGGCAACTGTCTGGCCGAACCCACCCCCGAGCCCGTCTTCCGCTTCCCCCGGGAAATACGTATCGAAGCCTCGTGACGATTGCGTACAAACTAACCGGCAATTATCCTGCCGCTATGAGATTCACCCGCATTGCCTCCCGCTTTTCCCTGACCGCCGTCCTGGCCCTGTTGCTCGCCATGAGCGTATTCTGGCTCATCAGCAGCTATCACACGCGCCTCGTGCTGCAAGCCCAGGCCGACCGGCTCGGAGCGACCGTCGCGCGGCAGGCCGCCGAGTTGCTGGCCGAGCACGTGCAGGCCGACGACCGCATCAGCATCAACGTGATTCTCGAAGAATTGGCGGCGGATCCCGCCGTGATCGAGGTGATCCTGTTCGACGATCAAGGACAGCGCGTGTCCGCGGCCGGCGCCCCCAACGCGAATCCCCCGATCGCGATTCTGACGAGGCCGATCTTGCGCGGCGAACATTATGTCCGCACCATCGAATTTCTCGGGACCACCCATGGCGCCGTCAGCGTAGGTCTCGACCTCGGCTATCTGCGCGCCGCGCTGAACGACAACCTGATTTTGATCGGCGGCGCCACCCTGGTCATGATGCTGTTTGCCTGGCTCTTCGTTGCGGCCTATTCTCAGGTCACGCTCGCATTTCCGCTGAATCTGCTGTCCTACTCACTGGGCAAGATGAGGCGGGGGGAGATCGTCGAGTCTCCCGATGTTTCCGGACAGGACGAACTCGCCAATCTGACGAGGCAATATAATGCCACGGCGAATTTCCTCACCCGTTACACCTTCCTCGACCGATACGACGGGGAAACCGAGCCGGTGGACAGCGCGGCATGGCGTTCGGAAGAGATCAGCCTGCTCGTCGTCCGCATGAGCAACTATTTCTCCCTCGCCACGGCCATGAGCAGGGACCACGCCTTGCAGTTGCTCGAACGCTACTACTTCTTCGCCGGTCAGATCGCCCGCGTATACAACGGCCACATCAGCTATTGCCACGAGGACGAGATTCTCATCTCCTTCGACTGGGCAAGCGCGGCCGAAGAGCAGGCCTGTTACGCCATCTACGCCGGGCAGTTGTTCCTGCGCCTGGTGGAACATCTCAACACCCATCCAAAGGGCGTTCGCACCAACGCCAGTTTCACGCTTGCCGCCCATAGCGGCGTCGTTCCCGCCAGGCTGTATTCGCCGGTCTCCGGCGCCAACGACAGCCTGATCGGCGAAACCCCCGACCGCGCCCGGCAGATCTGCAACGAATGCCCGGACAACAATCTGCTGATCAGCGCCGACTGCTACCAGCTCGCCGGCGCCGACGCGCGCGTCAACGCCGACCCCTTCGATGCGGAATCCGACGACGCCGAAGTGCTATTGGCGCTTGAGCCCCCCGAGGAACACGGCGAATTGCTCGACAGCCAGGCCGCCCGCCTGATCTCCACGTATCCGAATCGGTAGATAGAGTTGAATACTGTCTATTTATACAGTATTCTTGCTGTGTTCATTACCAACAAGTTTTACACAGACTATATACAGGGTATTGAATTGACAGCAAATTTGGAGAACTTAACTTTCAGTTGGGGGTTACATAAATCAGTGATCGAAATGCTAGACCAAACACGGAAAGGATCCGACAAGACCCACCAGCGCAACGACAGTCGCAGGCTGAATGTCAAGAGCGCCAGTTCAATGCGCCTGCACCGGTTGTGGAAGGTCGCCGAGATCAAAGACCGAAAAACCGGTCAAGTTTCGGCGGAAGTCGAAGATAATACGGATCAAGATTCGTTGCAGAAATTCGTGGTGCGGTACGTCGAGGGAACAGCAACCGTCTATTCAGACGACGCGCAAGTGTACGCAGGGTCGCCCTTCCCTAAGGAGTTCCATTACCGCCACAATATCCGCCAGTTAGAAACCATCGACCAGATAGGTGACATCGTTTCGCGAATGCAAGGCAAGCGCCTGAAGTATGCGGAGTTGGTCAAATGACGGGGGTTGCAGCGAACATTTTCCCTGTCGGTCAATCCGCGCCCAAGCGTATCGTTAAAAATGGAAAAGCGACTAACGATCTGATTTTCAGCGCAACCGATCAGGGAAACGACAAGATATTTCCGGAAATCTTGAAATTGTACGTTCGGCGCGGAAGCGTGGTTGCCGATGTCACATATGGCAAAGGGGTTTTCTGGCGCCAAGTACCGAAACGGGATTACCAAGTGCTTGCAACGGATATTCAGGATGGGGTGGATTGCCGGGATTTACCTTATGCGGATGAATCCATTGACTGTGTTGTGCTCGATCCTCCCTATATGCACTCGCCGGGCGGAACCGCCCACGAAGTTCATGCTGCGTTTGAGCGTCATTATCGGAATAACGGGACGGGCAATCTGACCAACGGCAAGTATCACGAGGCGGTGCTTGAATTGTACGTTGATGCGGGAAGGGAAGCGTGGCGCGTGTTGCGAGAGCGAGGTGTTCTGGTCGTAAAGTGCCAAGACGAAGTTTGCTCCAATCGGCAACGCTTCACCCATGTCGAAATCATGACAGCCTATGAAGACATGGGCTTTGTCTCCGAAGACCTTTTTGTTGTCATGCGGAAGAACAGGCCTGGAGTTAGCAGGGCGGTCCGACAAGTGCACGCGCGGAAGAATCATTCCTATTTTCTGGTATTCTGGAAACGGTCAAATAGCAAGGGAACTTGGGAACCGCCTGCGTGAATCCCGTAAATTTGTTTGCTGCAATCATTAAAGAGCATTCACCAGAGGATGTTTGGCAAGACTCTCCGCTGGCTGAGTATCGAATGCTGGGAAATACAAACAGGGGGGAGATCGGCGAAGAGTTCGTGCGGCGCTACTTGCGAACCTTCAATTTTGATGTTGGCAACGGCAACCGGACTTCAAGAACAGATTTACAGGTTAATGGTCGTGCTTTCGAGGTGAAGACGGCCTCGCTGGGAGCGAAAGGAACCTTCCAGTTCAATCACGTCAGGTTGGACCGCGAATACGAATATCTACTTTGCCTCGGAATATGCCCGAATGAATTACGATTCAACATCTGGCGTAAAGGGGAAGTCGCCGAAGGGAAAGCCGGGAAATTAGTGAGAATGGCAGAGGGACAGGCAGTCACGTACAAAATATCGAAAAAGCTGGACGATCTGCTAAACATAGATTGCTTGCCCGCAACCCTAAGAACATTGTGGAGTATCGCCTGACCAAGAAACGCAAGGCCGAAATCCCGGCCGACCACCTGACCTCCAAGTATCCGAATAGGTAGGCGCAAAGCCTGTTTCAGTCCCGGACTTTCTCTTTCGGGAATTTTCCCACACGGAATTGTAAAATGCGCGGGTTTCTACTGGATCTGAACCTGGAGTCCGTGCGATGAAGCGCATTTTTTCCCTGCTTGGCCGCACCGGCCTGTTTCTTTCCCTGCTGTTTTGCGCCCAGGCGGCGCAGGCCGCCGAAGCGGTGGCGACGCTGGATCTGACCGCCAGCGGACTGGGCATTACCGCCCTGGTGATCTTCGTGCTCGCCTACGCGCTCGTGATCAGCGAAGAAAACATTCATTTGCGCAAATCGAAACCGGTGGTGGTCGCCGCCGGGGTGATATGGGTGCTGGTGGCGCTGGCTTATGCCGCCGCAGGCGAATCGGAACTGGCGGAGGAACTCGTCGGGCACAATCTGCTCGAATTCGTCGAACTGTTTCTCTTCCTGCTGGCGGCGATGACCTACATCAACACCATGGAGGAGCGGGGAATCTTCAATCTGCTGCGCGCAAAACTCGTCAGTTCGGGCTATACCCTGCGCAAGCTGTTCTGGATCACCGGGCTGATCTCCTTCTGCATGTCGCCGTTGGCGGACAACCTGACCACGGCCTTGCTCATGGCGGCCGTGGTGGTCTCGCTCGGCGGCGACAACACCCGCTTTGTCGTGCTCGGCTGCATCAACGTGGTCGTTGCGGCGAACGCCGGCGGCGTTTTCAGTCCTTTCGGCGACATTACGACCTTGATGATCTGGCAGGCCGGATACGTGCAGTTCCAGGAATTCTTCGTGCTGGTGGTGCCTTCGATCGTCAACTGGGTCGTTACCGCCGGCATCATGAGCTTCGCAGTTTCCAACGAGAAACCGGAGGCGATCCAGGAAGAGGCCAAGGTCAAATACGGCGGCTGGGTCGTCGTCGGCCTGTTCGGCATGACCATCGTCATGGCCGTAAGCTTCCATAACTTCCTGCACTTGCCGCCGGTACTCGGCATGATGACCGGTCTCGGCATACTCAAGCTATACGGCTACTACCTGCAAATGCGCGATGCTGGCTACATGGGCGCGGACACCGACCTGGTGAGCGGCGATGCGGCGATGTTCATCGATTCCGCACATGAAGACGAGATCGAACGGGAAGGTCAGCCCTACAACATCTTCCACAACCTGCAACGCGCGGAGTGGGACACGCTGATCTTCTTTTACGGCATCATCCTATGTGTCGGCGGTCTCGGCGCGTTCGGCTATCTGGCCGTGGTTTCGGAATTCACCTATGAGGGCCTCGGCCCGACCACCGCCAATATCCTGGTGGGATTCGCCTCTGCGCTGATCGACAATATCCCGGTGATGTTCGCCGTGCTCGAAATGGCGCCGGAAATGGACCTCTTTCAATGGCTGCTGATCACGCTGACGGCGGGCGCGGGTGGTTCGATGCTGTCGATCGGCTCGGCCGCGGGAGTCGCGGTGATGGGTCAGGCGCGTGGCGTATACACCTTCTTCGCGCACCTGAAATGGAGCTGGGCGATCGCGATCGGCTATTTCGCGAGCATCGGCGTACATTTCCTGTTGAATGGCTAGGAGAAATTGCCTTTTCCGGTACTCCGCCACCCAGGTCGAAATCCGCCACATTGGCCAGGATGCGATAGAGTGAACAGGCCACCGTCATGAGGAATTTTCCACAGTTTCCCGACACGCCGTTCGTACTTTCGGAAAGTGTTTTTGTGAAGCCGGGATACCGGGGATTCCGATTGCCGTGCCACCGGAAGGGTGGCGATAACTCGGAAATGATGGTAATCAAGCCGATCCGGATTCACGATGCGCGCGCTCTCTCACAAGCTCCCACAGTCAAGCGTAAGGGGTTCGAGCTTGTAGACGCGCCGCTTGACATCGAATATGGCGATCACGACAGTATTTCCCGTTTCTACCGGCATTGCTCGGAATTGGTCATGGAGGCGACAGGATGCCTTTCCGCACGAACCATGCAGCACGAGTTTCGGGTCGGCGCGCCGGTTTTGCCCGGCGGCGCCGGGATTTATGCGGAATCGGCCCATGCAGACTTGACTCCGTACTTCGAGGATGTGCTTGCCGTTCCGGATGGCCGTCATTTCGGTGTGTACAACGTCTGGCGCAGCACGGATCCCAAGCGGGCGGTGGAGTCAAAACCCCTTGCCTTGTGCGACTGTTCGACTGTCTCTCCCGGCGAAATGATAAGTTCCGATGGATGGCGCCTTACCGAGCCGAGTACCCGTATGGTGCTGTACCGCCTCGTTCATGGAACGGCCCAATGCTGGTATTACTTTCCGGCAATGGAGCCGGGTGAGGCGCTGATCTTCCGGCAGTACGATTCCCGCATCGAGAATCCCGCAGGCCGGGTCACTTTCCATACGGCTTTCAATGATCCAACGACCCGGGAAGATGCGCGAAGCCGGCGTTCCATCGAAGCCCGGGTTCTTGCGGTCTTCGCTGAAGACGATCCAGCAGGAAGAAAGTCAAGGTACCAGGCCGAAATTCCCGCACTGTATCCTGATGGCAGTGTGTCAACTTGGCGCTACGAGGAAATGACTGACTGGGGCGCAAGCGGGAAGCACTGCAGACCTGCGTAGGCTTTCGCCTGCAAGTGCTCCGCGTCCATCACGATCTTGACGTGATTGATGCCCATGCGCAACCCGTAGGTTCCGTTCGCCCAGTAGAGGATGCGTTGCTTCGGCCAGCACAGCAGCCCGTCGGCCTTCGCCTGCGAGCACAATCCCATTTCGGCCAATCGATTTATCAGGCCGCGCCAATGGTGGCTCCTTGTCGTGCGCCAGGCCGAGAGCAAGCCGCGAAAATCCCGGTCGCCGACGGCAGTCGGGTAGATTTCGAAGCCCAGTCGCGGCAGGGCGCCTTCAGGGGTAACATCGAACGCCATCATGAAGCTGTTGGAGACATCGTGGAGTTCCGGAAGGAAGTGCAGGACTGTGGGAATCGAACCCGGCCACCGCAGTCGATCGAGAAATGGCCCCACTTCGGCTGCCGAAACCTCCGCGACAACCAGCCTGACGGATCGGGGCGCGCGTTCGGGAAAGGCGGCGGCGAATACCACTACTGCGCCGGAGGGCAGCACAGCAAATGTACGGGACAACGCGCGCTGTTCATGCCGTGCGTCACTCCGGCCATGGACACGACTAAGCGTGCCGGCAAGGCAAGCCGGTTCGAATGCCGCGCCGCCCGGGGTTAGCGAAGCGTCCGACCGCAGATTGATCGCCGGAGCCGCTTTCCGCTCCTCGGGGATGTCAATGAGATCGTATTCGATCATCAGCCATCTGTACGGTTCCGGCTTGCTGGCCAGATAGGCGTCGAGCCAGGCTTTCAGGGATGTCGCCGCTGCCTCGTCGGCGCCCGCCAGGTAGTGTTGCGGGACCGATGGGGAGGCCACGGTAACCGAGAAGTCGGCAGCCGGTTCCGGGTCGTCGAGTCTCAGTTCGAAGATGCACAGGTTCGCCACGACGGCTGCGGGAAAATCTCCGACCCGCTGCAACAGTCTGTCCCGACCCCGTCCAGCGAGCAAGGATTCGGGAATCTGCGGCCGCAGTGCCTCGAGCACGTCCCGAAGTTGCGTCACTGCGATCATGCCTTTCCTCCCTCAGCGATCGTCCAGCATTTCAACATTACACGGTCCGTCGTCAGTCCACCGAAAACAGATGCGCCTTGCGTGTCGATCAGACGGGCGGCGCCTTGCAGTAATCGTCAATGAACTGCTGGTGCTCAGGAAGCCGATCGACCTGCTCTTCGACCTGCCGTTGAATGTCGACCAGAAATTTGCCGAGCTCGTCCTTGCTCATCGCATGGACAACAGGGTGATGCTGTTCCGGAATCAGGCCCTGCCCGAGCATGACCTGTACCCAAAAATTCGTGCCGAACAGTTCCCCGGGGTTCCAGGCAATCCGGCCCGTTTGTCGAAACAGCTGGATTCGGTGCGTCAGGGAGTCGGGAATGTCCATGGTCTGGCACTGTCGCCAGAAAGGCGTATCCGAACGGTTGGTCACATGGTAGTGGAAAATGAGAAAGTCCCGAATATTGTCAATCTCGTCCTGCATCTTGGCGTTGAATTCGGCGATGGCGGGTTCGCGAATTCCCTTGTCGGGAAACATTTGCACCAAGCGGGTGATGCCGCGCTGAATGAGGTGGATGCTGGTTGATTCCAGCGGTTCCATGAAGCCTGACGCCAACCCCAGGGCAACGCAGTTCTTGTGCCAATACCTCCGCCTCTGACCGGCCCTGAAACGAATCAGCCGGGGCTCGGCGAGTACGCTACCCTGGACATTACCAAGCAGTCGCGCCCGGGCCTCGTCGTCGGACCAGTGCCTGGAACTGAATACCATGCCGTTTCCAACCCGGTGCTGCAACGGAATGCGCCATTGCCATCCTGCTTCATGGGCTGTCGAGCGTGTATACGGATGCGGAGGTCCGGTGGATGCGGTTGGTACGGCGATTGCGCTGTCGCAAAACAGCCAGTCGCCGTAGTCATCGAAACCGACATTCAGGGTCTGTTCGATCAGGAGCGCTCGAAAGCCAGTGCAATCGATAAAAAGGTCGCCCGTGACCAGTTGCCCTGACTGCAGGCGGAGGCCTGTGATGTATCCTTTGGCCGGATCTTGTTCCACCCGGTCAATTCTTCCTTCATGGCGCAAGACGCCGGACTCCTCGGCAATCCCTCGCATGAATTTTCCGTAGAGTCCGGCGTCGATGTGGTAGGCGTAGTTCAAGACGGTGTTCAGGCTGATGGCAAACCTGTTGCGTAACGCCGCGGACGTTTCCAGACAGTATTCTCCGTAGCCCCGGGCCAGCCCCAGGAGGCGTCCCCTTAGCCAGTAATTCTGAAAGCCCGCCGCCCAACGTTCCCTTCCGGCCCATCCAAAGGAACCGAAGTAGTTTTCGCCCAGGTTCCGCCAGTTCTCGAAGAAAATGCCAAGTTTGAAGGTGCCCTGAACGTCGCGGAGGAAATCAGGTTCACTCACTTTCATGTACTTATGAAAAAGGTGCAGCGGGGGTATCGTCGCTTCACCCACACCGACAGTTCCGATCTCGTCGGATTCCACCAAGGCAATATTCAGCGTCTCCCCGAGCTGCCTGGCGAACATTGCCGCGGCCATCCAACCCGCGGCGCCGCCGCCGGCGATCACGAGTTTTCTGATGCTTCCGTTATGCATGTCCCGCCTCTGGAGAGGCCAGCCTTTCGGCAAACACACCGCGGGGCTATCGCTATTCGGCAATCCCTGTGACGGATTGACGCCAGAGTGGAGTTTCGACAGCGCTCACCAGGTGTTAATGTCGCCTATCCCGCCGGCAACGGCGCTCATTTCCTGGCTCGTCAGATTTCGGCCTGCCGGCGGCAAGACCAGATGGAAGTCGGAGGGGTTGTCTTCCAGGACATGGATGTTGATGCTCTCCGGGACCGTAAATCCGGTCGCGTCCTTGATGGCCGCTTTTGGATCCTTCAGGAGCTTGGCGCGGAACTCCGCATCCTCCTCAGCCTTGGTAATAACCTGTTCTTCGATTTGTGATTGTGTGCTCATCTTTGCTCTCCTTGTTATCGAAAATTGCCGGAATCGGACGCAGGTCAGATCTTGACCTGCCAACAGTTGCCCAACCTAACCTATGGTCGATGATTGGGTCAACACTTCAAGAACACTTCAAGTCGGGGCTTTTGCCTCTTCGTCGCAGAATCTTTTTGGCATTGTGAAAATTCCGCTTAATCTGCGGCAGCCACGTCGACCAGAACCCGATAGATCATTTCGGTTCCCTCGGCCAGGGATTGCACCGGGACGCGTTCGTCGTTGCCATGCATGCGCGACAGGTCGTCCTGGTCGATGGGATAGGGATAGATGCCATAGACCGGAACCCCGCGGTTGCGCCAGGCGCCGGCGTCGGTGCCGGCCTGGAACAGGTAGGAAGTCACCAGCGCTTCGGGGTATTGCTCCCGGGCGGAGGCGGCGAGGGCCTGATACAGCTCGGTGTCTTCGGGCGACGGCAACTGCCGCGAGCGTTCCTGCAAGCCGGCGAGCGCGGCTTCCTGGCTGTCGCTGGTGAGTATTTCGACCGAAATCGCGGGGTCCGCCGTCACCCGGCGGATTTCCTCGATGAAGGCCGCGACATCGGTTCCCGGAATCAGGCGGAAATTGACCAGCGCGGTGGCGGAGCCCGGAATGACATTGATCCGGAAGCCGGCTTCGAGGATCACGGGTGCGATGGTGTTACGCGTGAAGGCGCGCAATAGCGGGTCGACGCCTATCTGCCGGTCGGCTTGGGCCGCGCGGGCGGCGTCGGTTCCCGCGATAAAGTCCTCGAGCCAGGTTTTCTCGGGTTCCTCGGCGGTCAGCGCCAGGGTTTCGAAAAACTGCCGCGTGATCGGAATGAATTGCACGCCGCCATCGTATTCGGACAATTTGTCCAGCGCCCGGGCGAGGGCGAAAATGGCGTTGTCCGGGCGCGGCATAGACGAATGGATGCTGTGCCCCGAGGCGGTGATGCGCAAGCTGAGCATGAACTTGTCCGCGGTCGAAATGCTGACGTAACGCACATCGTCCGAGCGCCCTTCCGAATTTGGGCGCTTGATGATCCAGCCGCCTTCGTTGAGCGCGAACTCGGCGTCGATCAGGTGCCAGTGATCCTGCGCCAGCCAGCCCGTGCCGTAACTGCCGCCTTCCTCGTCGGCCTCGGCGAGAAAGATCACGTCGCGCGCCAGCGGTACGTCGTTCCGGGCGAGTTCCATGACGGCCTCGGCGAAGACGGCGAGACCGCCCTTGAAATCGATCGCCCCCCGGCCATAGACATAGCCGTCGACGATGTCGCCGGCAAAGGGCTCTTGGGTCCAAAGGTCGGGTTCGACGCCGACCACGTCGGCATGGGCGGCAAGCAGAATGGGCCGCTTCGAACCGTCGCCGCGCAACCTGGCGATGAAATGCGCCTTGCCTTCGGCGGGCGTCTCGATAATCGAAACCTCGAAGCCCAGGTCCTCGAATTTCGGCCGCAGGAATTCGGCCAGCGCGCCTTCGTTGCCAGGCGGGTTCGAAGTGTCGATGCGGATGAGTTCGCGCAGCAGTTCCGCCGCCGGATTGGTCTGGGCGTGCACCGGGGCGATCAGCAGGCACAACGCGAAAATCTGGATGAATTGGAAAATTCTCATTGTCGGGATACCTGGATGCCGAAGGGGTCGATTTCGATCAATACGTTGGTCATTTCGGTGATGTCCACCGGCGGGGAGTCGGAGGCTCCGTGTTCGGCGAAAACGAGCACGCGAATGGCGTCGGCGGCGCGGTCAGGCAAGTTCAGCCGGGCCGAATCGAAGCCCTGGGGAATGAAAGTGCTGACCAGGTCGAAAGCCTCGCCGAGTTCCATCGTCAGCGTCCTGCGATTGCCGTACCAGGCCGATTTGGTTGCGGGAATGCGCGCTGCGGTCGCCTCGTCATAGAGGAACAGCACGTCGATGCCGGTAATCTCGATCGCGTTGGGGTCGAGCCGCGAGCGGATCTCGACCGATTCGACCGCCGCAAGAGCGCTGCCCGCGAAAGCGGCCAGAAACAGCGCCGCTGAAGCGAATCTTTGGCCCATTCCGAAAGTCTCGTGGCTTCGATCCGTCGCCGTCGGCGACTCACACTTTGCGGTTCCTAGTTCTCCTCAGTGTCTACGTCGCCCTGGGTGCCCCTTGGGGAGCCGTCGCCATTGAAGCCCATGACTTCATAACGGCGCCAGCCGGCCAGGATGCCATGCAGGCCGTGGTTGCCTTCGTGGCAGGCGTATTCGAAGACCGGGTCGGGCGATCTGCGCAGGGGCAGCTTGGCCGACCAGGAAACGTCCCAGGAAAGCGGATCGGTTACGGTGAAATCGTATTCGATGACGTTCTCGTCGACGTAGCGGAAACGTTCTTCGACCACGGCCTGGTCGGACATGCCGCGCAGGTTGTAGTGGTGATAGAAGTGCTGGGTGTGGACGACCAGGTCATCGCCGTCCCAATAGCCGATGGAGTCGCCTTCCCACTTGAGCTGCCGGGTGTGATGCTCGCTGTCGAGCCGGATCATCCGGGCCGAATGCACCATCTCGTTCAGGATCATGACGGTGTCCTTCGTCTGAACGATCTGCATGTTGTTGTTGTAGGAGCCGGGGATCATGGGCGGTCCGCCGACGAACCCGGTGATGCAGCGGTCGACGGTGGTGCGGCCTTCGGGCCCGGCGCTGTTGAAGATCATTTCCTGGTATGCGGCGCGCCGCTCCCTGCCGGCTTCGTTCAGGGGCGGCATGCGGCCGTTAGGGGGATCGTAGATCAGCGAGGTGCGGCGGTCGTAGATGGTTTCGCTGCCGCGCTCGTACCAGAATTCGTTATAGGAAATGACGCCCGGGGGATAACCGGCGCCGCCGACGCTGTCGATGATCAGGTCACGGTTCTGACGGCGGTTTTCATAGGCTTCCCATTCCGCGGCCTGTTCTTCGGTGAGCACTTCGAGGTGCTCGAGTTCGGCCGGCCTGTTCAGGGGCGTCAGGGTGCGGAACGTATAGGTGCCCTGGAAATCGGGGTGGCCGTATTCGGTGCGCGGAATCTCGCCGGATTGGGCGAGGGCCAGACAGGAAAGCAGGCTGCCGGTGAGGGCGGCGAGCGTCTTGCCGGTGAAATTGCAGGTCATGGGAACCTCCAAGGGTCTGTTGTTTTCCGAAAATGGCTGGCTTTTGTCTTCAGTTTGTTTTCGATTTGTCTACAGTTTGTTTACAAACAGCAAAAACTACGCTGGTTGCGTCCAATTATCAAGAATTTGTTGCGGGCCGGGCGCGTGGTTTATGCTTGATTCGCCTGTCTGGAGTGGTAGTCGTAGTGGCGGAAACAGCCGGGAGCATTGCGGGGGAGAAGGTGCTTGCGCTGCCGGGGGCGGCGGCGGGCGGCTTGCTGCTGCTGAGTCTTGTGGGGCGGGTGCAAGGGAACGAGGTGCTGCTCGCGTCGACCCTGGGGGCGGCGGCGGTGCTGTTGCTCTGGCTGGGCTGGCAGTGGATCGGTTTTCAGCGGAGCGGGGAGTATCCGGGGGTCCGGATCCTGCTGCGGCCGCAGCATTATGTGCAGGCGCTGGTGCAAAGCAGCGTCTTTCTGTATTGGGGCTACTACTGGAGCCCGGTCTACGATCACTTCTGGCTGCTCGGCGCGCAATTGTTGTTCGCTTACGGCTTCGACATGTTGCTCGCCTGGTCGCGCAAGCGGGAGTACCTGTTCGGCTTCGGACCATTTCCGATCATTTTCAGCATCAACCTGTTTCTCTGGTTTCGCGACGACTGGTTCTACCTGCAATACTTGATGCTCGCGGCGGGCTTCATGGGCAAGGAATACGTCCGCTGGATGCGGGACGGCCGCAACGTGCACATCTTCAATCCTTCGGCTTTCGCGCTCGGCCTGTTTTCGCTCGCGCTGATCGTCACGGGCACGACGCAATTGACCTGGGGACAGGAAATCGCGTCGACGCTGACGCTGGCGCCGAACATCTACACTTTCCTCTTCCTGGCCGGCCTGGTGGTGATGTATTTCTTCTCGATCACCCTGGTGGCGGGCATGGCGGCGATCTCGCTGTTCGTGATGAGCGCGCTGTATTTCGCGCTGACGGGCGTGCCCTATTTCATCGATTCGGAAATTCCCGCGGCGGTCTTTCTCGGCCTGCATCTGCTCGTGACCGATCCTTCGACCTCACCGCGCACGCCGCTCGGCAAGGCCTTGTTCGGCGTTCTTTACGGCCTGGGGGTGTTCGGCCTGTATACCTTGCTTGGCGCGCTCGGCGCGCCGACTTTCTACGACAAGTTGCTGTGCGTGCCCCTGCTCAATCTCTGCGTGATCGCCATCGACCGGGCAGTGAAATCGATTCCTTCGGAATCCTGGGCCCTGATGTGGAAGCGGGGCTGGAATCCGGCGCGGGCCAACGTGGCGCATATGGCGCTATGGATCGCGGTGTTCGCGGGCGCTTCCTTCGCCGGCAAGACCGACAGCCGGCATACGGGCGACAGCGTACCCTTCTGGGAGCAGGCCTGCGCCGAATCGCTGCCGAACGCCTGCGGCCGACTGCTGCAATTGCAAGCCACGTATTGCGGCGACAATTCGGCCTGGGCCTGCAATGAACTCGGCGCGCATTACCGCGAAGGGCGCATCACCGATGCCGACGCGGAGCTTTCGCTGGGATTCTTCTCCCGCGCCTGTGAACTGAAGTCCATGGCGGCCTGCCGGAATCTGTTGCGTACCGATGCCATGTACCGGCCTCCGCCGGGCGATCTCGACCTGCGCCTGCTGCTGCGCGAAGGCGGGCTCAACCTGATGGAAATGCCGCCGGCCGACCTGTACCGGCGCGCCTGCGAGCACGACTGGCAATTCGCCTGCGAAGAGGGAAGTTCATGAGCACGGCGCCCGCAGAGGGAGGCGCACCGGCTTCGGGCAGCCGCCGTACCGGCTTCATGCTGCTGACCTTGATCGTCGCTTTCGTCTTTTTCTGGTTGTATCGCAATGCGCCCGCTCCCGAATCGGGCACAGGCGCGGCGCCGACAACCGGCCTCGAAGGCTTCCGCGACGACGCCTGGCTGCTGCCCGACGAGGCCATGCTCGGTTTCGTCGAAGTGCCGGCCGGGGCCTTCGTCATGGGCAGCAATCCGCTGCAGGACCCGATGGCTTATGAAAACGAGCGCTGGTCCGCGGCCAGAAGGCAGGGCAATCCGGAATTGCCTGCCTATTACATCGGCAGATACGAAGTCACCATGGCGCAGTTCAATGTCTTCGCGGCGCAATCGGGCGGCCGGGCAGCGCCGCGCGACGGCGCGCCAGCGTATCCGGTGACCGGCGTGACCTGGCCCGAAGCCCTGGCATACGGGCGTTGGCTTGAAGAACAAATGCGGACCTCGCCCGCAACGCCCCGGGCCATCCGGGAAGCGCTCGATTCCGGCTGGCGGGTCACCTTGCCTTCGGAAGCGCAATGGGAGAAAGCCGCGCGGGGAGTCGACGGCCGCATTTTCCCCTGGGGCTCGGACCCGGGCGCCAGTAACGCCAATTTCGGCGGCGGGAGTCCGCGCGAAGTCACCGCCGGCGCCTGCCCGCAATGCAGTTACGGGCTCGCGGACATGGGGGGAAATGTCTGGGAGATGACGAACAGTCCCTTGCAAAGCTATCCCATCGACCCCGCCGCCGAACCGGCGCTCGATGCGGACGCCCTGTTCGTGATGCGCGGCGGTTCCTGGGCCGATACCGCCAACAACGTGCGCGCGGCCGTACGCGGAGCGGTGGACCCGGGCGTGCGCAATCCCGGCATCGGTTTCCGGCTGGTTATATCCCCGCCCTGAGCGCCGCCGGCTACCCGGACGGCCAGCTCACCCGGATCGGCTCGCTGCCGTAGTAATACTCGCCGGGCCGATCCTTGAGCGAATAGGCAAGGTAGAAGTAGATCGTCTGCCCAACCAACTGGTACACCGTTCCGATCAGGGGGCCGACGGAAGGCTCCCTGTCCGGATGCCGCGTCCCCATGATCACCAGGTCCTGGGCGTAGAGATCGACATCGAGTTCACCGGCCGAGGGAATGTTCTCCGGGTCTTCGAGCGGATGGAAGTTGCCGTCGGCATGGCGCGCGAACAGCACGCCGTCTTCGGTCGAGGCGACTACGTGCAAGTCGCCGCGGCGAAAGGCGTGGGTGCGGTCCTTGACTACGGTGCCGTAGATCGTGATCCGGTCGGACGGTGCGAACCGCTCACGGAAAGTCCAGCCGCTATCGTCGGTGGCGCCGCCGACGAATTCCGCGTCCGTGGGCAAGCCACTGGTGGAGAGTCCTTCGCCGAGCAGGATGGGACAATCCTCGGGGCTGCCATAGCGCATGGCCAGCGCGCAAAGGTCGTCGATGGAAAGCACCGGATCACGCCGGCCCTGGGACAATCGCGCCACCATGATCGACGCACGCACCGCGCTATGCCCTAAGCCGAGGGTGTGACCGATTTCGTGAACGGCGACATGATGAAAATGATGGTCCAGGGACTCGAACTGCCGTTTGCGATTGCCGTTGAACACGATGTCGCTTTCGATAATCGCGGAGGGATTCCAGGATGTCTGGGTCAGGGCTTCGGCGATTGTCGAACCGCTGAAATAGCTGTTGTCGCCGCAAAGATCGTCGGCGAACGAGGCCGTGTTGACGCCGTTCTGGGTGCTGCCCTGGCCTGCGTCACTGCAGACCTCGCGTTCTTCGTCTATCGCCGAAAGCCTGATATTGCCCGATGCGTCCATCCACACCGTCAGCGAGCGGATGAAGCCCTCGAAGAAGCTGAGGCCATCGGGTTGTGTCCCCGGCAAATGCGCATAATAGGTATGACTGTTGTTACGCAGCGGAGCGGGAAAACTCAGCTCGAACGCCTGCGCCTGGCCGCATATGAGGCAGCAGGCAAGAAGCAGCGTCGGCAAGGCTCCCGGCAAGTTCATACCCTGTCACCATACCCGATTTCTCCGCTTTATTGGGCTTCCGGCTTTCGACGACTTCACGATCAGGCAGTCCGACGGATCGGTCAACATCGGCCGCACACAGTTTCCTGCGAGCGAGCGATAACGGCAGATGGCCGGATCCCGGTCGCCTTCAAGCAAAATCAGGTCTTCATCCTGACTTCGATCATTGCTGAATCGTTCGATTGCGCCGGACGCCGCGGCGCTCGATCCGGCTGTGAGCATGAGCAGTATTCCACTCAGCCGCAAAAGGGTTTTCATGGCGGTTTTCATGACCTGGCCTCCAGGGTTTTGTTTCGGTGTGGAAACCATATAGACCAGTTCCCGCGAAAAGCCCTAGAATCGGGGCGAATTTTCTGCAAGGAAATGTTGACGGGACTGGTCTGATGAAATCGAACATTTGGATATGGGTGCTGGTTGCGGCTTCCCTGGCGTTGGTGGCGGTGATTCTGTTCGTGCCGCCGTCGATTTCGGGCGAGCTTGAATTTTCCGATGACGAGGAAACCCTGGCCCGCGGGGAATACCTGGTGAGCGCCGGAGGCTGCATCAGTTGCCATCGCGGCGTCGAGAACGAAGAGGCGTTCAGCGGCGGCCTCGGGCTCGAGTCCGATTTCGGCACCTTTTATGTGCCGAATATCACGCCCGATGCCGCGACCGGCATCGGCGGCTGGAATGCCGGGGAGTTCGCGCGCGCCATGAGACATGGCCGAAGTCCGACTGGTGGGTTCTATTTCCCGTCGTTTCCATACCGGTCCTACGCCGGCCTGACGGATGAAGACGTGGTGGCGATGGGATCCTGGCTGATGACGCTGGAGCCGGTGCGTTTCGAAGCCCCGGCGCACGAGGTGCCCTGGTGGCTGATTCGCCCTGCGATGGGCGGCTGGAATCTGCTGGCGGGCTTTTTCAGGCCACCAGCGGAAGAATCAGGGGACGAACTGGTCGAGCGCGGCGCTTACCTGGCGCGCAACCTCGGCCATTGCGGCGAATGCCATACGCCGCGCAACAGCCTGGGAATTCCCATCGGCAACCGCGAATTCGCCGGCGCCGAACTCGGCGAGGACACGGTGGAGGCGATCGACGCGGCGGCGCTCGAAGAATGGACTTTCGACAATTTCGACCTGTTTCTTCTGATCGGCCTCAAGCCCGACGGCGAATTCGTCGGCGGCGACATGAACGAGGTCATCGAGTTCAACACGAGCCGGCTGAGCGACGAGGATCGCGACGCCCTGGCGGCGTTCTTTACCCGCCACCGGCAGGAAGACTGATTTCTTCGCGCGAAATTTAGCGGGAACCGCGACAGGCGACTAGGCTTATATGGAGACCGGCGGCCAGGCGGGCCGCCATCACAGGGAGGGAAAAATGCCGACCGATACAGTTCTGCTGCAAACCATCGTCGCCACTTGCTTCGCCGCTTCGCTGATCCCGCAAGCCATGTGGCGCCGCCGCACCGGCGAATACGTCGGTTTCCAGAGCAACCTCGTACTGCTCTATTTCGTGTTCCTGATGAGCTTCGTCGGCGGCGGGGTCGCCGCCAACTACGATGCCTGGGAGACCCTCGTGCGAACCGTACTGATGGTGGCGGCCACCTTTCTGATCGGCTGGCTCGTTACCTTCATCGCCTATTGGCGGCGCTACCGGACGCGCCCCCGAAAGGGCGCCCCGCCGGTCCGCTCCTGAGCGCCGGAGAATTTCCCGCCGAAACTACGCACTTCCTTCCCATCGCGCCTATGTTTACTCCGCAAGATTCATTTCAACTGCAAAGGAGATAGACATGAGAGAACTGAGCGAGAAAGAAATGGGCATGATTGCAGGCGGATACCCGCAAATCGCGCCGGCCGCGCTGCCGTCCTGGAATTCGGTCAATCCGCTGACGGTGACCTTCGGGACGCCGGTGGAGCCGTGGTTCAGCTTGCCGGGCTTCTCACCGAGTTGACGATTGCGATCGGGGTTTTGCGCCGGCGTGAGCCGGCGCATTTTTTCGTCAGTCGTCTGCGCGGTAGGTTTCGTGGCAGTTGCCGCAGGCGCCGCCGAGGGTGCGTACTGCGCCCAGGGTGGAAGCCATGTCGCCGCCGGAGGCTACGTCGGAAAACTCGTTAGCCGCGGAGATGAGAGCCTGGGCCTTGATCTGGATGTCGTCCAGGTTGTCCCAGACCAGGTCGAGCGCCGCGGTTTCGACATCGTAGCCGCGAGTATCCATGGCGCCGAGCACTTCGGGAATCATCGGCGCGATGGCGGCGATGCGGCGGCCATTGCGCTCGGCCAGTTCGGCATCGAACGGCGCGCCCTGGGTCATGGCGAGAATGGGGCCAATGTTGAAGCGAAGCAATTTGAACACCGCCTGTCTGTCGGTCGTGGCGCCTGCGGCCATCTGTTCGGGAGTGGGTTCGTCCTGCGCCGACACCACGTAGAACATGCTCGTAGCGATAAAACCTGCCAGCACTAGCAGAAACTTTTTCATTCTCGACAATCTCCTGTTCATGGATGGTTTGTCCCGCCCGGCGTCCGGCGCCGCGACGAGTGCGGAAAATATATAGCAAACGCGCCGCGAATGTAACCGTGCCGGTTCAGGCGGCGACTTCCTTCCAGACGAACATGCGCGTGGCGAGCGCGAAGCCGATCACGAACCAGACCGCCATGCCGATCAGGCTCGGCACGATCTGCACCAGCGTCTCCCCGGCCACGGCGATGTCGCGCAATCCGGAAACGACGAAAGTCAGCGGCAGCACCTGGGCCAGCGGCTGTACGATGCCGGGCATCGCGTCGATGGGATAGAACACGCCCGAAAGCACGATCTGGGGAAAGATGACGATATTGCCGATGGCCATGATGGCCTGCTGGGTCTTGGCCACGCTGCCGATGCAGAAGCCGATGTTGAGGAACACGAGGCTGGCGATGACCGCCACGAGATAGAACTCGGCGAAGTTGCCGATGATGTTGACGTTGAGCACGAACAGCGCGAAGGCGAGCAGTACGGTCAACTGGATCAGCACGATGCCGAGCCTGGCCACGACGATGGCGGCGACGAAATCCCGCGGCATGATGGGCGTGACGAACAGCCGTTTCAGGATGCCCTTGCGCCTGAATTCGACCACGTTGTAGCCGGACCCCGCGACGCTCAACTGCATCAGCATCATGCCGAGCAGGCCGGGCAGCAGGAAGTCCAGGTAGCTTTGGGACAGCGCCTGCACGTTCTCGACATCGATCGAGAACATTGCTTCCTCGCCGCGAAATTCGCGCTCGATGGCCATCAGTTTCTGTTCGAGCATCGGCTCGACGAGAGGCAGTTGATTGAACTGCGAAGTATCCGCAAGCAGGCGCAGGCCCGCGGGCACGCCGCTTGGAGTTGCCGATTCGCTGAAGTTCGGCGGCACCACGAGTACCAGCATCTGTTCGCCGGTGATCAATTGCTCGCGCAGCTCGTCCTCGGCGCCGGTGATCACGGTGAAGGCAAAGTCTTCCTGCAACATTTCCACCAGTTGCGCTGCCGCGACGCTGTCCGACTGGTTCGCCACGCCGAGCGGAATCGGCTCCTGGCCACCGCCTCGGATGAAGGCGAAGATGCTCATGAAGACCACGGGGAAAAACAGGCTGAAGAAGATCGACTGCCGGTCGCGCAGGAAGATCTTCATGAAATCCTTCGCCAGGTGCCTTTGCAATTTGCTCAACATGATCGGTTCCTTGTCAGTCCCGCAAGGCGTGGCCGGTCAGGGCCAGGAAGACGTCTTCGATATTGCCGTGCAAGGGCGCTTCGGGCGGGTCGGGAGCGTGTTTGAGGATCAGGCTCTCGGGAGTGTCCTCGGCGACGAGCCTGCCATGGTCCATGATGGCGATGCGGCCGCATAGAAATTCGGCTTCTTCCATGTTGTGCGTGGTCAGCACGATGGTCATGCCGGCGTCGTTGAGCTCGGTCACCAGGTCCCACAAGCGGCGCTTGGCCTGGGGGTCGAGGCCGGTGGTCGGCTCGTCGAGGAACAAGATCTTGGGCGTGTTGACCAGGGCGCAGGCGATGGAAAAGCGCTGTTTCTGGCCGCCGGAAAGATTCGCGGGCCGCGCCTTGGCTTTCTCGGTCAGGTGAACCCTGGCGAGCAATTCCATGGCGTCGATGTCGCGCCGGTACAGCGCGCCGAACAGGTCGAGCAATTCGATCAGGTTCAACTTGTCGAAATACTCGCTTTCCTGCAATTGCACGCCGATGACCTTCTTGACGCTGTACGGGTCTTTCTCGACATCGATGCCGTCGACGAAAGCCGAGCCGCCGTCGATGTCATTGAGTCCTTCGAGCATTTCCAGTGTAGTGGTCTTGCCGGCGCCGTTCGGTCCGAGAATGCCGTAGACCTCGCGCTCGAAAATCTCGAAGCTTACGCCGTCGACCGCGGCGAATGCGCGCGACTTGTCCTCCGGCAGCGGGTAGCGCTTGACCAGATCGATAGCCCTGATGATAGGCGTCATTGCCGTTGCCTCCGTTGCCGCTCCCTGGATGTCAGCGCTCTCCCGCGTAGCCCGGTCCATGCAGAATCCGTCCGGGACGGTTGCCGGTATGGGCGCCGTCCTCCACCACGATTTCGCCGTTGACGAGCACGAATTTCATGCCGACGGCGTATTGATGCGGGTCTTCGAAGGTGGCGAGGTCGATGATCTCGTCGGCGTCGAACACCGCGATGTCGGCGAAAAAGCCCTCGGCCAGCAGGCCGCGGTCGTGAATCGACAGGCGCTGGGCGGTGATGCTCGTCATCTTGCGGATGGCTTCCTCGAGCGTGATCACGCCGCGTTCGCGCACGTAATGCCCGAGCACCCTGGCGAAAGTGCCGTATTGCCGCGGATGCGGCGCGCCTTCGCCGAAGATGCCGATGGGGCCGTCGGAGCCGATGGCGGTGGCGGGGTGACGCATGATGCGGTCGACGTCATCGGAGCCGATGGCGTGATAGACCGCGGTGGCGCCGCCGTTGCGCAGGATGTCGAAAACGACATCGGCCGCGTTCTCGGGCGTCGGATCCATGCCCGCCTCGATGGTCAACTGGGCGAGGTTCTTGCCGGCCATGGAAGGATCCCAGCTATTGCGCGAGATGAAGACGTTGGCCGGATCGCCGCCGCCGCGGTCGAAGAGGATGCGCTCGACGACCCCGTTCTTGATCGTCTGCCGCGTTTCGTCGCTATTGAGCCGCTCGATCAGCGCGTCTCTGCCTCCCTCCTGGGCCCATTGCGGAATCAGGGCGTTGATGCCGGTTTGCGAGGCGGTGTAAGGATACTGGTCGATCGTGACGTCGACGCCCCTGGCCCGGGCCTCGTCCACCAGCCGCAGACTGTCCACCGACGCGCCCCAGTTGGCCGCGCCGATTATCTTGTGGTGGGTGATCTGCACCGGAATGCCGGCCTCCTCGCCGATGCGGATCGTTTCGTTGATCGAATCGATCGTTTGCGAGGCTTCCTCGCGCATATGCGAGATGTAGATGCCCTTGTAATCCGCCGCCACGCGCGAAAGTTCGATTACCTCCTCGGTGGAAGTGAAACTGCCGGGAACGTAGAACAGGCCGGTGGAAATGCCGAGCGCGCCTTCTTCCATGGCCTGGGCCACCATTTCCTTCATGCGCTCCAGTTCGGGCGCGGTGGCGTCGCGGTCCTCGGCGCCGATGACGATCGAGCGGATCGTACCCTGGCCGACGAAAACCGCCCAGTTCGTGCTGATGCCCAGTTCTTCGATCTCGCCGTAGTGCTCGGCGATGGGCCAGGGCGAGGTGCCGTCGTTGCCTTCGGTCAAGGTGGTCACGCCTTGCAGCAGGGCGCTGTCGGCGGTGGGCACGTCGAAGATGCCGCGAATGGCGTGAGTGTGCGGATCAATGAAGCCGGGGGCGACGACGAGCCCGGAGGCGTCGATTATCGTCGCGGCGGCCGCCTGTGAGAGGTCGCCGATGGCGGCGATGCGATCGCCGCGAATGCCGACGTCGGCTTCGAACCAGGGATTGCCGCTGCCGTTGACGATGCGGCCGCCGCGAATGAGGACGTCATAGTCCTGGGCCAAGGCGTAATTAAAACCGCCACTGCCAAGCGCCAGCAAAGCCAGCGCAAAAAGTCGATTGAGAACGTTCATGGCGGCCGCCCTACCAGATGGTCACGCGGTCTTCCGGCGGCAAGTACAGATCGTCCTCCGGCTGCACGTCGAAAGCTTCGTACCAGGCGTCGAAATTGCGCACTACGCCGTTGACGCGGAACTCCGCCGGCGAATGCGGGTCCGAGCTCAGCCGCTGGATCAGGGCGTCGTCGCGATACTTGCGCTGCCAGACCTGGGCCCAGGCGAGAAAGAAGCGCTGGTCCCCGGTGAGGCCGTCGATGACCGGAGCCTCCTCGCCGCCGAGCGACATGCGATAGGCGCGCCAGGCAAGCGATACGCCGCCGACATCGCCGATGTTCTCGCCGAGGGTGAATCTGCCGTCGACGAAATATCCCGGTAACGGCTCGAACTCGGCGTACTGGTCGGCGATCACCGTAGCCTGGTCTTCGAAGTTGGCGCGGTCCTCGTCGGTCCACCAGTTGCGCTGGATACCGGCCCAGTCTGATTTCGAACCCTGGTCGTCGAAACCGTGGCCCATCTCATGGCCGATTACCGCGCCGATGCCGCCGTAATTCACCGCCGGGTCCGCTGCCGGGTCGAAGAACGGCGGCTGCAGGATGCCCGCGGGGAACACGATTTCGTTGAACGAGGAGTTGTAATAGGCGTTCACCGTTTGCGGCGTCATGCCCCATTCCTCGCGGTCGGTGGGCTGGCCGATGCGTTCGATCTCATCCTGGTAGCGGAACTCGCGCACGTTGCGCGCATTGTCGAACAGCGAATCGCGCGTGATCTCGATGGCGGAAAGATCTTCCCAGACATCGGGATAGGCGATCTTGGGCCGGAACGCCTCCAGCTTGAGATAAGCCTCTTCCTTGGTCAGCGGACCCATCCAGTCGTTCTGCTCGATGCTCTGGCGCAAGGCGGCGCGCAGGTTCTCGACAAGATCCTGCATCTGCTCCTTGGCCGACTCGGGGAAATGCCGCTCCACGTAAATCTGGCCGACGGCCTCGCCGAGGCCGCCGCGCGAGCCGACCCGGGCGACGCCGCGCTCCCAGCGTTCGCGCTGTTCGGGCACGCCGCGCAGCACGGTCGCATAGAAACGGAAGGACTCCCGGTCGATCTCCTCGGACAGCACCCCGGCGCTGTCGTTAATGAGCCGATAGCTCATGTAGCTCTTCCAGTCCTCGAGCGGAACGTCGTTGACCAGGGCGATGACCGGCGCCATCGTGCTCGGATAGTTCACGTTCAGGTCTTCGAGTCCGCTGATCCCGGCTGCCGCGAAATACGCCTCCCAGTCAAAACCCGGATATTCGGCGACGAACTCGTCCCAGTTCATCGGGTTGTAGGTCAGATCGCGGTCGCGGCGCTGGGCCCGCGGCCACAGGTGCTCGGCGATCGCGGTTTCCAGCGCAAGAATGGATTCGGCCTTGGCGGCGGAGTCGGGAATTTCGGCGAAATCGAGAATGCGGGCGATGTGCGCGGTGAATTCCTCGCGCACGCGCTGATACTCCTCGGTGTCGACGAGATAGTAGTCGCGGTCCGGCAGGCTCAGCGGCATCACGGTCAGCACGAGTTGATGCCGGTCCGGGTCGCTGCGGTCGGCGCCGATGAAGAAGACGAAGGGGCTCGCGGTGTTTTCGAGCTGGGCGCGGCCGAAAGCGCCGATGAGCTGCTCCATGTCCGCAATCGAATCGACGGCGGCCAGGCCCGGCAGCAAGGGGCTGATGCCAAGCTCGTTCAGCCTGCCGGTGTCCATGAAGCTCAGGAAGTAATCGTTGATCTTCTGCTCGATCGAGCCCTGGGCCGGCTCCATGTCCGCCAGGTCTTCGATGATGCTGCGCACGCGCTCGTCGGAGCGGTCGGCCAGCACCGAAAACGATCCGTAGTCGCTGCGGTCGGCCGGCAACTCGAAACTGTCGAGCCAGAGGCCGTTGGCGAAACGGAAGAAATCGTCGCCGGGGCGCACCGAAGAATCCTGGTTGCTCAGGTCGATGCCGAAGGAGCCGAGTTCGGGCCCTGGAACGGGTGAGGCGCCGGCAGCGGACTCCGCGGGCGCCGGAGCGGCGTCGCCGGCCGTCGGCGCGGTTTCCTCCGCGCCACAGGCGGCCAACAGCAATGCCGGGAAAAGCAGCGGCAACAGACCGCCGCGCAAGTCGGTCACAGTCGGAAAAGTCATGATGATGCTCTGAAAGAAAATTCAGGCGGCAGTATACCGAATTACAGGGGCGCCCGGTCGGAATTCCTGCCGGGATGACCGGGCGCCGCGACTTCTAGGCTTGCGACTGGCTCCGTCAACCCGCGGCGGGAGAATGCGCCGACGCGGCGGGTTCATGGACGCTGGACGGTTCGGACGACTCCGGCGTGGCGGGCCACCAGAGGTCGCCGAGCTTGAATGGTGCCGCGCTGAAAGGCGGCGGCGAAACTTCGGCTTCGCCGGTGGCGGTTTCGAGCAAGGTCCAATGGTCCTCGCGCAGTTCGAAGACTTCGAGCATTTGCGCTTCGGGGTCGACGAGCCATAGATGAGCGATGCCTTCGCGGGCGTAACTGTCGCGTTTCGCACCCTGATCGAGGGCGCGAGTCGAAGGCGAAAGAATTTCACAGACCCAATCGGGCGCAACCGTGGCGTACGCAGTGTCCGGCGGTGCTGGCATACGCTCCAGACGCCAGCCGGCAATATCTGGAACCAGGATGTCTTCTCCCAGATGCAGTTCGGGCTCGAAAAGAATAAGCCAGCCACCGGCGCCGTTACCGCCGCCACGACCAAAAAGGTGCCTCAATCCGGCTGCAAGACTCGTATGCGCGTACGAGTGCAAGAGCGTTGGCCGCGGATGCGTGTGGAGCACGCCGTCCACGATTTCGGCGACGAGGTGCTCCGGCGCGTCCAGAACGTCCTGATAGCTTGCCCGGCGCGGAGACCCCTCCGGCGGAGTTTTCGTTGATTTGGTCATTCGGCTCCGCTAAGTCTCGGCAATTTTGAGAAACATAAATATAAAAAGAAAAACAAGACCGAAACCTATCCCGCCCGTGAATACGGCGTCCGAGGTGTGGGATTTCAATTCATTGCGTATTTGTTCATCGCGGTTCCCCATTTCATCAAGAATTTCCTTTCGCAGCGCCTTGGCTGCTGCGCCAAGCCGCTTCTCGGACTTGCTCAACTCCTTTTTGGTGGCGAGTTTCTTGATGGCTGCCGAGATGCCGGTTGCGTCCTCCGTGTGTGAATCGGCCATGAATATCTCCTTATATTGGTGGGTTCTGTCCAATGTTCCCCTGCAATGCAAGAAACTTCCACTTTCGGCGAAAATAGCTCGGGAGCCCGTCTCAGGCCGATTTCGCCCGAAATCGCGCAGATCCCGGAATCCCGGCCTGGAACGGGGCGCCGCAACTATTTTCTTCGATTTCTTGGCAGTCCGGGATTTGTCCATTAGCCTGAGCGGGAATCACGAATTTCATAGCTTCCAGTCACCAGGAGAAAATTTCGTATGACGACCCCAGTTACAGCGTCGCTCGACCCCAAGAGCAAACACATCTCGCTTGGTTATTCGCCGGAAGTGCCGGAAATCGCATCCGGCTTCAATCTCACGATCAGCTTGCGGCAATCGCCCGACATTCAGGCGACAATCGGTATTTCCGATATCTACGAACTCTATTCGGCGACCCGCTCAGAGTCGTTTGATCCCGATGAGAAAAAACTTCTCAGCCACAGTTGCGACAAGTTCGCCCGCGTTCTCGCGATACCGATTTTCGCCAGATTGAACAAGACTTGGGAAACTGTTCTCTCGGACGCTTGCCGCGATTATCTGCCGCCGGGCCGTGCGGTCGACAAGTACCGGAAAACCACGCTACGAGCCATGTCCAAATCGGCCAGCGCCAACAAAGCCTATCGCTCTCCCGACTCATACCGGATCTATCATCACACGATACCCGCCGGGAAAACCGTCGACGGGATGGCCGTGGACCTCTACTTCGAACTGCCGTCGGCAGTTGGACTCATAAACTCGCTGTCAGCACACAAGTAACCGGCTAATGGAGGAGTTCGGGCATGCCCGAAAAACAGTCACAAGCCACCGTATCATCTTTAGTGGCGAGCAGCCTGATGGCTGCCAATATGCCGGTCGGCAAAAATAATTCAGGAGCCCAACGCGGACTATTTTCGCCGAAATGTACGCATTGGCCGGAATGTGCCGCTAGGCTTGAAGGCCAGGGATGGAACAACGAAGCAAGCACACCGTCATGAACGCCATATTCACGATACTCTCCGCGAACGCGCCGAATTTGCTGGCCTTGTTGTTGCTGGCGATATTCATTCAGTCAAGGCTTCACAAGGAAACAACCGGCCTGCGCAAGGAAATTTCCGCTGTCGGCGAACGCGTGGCCCGAATCGAGGGACGCTTGCCGCCGCGCCAGCCAACCGCGCCGCATGAGGATGATGCGTAATGGAAGCAACGATCGCACTTGTCAGAGAGAATGCGCCGTTTGCGGTCATGCTGCTGTTGGCCGTGATCTATCTGGACCGTGGCATAGGCGACGAGTTCGACCAGGTAGATGCCAGACTGGATGAACTATCCGAACGCATGACCGGACTGGAGGCTACCGTGCAAGGAATCGACCGGCGGCCATACTACGAATCGAACCGGAATCGTTGGTAATTCGTTAGCTATTCCAATGAGTAATTGTATTACCAGTAACTGCTGAAACCAGAACCGGCATTATCGCACTGTCGGTGGCCATGCTCGGC
>VYCF01000064.1 GCA_009844085.1 Gammaproteobacteria bacterium | reverse complement strand
CGATGCGGGAGAAGGTGGTCCAGGGAAGAAAATCCATCAACTGCGCGAAAAGGGTCTTGCCTGCGTACACGGTGCGGCCTCCGGGAGCGTATTCCCGGACAGTCGCCCGAAAGTGAGTTCGCGTTCAAGTCGGCACCACCAAAATCCGCTGAAAAATATCGTACAATCATCGGGTTGCGTGACAACACGCCCCAGTTAACCGGACAGTAGTGGCTGGAAGTGAGTAATAAATTCCTATTGAATATCCTGTCCAACATCAATTGGGGGACATTGAACTCGACAACTATAACTCGAATATACGGGCAAGATTTACGAGATTTAGCTATCAAGTTTCCTCAAAGCAACCTTGAGCAAAAACGAATCGCCGACTGCCTCTCAATTCTCGACACCCAAATTTGTACGCAGTTGAAAAAGCTCGATGCTCTCCGGGCTCACAAGCAGGGCTTGATGCAGCAACTCTTCCCATCTTTGGTAGACCATTAATAATGAGCAACAAGCCGAAGATTCGACAGTTTCAAAATCTGACTACGCTCGCCCGGAGGCTCCGCAGTGATGTTAAGGATACCCACTGTGTACTTCTATACGCCTATAACCGAACAGGAAAGACACGTCTTTCGATGGAGTTCAAGAATCAAGGGAAGCGGAAAGGCAATGGAAACCCAGATACGCTCTATTTTAATGCATTCACTGAGGATCTCTTTGTCTGGTACAACGACTTTGAAAGTGATACAGATCGATACCTGAAAATCAACGAAGACTCCAAATTCCTAAAGGGACTTACCGAACTCGCGCTGGATCAAACAATAGCAGGCTACTTGTCTCGCTACGCTGACTTCGAGTTTGATATCGATTACAGCAGGTGGGTGGTAACCTTTCGCAAAGGCGATGACAACAGAATAAAGATATCCCGAGGCGAGGAAAATATATTCATCTGGTGCATGTTCATGGCAATTTGTGAGCGTGTTATCGATGGTCATCCATCGTACCAGTGGGTTAAACACCTTTACATCGATGACCCCATCTCATCTTTGGATGATAACAATGCTATCGCGGTTGCTTGCGATCTCGCGGAACTTATTCGCAATGCTGCAACCCGCCGCAGCGACGATTGGGAATACAACCCCTTGAAGACAGTATTTTCCTCTCATCACGCTTTGTTCTTCAACGTTATGTGCAACGAGCTTGGTAGGGCAAAAGAAAGCCAAGAGAAAATTAGGAGTAAGCGTTACTTTCTACACCGATCGGATTCCTCAGATGTGTACACGCTACGTGCAACCGAGGACACACCCTATTTTCACCACGTTGCAACTCTCGCTGAGCTTCGCAAGCGAGAGCAGGCTGGAACTCTTTATACCTACCATTTCAACGCTCTACGCAGCATCTTAGAGAAGACTGCCAGTTTTCTCGGCCACGATGATCTTCGAATCTGTTTAGCTGGGTTGAAAGATGAAGCTCTCTACAACCGTGCGCTAAATCTGCTGAGCCACGGGAAGTATGCCATCAACGAACCAGTTGAGATGGTGGATGACAACAAAAAGCTATTAGGCCAAATTCTAGAAGATGTGCTTGGCCGTTTTCAGTTTGCACTTCCTGAACTAGCTCAGGAAGGCGCTCCCGGAGAGCCAAATCATGACTGACAAAAAACAGAAAAAACTTGGCGATATCCTCTGGACCATCGCTACCGATAAGCTTTGGGGAGCGATGGATCCGGACGACTTCCGCGATTACATGCTCCCGTTCCTGTTCCTCCGCTACCTCTCGGACAACTATGAACAGGCCGCGAAGAAGGAACTCGGGCGTGACTACCCCGATCCGGGCACAATTAGCAATGGCGGGCGTTCCTCCCTGTCAATCTGGTACGAACAGAACCCCGACGATGTATCCGCGTTCGAGAGGCAGATGCGGCTCAAGGCGCATTATGTCATCCGCCCCGAATACCTCTGGGCAAGTATCGCCCACTTGGCCCGAACTCAACAAAGCGATCTGCTCAACACCCTTCAAGCCGGCTTCAAGTACATCGAGAACGAATCGTTCCAGAGCACATTCTCCGGTCTTTTTTCGGAAATCAATCTCGGCTCTGAAAAGCTGGGAAAAACCTACATGGACCGAAACACAAGGCTTTGCGCGATCATCACCAGACTAACGAATGACCTTGCGGCGTTTACCACGGACAGTGATGCCCTCGGCGATGCCTACGAGTACCTGATCGGTCAGTTCGCCGCGGGATCGGGCAAGAAGGCCGGTGAGTTTTATACGCCTCAGCGAATCTCGAACATCCTTTCCGCAATCGTCACGCTCGACAGCCAGGAACCGAAGACCGGCGAGCGAAAACACCTTGCCAGCGTGCTGGACTTCGCCTGTGGCTCCGGCTCGCTGCTTCTCAATGTGCGGAATCGCATGGGTTCGCACGGAATCGGCAAGATCCATGGGCAGGAAAAGAACATCACCACATACAACCTAGCACGCATGAACATGCTGCTGCACGGAGTGAAGGACACGGAGTTCGAAATCTTTCATGGCGATTCACTCACGAACGACTGGCAGATGCTCCGCGAGACAAATCCGGCGAAGAAACCCAGCTTCGATGCAGTAGTCGCCAATCCGCCATTCAGCTACCGCTGGGAGCCGACCGAGGCCCTGGGCGAAGATATGCGTTTTAAGAACTACGGGCTGGCGCCAAAATCCGCTGCAGATTTCTCCTTCCTGCTGCACGGCTTCCACTACCTCAAGGACGACGGCGTAATGGCTATCATTTTGCCACACGGCGTGCTGTTCCGTGGCGGCGGCGAGGCGAAAATCCGCCGAAAGCTACTTGACGACGGGAACATAGACACCATCATCGGTTTGCCGGCCAACCTGTTCTACTCGACTGGCATCCCAGTCTGCATTCTCGTCCTGAAGAAGTGCAAGAAGCCCGACGATGTCCTGTTCATCAACGCTTACGAGCATTTTGAGAAGGGCAAGCGGCAGAATCACATGTCCGACGGTCATATCGAGCAGATCATTGATACCTATAAGGAACGCCCGAAGAGCGTCGAGCGCTACGCCCGCCGCGTGGAGATGGACGAGATCGAGGCTAACGACTACAACTTGAACATCTCCCGCTACGTTAGCACAGCAGAACCGGAAGTCGAGATCAATCTGTCGGTCACTCACAAAGAATTGGTTAAGATTGAGGAGCAGATTCAAGAGTCAACGGCGAAGCATAACGCTTATCTCAAAGAGCTAGGACTATCTCCACTCCCAACACCTGAAACCTACAAAAATAAACTTAGAAAAAATTGAGAAAGGGTGTTTGAGCCCAGATATCCGGGAGCAACGACTATCAGGTGAATATCAATCCTGCACTCCTCATTTCAAACACAAAATTCATTCTTCATTAGTAGAAACTCCAAAATACGAAACACGAATCCGATTTATTCGATTTTCTTTCGCAAGAGATTTGAGGGCAAATGTTGCCTTTTCACTGATCTTGATTTGTTCGGTTGATGCGCCTTGTAATCTGGCGAATTTTAGACACGCATTTACATAATCTTTTAGCATGTCATTTCTTGTTTTCCGAAACAGAGCAACATATTCTTCGACGCTTGCATTGAACATTGTTGAGATTTCAGTTGGAGACCAGCCTTGATTGCTAGCAATCATATTTACGGCTTCTTCTAGTGTTTGCATTTTCGCGCTTGCATTAGCCGCTTCATTGAGACTATTTATCAGCACTGAATCAGTAAGGCTGTCATAAAATGGATACTCAGAAAGGTTAAAAATTGCTGAATTTTCGTTGTTCTCAGCAATGTAAAATTCAATGAGCATATCCGCCTCATCACTTCTATTCAACTTTCGAAGTAGCGATGTTGCGTTATCCACATTTAGGATAGATATATACTTAACATTTTTTTTGAATTCACTAATAATTTCACTTACTACAGCATCTTCATTATCTTCAAAGCTTCCGAAGAATAGGTCAAATGCGCTAAAAAAGTTCGACCTCCCATAGTTTTCTTGGATTCGCTCATTCTCTCTATCTGCATGTAACCTAAATTGATGTTGATCAAGGCTTCCAGATTCAATCAATTTTGCAACCTGAGAGTTTACTTCAAACCCCCAATTGTATTTGTAACTTTGTAGATAAGAACTCCAACGTGCTTTTTGAACCTTATCTTCTTCTGTGCCACCTTCTGCAGTCAAACCATATGGTCTTTTCTTAACAAATGTATAGTTTGGTGATAAACCATCGTTGCTGTAGTAGCACCAAGCATACAGACAAAGCGTATTTAGACAAGTTTTGATCAATCCAGGATGATAACCTTCCAATAAAGGTTCTAAATAGGCAGTGAAGTTTGCAATTCTTCGAAGAATTCTTATATTGTCAACTTCTAACTTTATGCAATTCATGGTCAACTCATCTTTAAAAGTTGTTTGCTGTGAGAAAGCTACAGCACAACACTCTTTTGTCGAAGGTTTATACTCAAATTCTATATCAATAACTTTTTCTCGATAATTGTCATACTCTGTTTTATCTTCTCCTTGTAGAACGCCGCTGTTATAAATGAGTACTACTTTGCAATTTTTTTCCTCCGTAAGTTGCGAAATTAGCCCCATCGTATCATTAATCGTAAGGCCATTACCTTTTCGCTCAATGTCGTCAATGCAAATAAGGGCTTTATTAACCGTCAAATACGCTGCAGACCTAATTACGTTGGCAAACTTTGTGACAGCCGGATCCAGAAAAAGGCCACCGAACTTTTTCCCTTTAGTAAAAATATTTTTGGTGGATTCCATTTTCTTCTCGTTTATTTCATCCTCTCTGCCAATGAATTCTCCCGGTATTTGATTTTGAAATATTTGGAACTTTAACTCTTCAAGTGAATTGACTCCAAATAATGACACATAAGAGTAGTTGTTGCTGTAAGTCAACTGATCCTTCTCAGATGCGCATTGGATATACTTTTTCCATGTAAAGGTTTTCCCAACACCCCAGTTTCCCCAAAGAGCAAAAGAACCAGGAGAATCTGATTTAAGGAACCTTAGCAACTGCTCTTCTAACTGTTGACTATCCATCTATTTACCCCAGATTCCAGATAATTTTGCTGTATTGTTATAAAGCTAGTTTTTTCTTAACCCCAATTAGCCCAAAAGTTAGGTATTCAAAATTACTTACAGCCTAAATATGCATCTGATCCACATTAATCATTTCGGCGGAACTAGATCTAACCTAACCAAACACAAATATCAACAAATACTAAATCTGGTGTGCCTGCCAGGTTCCCAACTGTCTGGTAAGGATGGCGCATGACGCAAGCATCACGAAAGATTTTGATTTGGAGGCTGGGGTCGGAATCGAACCGGCGTACGCGGAGTTGCAGTCCGCTGCATGGCCACTCTGCCACCCAGCCTTCGTGTCGCGGGCAATATAGCAGAAAAACGGTGGGGAGGAATTGGAGCGGGAAACGAGACTCGAACTCGCGACCCCGACCTTGGCAAGGTCGTGCTCTACCAACTGAGCTATTCCCGCTTTGGGCAGGCGGGATATTCTAATGGCAAACGGTTTTGAGTCAAGTTGGATCCGAATTGCGCAGGTTTTGCCAGGCGCGGTGGAAGTATTGGGCCATGGACCATAGGGCGATGATGGCGGAGAGGTAGATCAGGCCGGCGCCGAGTAGCCAGAGCAGGCGCGGTTCGCCGTTTTCGAGCGTCAGCAAGGCGATGATGGCGAGCATCTGGATCGTCGCCTTGAGCTTGCCGGAGAAGGCCACCGCGACGCGTTTTCCCCTGGCCGCGGTCCATTCGCGCAAGGCGGAGATCACCAGTTCGCGCACGACGATGACGGCGATCGGCAGCAGCAGCACCGGGTACGTCGCCAGCAGCACCAGCGAGACCACGACGACGAGCAGTTTATCCGCGACCGGGTCGAGGAAGGCGCCGAGTTCGGTCGCCTGGTCGAGCTTGCGGGCGAGATAGCCGTCGAGCCAGTCGGTCAGGCTGGCCACGGCGAAAACCGCGGCGGCGATCAGGTGGCCCTGGGCCAGGTTCGAGTAGTAGTAGCCCACGATCACCGGAATCAGGACGATGCGCAGGATGGTTGTCAGGTTGGCGATGTTCATGGGAACGTTCCGTGTAGGTGCTTGTATATGGTTTCGGCCATTTGCCGGCTGATGCCATTGACGTTGGCGAGTTGCGTTTCGCTGGCGCGGAACAGTTGCTGGCGGCCGCCGAAATGCCGCAGCAGTTCCCGCCGCCGGGCCGGGCCGACCCCCGGAATGCTTTCCAGGAACGAGGTCTTGCCGGCTTTCGCGCGCTTGCGGCGATGCCCGGCGATGGCGAATCGATGCGCTTCGTCGCGCACTTGCTGCACCAGGTGCAGGGCCGGGGAAATCGAATCCAGGCTCAGTTCCCGGGTCGTCTCGCCCTGGCGCAGAAACAGCGTTTCCTGGCCGGGGCGGCGGCTGATTCCCTTGGCGATGGCGAGCAGGGGCAGGTTTTCGACGCCGAGTTCGTCGAAGGCTTTCGCCGCGCGGCCGAGTTGGCCTTCGCCGCCGTCGATGAGTACGAGGTCGGGCATCTTGGCTTCGCCGGCGAGCAGGCGGGTGAAGCGCCGCTTGAGCACCTGCTCCATGGCGGCGTAATCGTCTCCCGCCTTGACGGCGTTGATGTTGAAGCGCCGGTAGTCGCTCCTGGCGGGGCCGTTTTCGTCGAATACGACGGCCGAGGCGACGGTTTCCCGGCCCCCGGTATGGCTGATGTCGAAGCATTCGAGGCGGGTGGGGACCTTCTCCAGTTTCAGCGCGCGTTGCAGGAAGAGCAGGCGGCGGCGGATGTTCTGCCGGCTGGCGAGCAGGGTTTCGAGCGACTGGCGCGCGTTGGCGCCGGCCATTTCCAGCCATCTGGCGCGGTGGCTGCGCACGCGGGCGGACAGTTTCACCTTGCGTTCCGCCACGTAACTGAGGGCGGCTTCGATTTTTTCGGCTTCCTCGGATAACTCGGGCACGATCACTTCCCGGGGCATGAGGGTCGCCTTGCCGCCGGAGAGGTAGACCTGGGAGATGAAGGCGGCGACGACTTCGGTCGCGTTTTGGGCGAGGCGGTATTGGGGGAAATGGCTTTTTGAATCGATGATGCGCCCTGCCCTGACGTGGATCACGTGTACGCAGGCGTAGGGCTGGTCGAGTTCCGCGGCGATGATGTCGGAATTGCCGCCCTTGTTGGCTACGGCCTGCTTGTCCTGGATGCGCCGCAAGGCGGCGATGCGGTCGCGGATAACGGCGGCTTTCTCGAATTGCTCGCGGGCGGCGGCGGCTTCCATGTCTCTGGCGAGTTCGTTGAACAGCCTGTCGCTCTTGCCTTCGAGGAACAGCTTCGAGTAGCGCACCTGCTCGGCGTAATCCTCTTGGGAGACGAGGCCGACGCAGGGCGCGGTGCAGCGCTTGATCTGGTGTTGCAGGCAGGGCCGGGTGCGGTTGCTGTAATAACTGTCCTCGCATTGGCGCACCTGGAAGACTTTCTGCAATACGTTCAGGCTGTCCCTGGTCGAATGGGCGCTGGGGTATGGGCCGTAGAAGACGCCCTTGCCGCGCCGGCTGCCGCGGTAGAAGGACAGCCTGGGGAAGTTCTGGTGGTCGGTGAGCAGGATGTAGGGGTAGGACTTGTCGTCGCGCAACTGGATGTTGTAGGTGGGCCGGGATTGCTTGATGAGGGACTGTTCGAGCAGCAGGGCCTCGGTTTCGCTGTCGGTGACGGTGACTTCGATGCGGGCCACCTTGTTGATCATGGCCAGGCTTCTGGCGTTGAGGGCTGTGCCGCGGAAGTAGCTGCGGACGCGGTTGCGGAGGTTTGCGGCCTTGCCGATGTAGATGACTTTGCCGGCGCTGTCCTGCATCTGGTAGACCCCGGGCCTGCGGGTTAGGCCGGCGATGTAGCTTTCGTGGTCGAAGGCGGTTTTTTGAGTCATGGTGGGGGGTTGCGAATCCATACGCGCATGCTGAAAAGCTTAGCGGACAGTAGCGCGCCGCTCAAGCTGTGGCGGCGATTGGTGGCTTCGATCCGTCGCCGTCTGGTGTGCCGTGTGCAGCGGACGCCGTAAATACATCCATGTAGGCTTCGGGCTCGGCTATCCCTGCCTCGCACGCCCGCTGCACACGGCACACCAGACGGCGACTTACGCAGTGCAGATGACGCGGACCTCGGGTTCTAAGGTGATGCCGAACTCGGATTGGACTCTTGCTTGCATTTCCATTGCTAGTTGGTGGAGTTCTTTGCCGGTGGCGCCTCCTCTGTTGATGAGGACGAGGGCGTGGCGTTCGGAGACGCCTGCTTCGCCCTTTGTGTAGCCTTTGAAGCCGCATTGTTCGAGGAGCCAGCCGGCGGGGATTTTTATGCCTTCTTTTGCGGGGAATGAGGGTGGGGAGTCGAAACGGGTGCGTAGTTGTTCGAATTCGTTGTGTGGAATTACTGGGTTTTTGAAGAAGCTGCCGGCGTTGCCGATTTTGGTGGGGTCGGGGAGTCTGCGGCGGCGGATTTGGCAGACGGCTTTGAATATGTCTTGTGGTGTGGGGTCGCCGATGGGTTCTAGTTCTTTGGCCAGTGTTGGGTAGCTGAGGTTTGGGGTGGGGTCGCGTAGTAGTTGCAATGTTAGTGAGCAGACTACTTGTGGGCGCGGGCGGGGTTGTTTCAGGATGCTGTCTCGGTAGGAGAAATTGCAGTCTTTGCGGTTCATGGTGCGGACGTTGCCGCTGTTGCAGTCGAACAGGTCTAGTTCGACGAAGAAGCTTTCGAGTTCTATGCCATAGGCGCCGATGTTTTGTACTGGTGCGGCGCCGGTGCTGCCGGGGATCAGGGCCATGTTTTCGAGGCCGTAGAGGCTGTTTTTGAGGCAGGTTTGAACCAGGTCGTGCCAGTTTTCTCCGGCGGCGATGCGGATCAGGCCGCTTTCGCGGTCGATTTCTACGCCGCGGTTGCGCATTAGCAGGACCATGCCGGGGAAGTCGCCGGCGAACAGGACGTTTGTGCCGCCGCCGAGGAGTAGCAGGGGCAAATCGTTGGAATCCGCGAGTTCTACTGCTTGTTCGAGATCTTCGCTTGCGTGGATTTCCGCGAGGCAGGTGGCTTTCGCGGAGACGCCGAAGGAGTTGTATGGTTTTAGTTCGGCGTTGTATGTGAGATTCAAGTTGCAACGCCCTGTTTTGTGAGGAATTTGCGGGCGGCTTTAAGGTCTTTTTCGGTGTCGATGCCCGGTGGGATCTGTTCGCTTGAAATTCCTGCGTGGACTTTTACGCCGTGGCTTAGGGCGCGCAATTGTTCGAGTCGTTCGCTGAGTTCGGGTTCGGATTGCGGCCATTGCACGAAACGGTTCAGGAAATCGACGCGGTAGGCGTAGATGCCGATGTGGCGTAGGTCCGGGGACGCATCATCGTGGGGAATCGGCGAACGGCTGAAGTTGAGCGCGTATCCTTGCTCGTCGCGAACGACTTTTACGGCGTTGGGGTCGGCGATCTCGGCTGTGTCGGTGATTTCTTCGCACAAGGTGGCGATGCCGGCGTCCTGGTGCTGCGCCAGGTTGCGTGCGACCTGGTTGATTGCGGCTACCGGGATCAGCGGTTCGTCGCCTTGTACGTTGACGACGATTTCCTCTCCGCCCAGGCCCAGTGAGACGGCGGCTTCCTGGATGCGGTCGGTGCCGGTGGCGTGGTCGGGGGAAGTCATGACTACGCTGGCGCCGGACGATTCTCCCAGTTTGGCGATGCGCTTGTCATCGGTGGCGACGACTATCTGGCTCGCTTCGCTTGCCTGCGCGCGTTGGATGGTGCGTTGCAGGATCGGTTTGCCGGCCAGGTCGAGCAGCAGTTTGCCGGGCAGGCGAGTGGAAGCGAAGCGGGCGGGAATGATGACGGAGAACGTCACCGGGCCTTTTCCCGCTCTTCAAAGCTCATTTCCCGGGCTTCCTCGGGGAGCATGACCGGGACGCCGTCGCGGATGGGGAAGGCGAGGCCGTCGGCCGCGCATAGCAGTTCGGCGGCCTGGCGGTCGTAGCGCAGTTCGCCCTTGCAGATGGGGCAGACGAGTATGGCGAGCAGTTTGCGGTCTACGTTCATTTTCCTGGCGGTTCGATTCAGGTCTTGGCTTTGGCTTCCGCCTTTGCCTGCCGGATTCTTTTCAGCAGGGCCTTGACGAATTCGGGCGGCAGTTTCATTTCGGCGCGCAGGGCCCAGAAATTGGCTGTCGCGAAACGGCGGCATTTTACCGCATCCTTTTCGGTCATCACGATGGGCTGATGCGCGTCGATGCGCTCGCCGGCGAAATCTTCCTCGTTGAACTTGTGATGATCAGGGAATTCGATGCGGGCGAGCGGGTACGGCAGGCTTTCCATCAAGGCGTAAAACCGTTCTGGATTGCCGATTCCTGAAACGAGCTGCAAGGTGTTGCCGACGTGGAAAGGCGCTCCGGTGAAGGAGCGTTCTTCATCGGTGGCCAAGTTGACCAGGGAGTGTGCCTCCATTGCCGCCTCGTATTGTGGAATCGGCAGTTCCAGCGCGTCTGCCGCTTCGCCGTTGACTACGACGAAGTCGACTTCGTGCAGCCTTTGCTGCGGTTCGCGCAGCGGGCCGGCGGGCAGGAGCAGGCCGTTGCCGAACATGCGCGCTCCGTCGATTACGGCGATCTCGATGTCGCGATGCAGGCGGTAATGTTGCAGGCCGTCATCGCTGAGTACGACGTTGACCTTGTGTTCGGCCAGCAGATGAGCGAGCGCCGCGGGGCGGTCCGGGTCCACGACCACGGGGCATTCGGTGCTCGCCGCGATCAGCACAGGCTCGTCGCCGCATTCGTCGGGGTTCGAATCGGCTTCGACAACCAGTGGATAGTTGGCCGCGGTCGCGCCGTAGCCGCGGCTGATGATTCCCGGAGACATCCCGCGCTGTTTGAGTTCCTGCGCCAGGGCGATCAGCAGCGCGGTCTTGCCCGTGCCGCCGACGGTGATATTGCCGATGACGATAACTGGTTGCTTGCCGAGCCGGCTCGCATCCGCACTGTGACGCCTGCGCCGGTACGCGGCCAATCCTCGGAACAGCATGGATAGCGGCCATAGCAGGTAGAGCCATGGACGTCCCTCATACCAGGCGCGCTCGAGAAAATTCATAGTTCCATATCGGAGAATTGCATGGCGCGGAGGCGGGAGTAGTAGCCGCCTTTGGCCAGCAACTCGGCGTGATTGCCGGATTCGACTACCTGCCCTGCTTCGAGCACGAGGATGCGGTCGGCGTTCTCGATGGTGGAGAGCCGATGGGCGATGACGAAGGTGGTTCTGCCGCGGGTGAGCAGTTGCAGGGCTTCCTGCACGTGCTGTTCGGATTCGGAATCGAGGGCCGAGGTCGCTTCGTCGAGAATCAGGATCGGTGCGTCCTTGAGCAGGGCCCGGGCGATGGCGATGCGCTGGCGCTGGCCGCCCGAAAGCAGGCTGGCGTCGTCGCCGACCTGGGTGTCGAGCCCGTCTTCGAGTTCGGCGATGAATTCCATGGCGTGGGCGTTGCGGGCGGCCTCTTCCACTCGCTCCCGGTCGAAACTTTCCTCGCCGTAGGCGATGTTTTCCGCGACGGTGCCGTTGAACAGCACGACGTTCTGGCTCACGACGGAGATCTGGCTGCGCAGGTTGTGCAATTCGTAATCGCGCAGGGAGACGCCGTCGAGGGTGATGTCGCCGCTGTCGTAGGGGTAGAACCGGGCGATCAGCCGCGCCAGAGTCGATTTGCCGCTGCCCGAGCGGCCGACGAGGGCGATGGTCTGGCCCGGTTCGGCGGCGAGGCTGACGTTTTTCAGCGCTTCGACATTGCCGTCGTAGGAAAAGCTGACGTCGTTGAATTCGATCCGGCCCTGTGCGCGGTCGGTCCGGAATGTGCCGGTGTTCGATTCGGGTTCTTCGTCCAATACGTTAAACACGCTGCCTGCGGCCGCCAGACCGCGCTGGATCACCGAATTGACCTGGGTGAGCTGGCGGATCGGCCGCGAAAGCAATCCGGCCGTGGTGATGAAGGTGACGAACTCGCCGGGCGTCTTGTCGCTGAAGAAGTCCGGCGACATCGCGAGCCAGACAAGCACCGCCATCGCCACCGCGACGATAAATTGCACCAGCGGCGTGCTGATGCCCAGCACCATGGCGATCTTCATGTTCTGGCGCCGGTTGGCGTCGCTCGCGCCGTGCAATTTTCGGTTCACGTAGGATTCGGCGTTGAAGATGCGCACGACCTGGTATCCCTTGATCGTCTCCAGCGTGATCTGGGACACGTCACCCATGGAGTCCTGCATCTGCTTGCTGTAGCGGCGGAATCGCTGCGAGGCGGCCTGCACCACGAGGCCGACGACGGGGGCGATGATCAGGAATATGAGGCCGAGCCGCCAGTCGGTGTATAGCAGGGTCGCCAGCAGCCCGACTACGATGAGCCCTTCGCGCACGAGAATGGCGAAGGCGTTGCTGCAGGCCTCGGTCACCTGGGAGACGTCGTAACTGAATTTCGAGACGAGCTTGCCGGGTTCCTTGTCGTCGAAAAATCGCGCCGGCAGCAGGATCAGGTTTTCGCTCAGTTGCGAACGCAGCCTGTGGGTGACGTGGCTGGCGATATGCGCCATGGAATAGCCGCCGAGGAAGCCGCCGAGGCCGCGCACGAGGGGGATGGCCAGGCAATTGAGTACGGCGAAGCTGCGCAGTCCCGCGGCGTCCTCCGAACTGATGGCGTCGGTGAGCCAGCCGAACCACCAGGCGAGCCAGGGCGTGGTGACGGCGAAGAGGATGAAACCGACGATGGAAAAGAAGATGGCGCTGCGGAACGGCGCGGCGTAGCCGAGCAGGCGCCGGTAGAGGTCGCCGCCGGATGCCGCGGGTTCGATGTTCCTGTTTTCTTCCGTGTTCATTTTTCTCTTGTTCCGCGCTCAGTCCTGGACTATATCGCGTGTGGCGATTTGCAGGCTCGCGAAGCCTGCCCTGCCGATGCCTTCCATTGCGGTCACCACGGCCTGGTGTCTGGCGTTTTCGTCGGCGGTGAGCACTACGAGCAGGCTGTCGTCGCCATTGCCCTCACGCTCGAGCGCGGCGATTAATGTCGTGATGCGATTATTGGCCAATGCGGCGCCGTTGACGAGGTAGTTGCCGTCGCGGTCCACCACGACGTCGATTCGCGCCGCGGGGGCTTCGGGCGTTTGGGCGTTGGCCTGGGGCAGATTGACCTGCATCCAGTTTTCGCGATTGAAGCTGGTGGTGACCATGAAGAAGATCAGCAACAGGAAGACGACGTCGATCAGGGGGGTGATGTTGATCGCCAGTTCGTTTTGCTGTGCGCCGCGTCTGAATTTCATGTTTCGCCCTTGACCTTGCGGTCGCCGAACAGGATTTCAACCAGTTTGACGGATTCCTGTTCGAGTTCCAGTACCAGGGCGTCGACGCGACGGCGGAAATGGCGGTGGAACATGAGCGAGGGGATGGCGACGGTTAGGCCGGCGGCGGTGGTGATGAGGGCTTCGGAGATGCCGCCGGCTAGCAGGCCGGCGTCGCCGGTGCCCTGGAGCATGATGTCGTCGAATACCTGGATCATGCCGAAGACGGTGCCTAGCAGGCCTAATAACGGGGAGATCAGGGCTATGGTGCCGAGGGCGTTGAGGTAGCGTTCGAGGTCGTGTACTACCTGGGCGCCTGCCTGTTCGATGGCTTTGCTCATTTCGGGGCGGCCGTGGCGGGCGGCTATCAGGCCGGCGGCTAGAATCTTGCCTAAGGGCGAAGTCCGGCGGATTTTGCTTAGGCGGTCGGCGTCCAGTTGTTTGTTTTTTAGCCAGGTCCAGATTTGGGCCATGAGGTAGGGGGGCGCAATCCGGGTGCGGCCGAGGCTCCAGAATCTTTCTATGACGATGGCGGCGGCGACGATCGAGCACAGCAGAATCGGAAGCATGAGCCAGCCGCCAGCCCTGATAACGTCGATCAATCCACCGCCCTCTTTGCGCCGGTTTGTTTCAGCGGACTAATGTAACACAGCGGGTTGTTGGGGTTGGTGGCTTCGATGCGTCGCCGTCTGGCGAGTGAGGTTCAGCGGACGCCGTAAATACGTCCCTGTAGGCTTCGGGCTCGGCATCCATGCCTCGCACGCCCGCTGAACCTCACTCGCCAGACGGCGACTCACACTGTGCAGGCCCCTCTCCCTCTCCACCGTCATTCTGCGCGGAGCGAAGCGGAGTCGCAGAATCTACAGTCTCGCCAGTAGCGGGGGTTATCGGCGCGGAAGCCGCTCACCTGAAGCTCCGCTTCTGGCCGAGGCAGGATAAAGCTGATCATGCCTTCGGTGCTGGTGTTTAGCAGGTTTGGGGTGAAGGCGGCTGATCTTTCCAATACTCGCGTTGCGGGATGCCCGAAGGAATTTTTGTATCCCGCGGCAAATACTACATATTCGGGATTGACCATTTTCAGGAAGGGCCAACTGGAAGATGTGTTGCTGCCGTGGTGGGCGGCGATCAGGAGGTTGGCGCGCAATTCTTCGCGGAGGGTTGCGGCTAGATTTCGTTCTACGGTGGATTCGATGTCGCCGGGGAGTATGGCGGTGAAATTTCCGGCCTGGATTTGGAGGACGCAGGAGTTGTCGTTGTCGTTTTCTTGGGGGGTTGCGGGGTGGAGGAAGCGGAAATGGACGTTGTCCCAGTGCCAGGTGATGTAGTTGCGGCAGGTGTAGGTTGAGGCGGTGGCTTGGGGGACTTTGAAGCTGCTGTAGAGGCGGTCTATGGGGAGGGCTTTGGCGATGGCTTGGAAGCCGCCGCTGTGGTCGTCGTCGGAGTGGCTTAGGACTACGGCGTCCAGTTTGAGGGTGTTCAATTTTTTGAGTACGGGTAGTACTACTCGGTCTCCCATGCTGGCGTTGGGGGAGAAGCTGGCTCCGGTGTCGTAGAGGAGTGTGTGGCGGCGGGTTTGGACGATTATGGCGAGGCCTTGGCCTACGTCTAGTATGTGGAGGCGGAGGAGGTCTTCGCGGGGTGCTTTTGCTGGTGTGAAGAGCAATGGGAGCATTAGTAGGGGTGTCAGGTGGCGGCTTGGGAATCCTTTTGGCATCAGGGCTAGCAGGCTGCCGGCGGCTAGTAATGTGAGGGTCAGGGTGGCGGGGGTGTCGCGGTCGAGGATGGCGATGTCTGAGCCTAGGGAGACTGCGTTTTCAAGGCTCCAGAGTAGTAGTTGCAGTAGCCAGGTTGCTGGTTGCAGGAGTGTTTCTGCAAGGGTTTCGTTGAAGGGGATTGAGCAGGCGGCTAGCAGGCACAGGGGGACTACGCAGAAGCCGACCAGGGGGATTGCCGGGATATTGACCAGGGGGCCCAGGAGGCTTACTTCGCCCATCCAGAACAGCAGGGGGACCAGCAGGCCGGCGGCTACCGCCAGTTGGGGGCGCAAGCTTGCCATTAACCAGGTGGTTGGGCCGGTTGGGCGGGGGCCGGGGCGTTGGGCCAGGAGCAATGCGGCTACTGCTAGGAAGCTTAGCCAGAATCCCATGCCGAGGAAACTTAACGGGTTCAGGGTCAGGACTACGGCCATGGCCAGCAGGAAACGGAGGCTGGCGGGTTGTTTGATGCTGAACAGGGAAGCGAGCATGAAGACGGCGGCCATTACGAGGGCTCGTTGGGCTGGTAAGCCGAAGCCGCTGATGGAACCGTAGGCGCATGCGGCCACTAAGGCTGGCAGCAAGGCGATTTTTTGTGCGGGGGCGAGGAGCATTAGCGTTGGGAAGCGTTTGACGATGAGCAGGGTCAGGGCGTAGGCGAGCAGGCAGATGAGGCCGATGTGGAGACCGGAGATTACGAACAGGTGGTTTGTGCCGGTTTGGCGGAACAGTTCCCATTGTTCGTCTGTGAGGCCGCTGTCGTCGCCTAACGCCAGGGCGACGATGATTCCGGCTGTTGCGGGATCCTGCGCCAGTCGGAGGATTTCCGCCTTGAGTGAGGCGCGTAGCGAATCGAGCCATGCGGTTCCGAGTCCGGGCGCTGCCTCGATTGAGCCGCGTACATAGCCTCGTGCGGCGATGCCGCGCTGGAAGAGCCAGGCCTCGTAATCGAATACGCCGGGATTGGCCAATCCCCTTGGGCGGTTCATTCTGACTTCGAAGCGGTAGGCTTTGCCGGCGAGGATCTCCTCTTCGCCGTAGTGGTTGAGCAGTACCCTGCGGTTCTCGAAACCGCTGTCGGAATGTTCGATCTCGAACGTGAACTGCTGGATTTCGTCGAAGCGGCGCGGCAGGCCGCGCACGATTCCGCCAACAAGCATGTCGCGCCCTTCGAGTTCAGGCGCGAGTTGCGCGTCGAGTCGCATTCCAGCCCAGACCAGGTGCCAGGCGAAACCGAGCAGCGCGGCTGCGGCAAGCAAGGCCGTTTTGGGCCTGCAACCGATGCTCCAGCGGGCTGCCCAGCACATCGACAGCGCAACTGCGGCAACAAACGCGCCGGCCGAGACTTCCGGCCGCGGCGTCAGACTCGCTAGCGTCAATCCGGCGATATAGGCAATAAGCCCGGCGCGCATGGGTTCGCTTCCCTCCCTGGAGCGAAATGTAGTAGCGAGTACGCTATATCGCGCAGTTTCGGGCTTATTCGGCGCGCAGGGCTACGGCGGGGCGGACGGCGGCGGCTCGGCGGGCGGGGTAGATCGTGGCGAGCAGGGAAAGCAGGAGGACGCCGGCGCTTACGGTGACGATGTCGCTGAGTTGCAGGCTGGAGGGGAGATAGTCCATGGGGTAGATGTCGGCGTTGAGAAATTGGACGCCGAGGCTTGCTTCGATGAAGCGGGCGAGATCGCTGATGTAGAGCGAGCCGAGAATGCCCGCTGTCAGGCCCAGGACGATGCCTGTTACGCCGATCAGCGCGCCCTGCCACATGAAGATTCTGTTGATGATGGACGGTTCGGCGCCCAGCGCCCGCAGTACGGCAATGTCGGCGCGTTTGTCGCGCACGATCATGATCAGGCTGACGACGAGGTTGAACGCCGCCACGGCGATGAGCAGCCAGAGCAGGAAGCTGATGAGGTCGCGGGAAAACTGGATGTTTTCGTAGACGGCGCCGAACTGGGTGATCCATGAGTCGGCCGTGACGTCCGGCGGCAGTTGCGGGGCGATTTCCTGTAGCAGGTTTTGCGCTTCGAGTACGTCGCCGGTGCGCAGCCAGAACGCGTTCCAGGGGCCGCGCAGCCGGAACAGGGCTCGGGCGGCGTCGCGGTTTAGCAGAACCAGGCGGCTGTCCAGATCCTGGCTGCCGACGCGGAAAATGCCACTGACTTCGAATTCGCGGAAGTTCACCACGGGAGTCAGCGGATTGACCGCAATCGCCGGGGAATAAAGCCTGACGCGCTCGCCGAGATCGACTGCCAACTCTTGCGCCAGGGGTTCGCCAAGCACGATTCCCCAATGGGTGTCCCCTAATTCTTCCAGGCCGCCGGCGAGCATGAAGCGGTCGATGGCGGAGTATTCCGATTCGAGTTCGGGATCGACGCCATTCGCCAGGACGCCGCGGTTGCCGGCTTCCGTCGCCACTACCGCCTGCATTTCGATGATCGGCGAGACTGACTCGATGCCGGCGTCGGCGGTGAGTTGCGATTGCAACACCTGCCATTGCTCCGCGTTCAGGCCGGTTTCGGCGCGCAAGGTGATATGAGGCACGATGCCGAGTACGTTCTGACGCATTTCGCGGTCGAAACCGTTCATGATCGACAGCACCGTCAGCAACAGCGCGATGCCGAGCGCCAGGCCCAGTATCGAAACGGCGGACATGAAGGAAACCAGCCCGCTGCCCCGCCCGGCGCTGACATAGCGCAAGGCGATGTAACGCGGCAGCGCCACGGCGCGGTCAGGCGCGGAGCTGGCCATCTTCGAGCACCAGGATGCGTTGCATCGACTGGGCCAGTTCCCGGTCGTGGGTCACGGTGACGAAACTGGTCGCCAGCGATTCGTTCAGTTCGAGCATCAACGCGCTGATTTCGAGCCCGGTATGGTGATCGAGATTGCCGGTCGGCTCGTCGAGCAATACGCAACGCGGTTCGCCGACAAGCGCCCGGGCGATGGCGACGCGCTGGCGTTCGCCGCCGGACAATTGCGACGGGCGATGGCCCGCCCGTTCGCCGAGGCCGACGCGCTCAAGCATCTCCCCGGCTCGCTGCTTCGCCAGCCCGCGGCCTTCGCCGCGGATGAGCAGCGGCATGGCGACGTTTTCCAGGGCGCTGAATTCCGCCAGCAGATGGTGGAACTGGTAGACGAAGCCGAGGAAGCGGTTGCGCACCGTTCCCCGCTCTCGCTCGTCTAGCGCGCTCAGGTCGCGGCCGCCGATGAAGACCTTGCCGCTGCTCGGCGCATCGAGGCCGCCGAGCAGATTGAGCAAGGTGGTCTTGCCCGAACCCGAACTGCCGATGACGGCGATGCGTTCGCCTTCCGCGACCTGCAAGGACACGTTTTTCAGCGCTTCGACGCGCTGGGGCCCCTGCTCATAGCATTTGCCGAGCCCTTCGCAGCGGATTACGGGTTCGTTGGCTTCCATTCCGGCTTCCTATTCGTAACGCAGCACTTCGGCCGGCTGCACCTTGCTGCCGCGCCAGGCGGGATACAAGGTGGCGGCGAGACTGATCGCCAGCGCCGCGAGACTGATCAGCAGCACTTCCCCGAGATCGACCCGGGTCTGCAAATGTGAAAGCAGGTAGACCTCGCCTTGCAGCGGCAGCATGTTGATCCAGCGTTCAAGCGTCTGGCTGATCGCGGTGATATTGTGGCCGAGCAGGACGCCGAGCGCCGCGCCGGTCAAGGTTCCCGCCACGCCCGCCACCATGCCCTGAACGACGAAAATGCCGAGCACCGACGAACTGCCGGCGCCCATGGTGCGCAGGATGGCGATGTCTGCGCTCTTGTCCGCCACGACCATAACGAGGGTCGAGACGATATTGACCGCTCCCACGAGCACGATCACGAGCAACATCACGGTGGTGACGAGTTTTTCCATCGCCAGCGCATTGAACAGGCTCGCCTGCTCTTCCTGCCAGGTCACGATTTCCACGCCGGGTACGCCGCCGAAACTGTCTTCGGCGATTCTGCGGGCTGCCATGACATCGGCGACTTTCAGCCGCAACTTCAGGTCGGCGCCGGGATCCGCGCGCAACACTTCGCGCGCCTGCTCCAGATGCAGCAGCACGATATTGCTTTCGCCGTAGATGCCGAAATCCTCGAAGCCGGTGATCGTCAGGCCCCGGCTGTCGTCGAAGGAACGCGCGAGCAGGCCGGCCAGGGAAAAAACCGATGCCTGTTCGCCGGGAAATATGCCGAGCGATGCGGCCAGACGCGCGCTGACAATCATGCCGTCGGGAGCCTCGGCCATGCCGGCGAACAATTCGCCGTCGGCGGGCCCCTGAGCATCGAGCACCTCAAGTTCGCGTTCGGGCAAGACGCCGCGCAGGCGCACGAAAGCGTCGCGGCCCTGGAAGCGCAGCACGGCTTCGGCTTCGACGAAAGGCGCCGCAGCGAGAATTTCGGGGTTTTCCTGCGCCAGCGCCGTCATGTCCTGCCAGTCGAGATCGCCATCGGCCGCGGACAGGGTCACATGCGGCGCCGCCTTCAGTGCTTCGCCGCGCAATACGCCGATCGAGCCGTTCATGACCGAGAGCGCGACGATGAGCACCATCACGCCGAGGCTGATGCCGAGCATCGAGAGGAAAGTGACGAAAGACAGCAGCAGATTGCGTCTGCGCGCCACCGAATAACGCAATCCGACATAAACTGGGAACAATCCGGGCATCAGGGACATTTCCGATGGCGAGCGCCATTGTAGAGAATCTTCACGAGCCGCCACAAGGCAGGTTACCGAACTTGTAAAGCCGCGGTAAATGCATTAGCTTGAATTCCTTGAAAACTATCCGGTGTGGGGATCGGAAAAGGGACGAAAACAAGGAAACCGGACATGATCAAGCGAACCGCCGGCGCCTCCAGGAGGCGAAGAAAGCCGGCGATCCACAAAAGATACACCAAGACCGAAATACTCAACGAAATCGCGGCCAACACCAACGTGGACCGCAAGGAAGTCGCGGCTGTTCTCGACGAACTCGGCTCGATCGTGGAGCGTCACGTCAGGAAGCGCGCCGCGGGGGAATTCATCCTTCCGGGCCTGCTCAAGATCACCACCGCGAAGAAGGCGGCGCGGCCGGCGCGAAAGAACGTGCCCAATCCCTTCAAGCCGGGAGAAGTCATGGACGTGCCGAGAAAGCCCGCCTCCACCAGGATCAGGGTTACGCCGCTGAAGAAACTGAAGGACTACGCCCTGTAAGCCCTTCGCCTCTCCGCCTATGAGAACCAGTCAATTCCTGCTCGCGACCGCGAAGGAAACCCCCGCCGACGCCGAAATCGTCAGTCATCGGCTGATGCTGCGCGCGGGCATGATCCGCAAGCTGGCCGCCGGCGTGTACAGTTTCCTGCCGCTGGGCATGCGCGTCGTGCACAAGATCGCCAATATCGTGCGCGAGGAGATGGACCGCATCGGCGGGCTGGAAATCCTCATGCCGATGGTGCAGCCGGCGGAACTCTGGCAGGAATCCGGCCGCTGGGAAGATATGGGGCCTGAGCTCGCGCGCTTCCGGGACCGCCACGAACGCGACTTCTGCCTCGGCCCCACCCACGAGGAGGTCGTCACCGACATCATCCGCAACGAGTGTCACAGCTATCGCCAGTTGCCCGTCGTGGTCTACCAGATCCAGACCAAGTTCCGCGACGAGCGGCGCCCGCGTTTCGGCATCATGCGCGCGCGGGAATTCATCATGAAGGACGCCTACTCCTTCCACGTCGACCAGGCCTCGCTGGAGGAAACTTATCGCGACATGCACCAGGCCTACGAAGCCATATTGCGCCGGCTTTCGCTGGAATATCGCACGGTGGCGGCGGATTCGGGCAGTATCGGCGGCAGTACCTCCCATGAGTTTCACGTGCCGGCGGATTCCGGCGAGGACGAAATCGTCTTTTCCACCGGCAGCGATTACGCGGCCAATATTGAACTCGCCACGGGAGGCGTTCCAGATGCCGAGGACGACGCCGAGCCGCTGGACTGCGAAGCGGTCGACACCGGTTCGGCGGCGACCATCGAAGAAGTCTGCAAATTGCTGGAAGTCGAGCCGCGGCGGCTGGTGAAGATCCTGATCGTTCACGCCGCGGACGAAAAGGGAACTCCGGGCGACGATCTCGTCGCCTTGCTGCTGCGCGGCGACCAGACTCTGAACGAAACCCTCGCACGGCAGATCGAAGGCGTGGGTTCGCCCTTGCGCTTCGCCGACGACGAAACGATTCGCGAACGGCTCGGCTGCGCTCCCGGCTGCCTCGGCCCGGTAAATTCGCTTGGAATTCGCACGATCGCCGACCCCAGCGTCACGGGAATGAAGAATTTCATTTGCGGCGCCCATCGCGCCGGCCACCACCTGGTCAACGCGAACTGGGAGCGCGATTGCCGCTACGACGAAGTCGCCCATGTCCGCACGGTGCGCGAAGGCGACCTCAGCCCCGACGGCAAGGGCACGCTGACCGTTCGCCGCGGCATCGAAGTCGGCCATATCTTTCAGTTGGGCACAAAATACAGCGAGGCGCTCGGCGCCAGCGTGCTCAACGAACAGGGCAAGTCGACGGTCATGCACATGGGCTGTTACGGCATCGGAGTGACGAGGTTCGCGGCCGCGGTCATCGAGCAATATCACGACGAGCGCGGCATCGTCTGGCCCGACAGCGTGGCGCCCTTCCATCTCATCATCGTCGAGATCGACGCGCACAAGTCGGAACAGGTGCGCGAGCAGGCCGAGGCGCTGTACCGGCAGGCCGAGGCGGCAGGCATCGAAGTGCTGCTCGACGACCGCGACCGCAAGACCAGCCCCGGCGTCAAGTTCGCCGAATCCGAACTGATCGGGATTCCGCACCGGCTCGTGGTCTCGCCGCGGGCGCTGGCGGACGGCGGCGTCGAATACACGAGCCGCCGCAGCGGCGAGAAATCCATCGTGGCGGCGGACGCGGCCATTCCCATGATCGCGGACTTGCTCGCCGCTTCCTGAGCGGGGGCCACCGTGTTACACAGACTTGCAGCAATTCCCCACGCCCTGGCCGGCGCCGTGCGCGGCTGGTTGTGGGGGCAGGAAAACGAATCCGAACTCTGGTTAGTCCGGATTGCGAGGCGCAGCCTGCAAATCCTGGCTGCGGTCACTCGCGACCTGGCTAGCGGTCAGCTTTCCCTGCGCGCCATGGGCCTGGTGTTCATCACTTTCGTCGGTTTCTTCCCGGCGCTTACGCTCGTCTTCACAGTGCTGCAGGAATTCGGCGTGCATAACGACCTGCGCCCCACCCTGCTCGCGGTGCTCGAACCCCTCGGCGAACGCAGCGCCGAGATCACCGACGACATCATCGGCTATATCGACGCTCTGCAAGTCGAATTCATCGGGCTGACCAGCGTGATCCTGCTGCTCTACCTCGTGATCGACATGCTGCGCAAGATCGAAGGCTGCTTCAATTACATCTGGTGCGTGGAAAACGCGGGACTGCGCCCGCGGCGGCTGCTCGGCTATCTGCTGACGATATTGCTCAGTCCCGTGCTGCTCCTGCTGTCGATCAGTATCAGCGCCGTCGTCAACTCGCCGGAATTGCGCAACTGGCTCGAGGAATTCGCCCTCGGCAGCCAGATCCCGGCGGCGATTTCCTTCCTGCTTCCGCTGGCGTTGATGTCGGTGGGTTTCGCCCTCATGTATCTGTTGATACCGGCGGCCAGGGTCCGATTCGTTTCGGCGCTGCTTGGCGGCATCTTCACGGCGCTCGTGTGGAAGCTGATGGGCTCGGTGTTTCAGGGCTTGCTCGTATCGTCGGCGCGGGACTCGATCTATCTGGCTTTCGCCAGCGTCATCGCCGTCATGTATTTTGTATACTTCGGATGGATGGCGGCGCTGACAGGCAGCAACATCGCCTATTACCACCAGTACCCGGAGCGGATTCGATCCGGGCGCTGACCGGCGGAGGACGCAATGGAACGGATTGTCGTTTATCACAACCCCGATTGCTCGAAGTCACTGGCGACGCTGGCGCTGCTCGAAGAAAACGAAACCGAATACGACGTCGTTCACTACCTGGAAACGCCCCCCGATATCGACGAACTGAAAGAATTGCTCGGCAAGCTGGGCCTGGGCATTCGCGACCTGCTGCGCAGGAACGAACCGGAATACGACGATCTAGGACTCGACGACGAGGCATTGAGCGAAGAGATCGTCTACGACCTGGTCTGCCATCATCCCATCCTCATCCAGCGGCCCATCGTCGTGAAAGGCGACAGGGCGATCGTCGCCCGGCCGCCCGAGGCCGTGCTCGCGCTCATCGGAGACGATGAGTGAATCCCTATATCCTGGTTCTCTATTACACCCGTTATGGCGCGACCGGAAAGATGGCCCGACTGATCGCCCGGGGCGTCGAACAGGTGGAAGGCATGGAAGCGCGGCTGCGCACGGTGCCAGCGGTCTCGCCGGCAACCGAAAAGACCGAAGCCGAAGTGCCCGCCGAAGGCGCGATCTATTGCACCGAGGCCGACATTCGCGATTGCGCCGGCCTTGCCGCCGGCAGCCCGACGCGGTTCGGCAACATGGCCGCTCCGCTGAAGTATTTCATCGACGGCACGGGCTCGATCTGGGGTTCCGGCGATCTCGTCGACAAGCCCGCCGCCACTTTCACTTCGACTTCCTCGCTGCATGGCGGCCAGGAAACGACCTTGCTCACCATGGCGCTGCCCTTCCTGCACCATGGCATGATCTATTGCGGCATCCCCTACACCGAGCCGGCGCTGCGCACCACGACGACCGGCGGCACGCCCTATGGCGCCAGCCATCTCGCGCTGGCCGGCGAACCCGTCGAGATCAGCGAGGAAGAGGCCGTGTTGTGCAAGGCGCTCGGAAGGCGCGTCGCCGGGATCGCCCGCAAACTGTCGTGAGTTCTACCGAAACCGATTCCGCCGGGAGCCTGCCCGCCTCCGTTCGCAATGCCCGCCTGCTCGTGCTCGGCGCCGCATACGCCTTGCTGGTGCTGATTTTCCTGCGCACCGGCCTGATGCTGAGCATGGTCAGCATCGCCGGCATGTTCGCATTCGGCATACAGGTCCTGCCGATGGGGTTGCTGCTACCCGGTCTGCACGCCTCACGCCCCCGCACTTACGCCTGGCTCGGCTTCATCGTCCAGTTCTATTTCATCCATGGCGTCCTGCTCGCCTTCAATCCCGACAGGCTCGCCTGGGGATTGACGCATATAGCGCTCACCGTCCTGATCTTCTGCGGCCTCATCGCCTTCATCCGCCGCTACCGCCGCGAATTCGGCGCGGGACCCTGACTACCAGCCGAGGATTTCCTTGACGAGGGGGATGGTGATGCGATGCTGGCGTTGCATCGAGCTTTCGTCCAGGCGTTCGAGAATATCCATCAGGGCGTCTAGGCGGCGCTCGGCGCGGATGCCGATGAATTCGGTGACGCCGGCGGCGAGATTGAGGCCGCGGTTGCGCGCGCGCAATTCGAAGGCTTCCATGATGCCTTCGTCGTTCAGCGGGTGCAGGCGGAAGTAGAGCGCCTGTTGCAGGCGCGAGCCCAGATCGGGCAGTTCCCAGGGCAGCTCGGCGGCTTTTGCGGACGTCGAGAGCACCAGGTGGGATGCCGTGGGATTGATCGTGTCGATCAGGTGCACCAGGGCGAGTTCCCAGTCCACGTCGCCCGCGGCGAATTGCAGGTCGTCGATGCAGATCATCGACAATGCGCCGAGGCCTTCGAGTATTTCCGGCTGCAGTTGATCCTTGTAGCGTAGCGGCAGGAAGAAGGCGCCCTGGCCCCCCGCCAGATGACAGCAGGCCTGCAGCAAGTGGGTGCGGCCCGAGGCCGGCGGTCCCTGGATCAGCACGGGGGAATCGAGCCTTTCCGGATCCTGCAGCCAGGTCACGAGTTGCAGGTTTTCCAGCGAGGTTACGAAGTTCTCGAAAGTCGCCTCGTCTTCGAGGCCTACCGCCAGCGGCAGTTGATCCTCGTGCTTATCCGACATGACTAGCGCATCCAGCGATAATGCAGCAAGGGCGAGTCGGCGCTCTCGCCGCTGTTTATCGGCAGCAGGTCGCGGTCGAGCGCGATCAGGTCGAACAGTTGGTCCGAACTGCCTTGCAGGTCGAGCAGCAATTCCAGCCGTTCGCCGTCCACCGAAACGATATCGGCCGCCTGCACCAGGCCGATGCCGCGCACGTATTCGACCAGTGCCGAGTAATCGGAGAAATCGCGGATGCCGTCGACCCGCAGACGCACCGACTGTTCGCTCTGCCCGCCCGGAACAAGCCCGAAATGCCCCGCCAGTTGGCTGGTAATGCGCGTCAGCGGCTGTTCCAGGTAGGACTCCAGTTCGGAATCGAAGCCGTCGAAAGTCTGTGCTTCGTCCATGAACTGGAACTGCCACAGGCCGACGAGTTCGCCGGTGGCGGTAAACAGCAGCCTGCCGGCGAGGATGCTGTCGGGATCGTAGCGGCTGCTGGCCGTCCTGATGGCGAGTTCGTCCTGGGCCCAGATCGCGTCGACGGGAAGATTGCGCCGGTCCTGGAGGTCGAGCAGCGGGAAGATGATCGGCAGGCCGCGTTCTTCGCCGAAACGGCGCATGTAGTCGATGATTTCGGCGCCGGTTTCGGAATTGAGCAGGCTGCGCTGCCCGGTCGCGTCCTGCAAGGCCATCCAGACCAGCACGCTGGGCCTGTTGCTGCCCCAGACCGGAATGTTGTCCGCGGCAAGCAACTGGTTTATCGCCGGGGCGGAAAATTGCACTTCGATGTAACGCTGGCCCGCGACCATCCCCGCGACCCGCCCCGCAGTCTGTTCCGTGGTATAGGCGAAGGCCTGGACGAAATCGCCCGCGTTGCCCGAAGCGCCGCGAATGCGCTCGGATTCGAGCCAGCGTTCGTCGCCCGTGACCTTGAGGATCATGCGCCGGAAGGCCACCTGGTAGGCGCTATTGCGCTCGGCGAGACTTTCGTTTTCCACCGCCACGCGCTGCTCGTAAAGGCCGCTTACCGGCAGGCCGTGGGCGAGCGGCGCCAGCGACAGAAAAGCCAGCAGCGCGGCCGCGCCGAGCAGGCTATAGAGCTTGTTTGCAAGGCCCCGAACCATTGAGAAATGATACTGCAATTCCGCTAACATAGCGTCTGCCATTCAAGCGACTCCCGCCATGGAAAAATCCCTGAGCTATCGCGACGCCGGCGTCGACATCGACCTCGGCAACGCGCTCGTGCGCAGGATCGGTTCGATCGTACAGTCCACGGCGCGGCCCGAAGTACTCTCGGATATCGGCGGATTCGGCGGCCTTTGCGAACTTCCGGCAGGCTACCGGCAGCCGGTGCTCGTCGCGGCGACGGACGGCGTGGGCACCAAGCTCAAACTGGCGCTGGAACTCGGCCGGCACGACAGCGTCGGCATCGATCTGGTCGCGATGTGCGTCAACGATCTCATCGTCTGCGGCGCGCAGCCGCTGTTCTTCCTCGATTACTACGCCACCGGCGCGCTCGATGTAGATGTCGCCGCCGAGGTCGTCGGCGGGATCGGTGCGGGTTGCCGGCAAGCCGGCTGCGCGCTGATCGGCGGCGAAACCGCGGAAATGCCAGGCATGTATGGCGCCGGCGATTACGATCTGGCGGGATTCGCCGTCGGCGTGGTCGAAAAGGATGAAATCATTGTCCCGGAGCGGGTATCGGCGGGAGATCGCCTGATCGGCCTCGCTTCGTCCGGGCCGCATTCCAACGGTTATTCCCTGATCCGGAAAATCATCGAAGTCACCGGCGCGGATCTCGGCCAGGACTTCGCCGGCCGGACCCTGGGCGAAGTTCTGCTCGAACCCACTCGCATCTACGTTGGGGCGGTTGCCGCCTTGCAGGAGAAAACCGCCATACACGGGCTCGCGCATATCACCGGCGGTGGCATCAGCGAAAATCTGCCGCGCGTATTGCCCGCCGGACTTGCGGCGCGGATCGATACGGCGAGTTGGCCACGGCCGGCGATCTTCGATTGGCTTGAGGACACCGGCAATGTCTCCAGGGAAGAAATGTTCCGCACTTTCAATTGCGGGCTCGGCATGATCGTCTGCGTCGCAGCCGAAGATCTCGATGCGGCGCTCGAGCTGTTGCGGGAAACCGGTGAAGCCGCTTTTGCCGTCGGAGAAGTGTGCGCCGGCAATGGGCGGGAAGCCGCCGTCGAACTCGTCTGAGCGGCGGGGAAATCATGTTCGTGAATTCATGCAACGTCGTCGTGCTGATCTCGGGCAACGGCTCGAATCTGCAAGCGCTCATCGATCAATCGGAAAACCGTGGCTATCGGGTGGCCGGAGTCGTTTGCAACGATCCGGCGGCTTTCGGACTGCAACGCGCGGCAAAAGCGGGCGTGCCGGCGGTGATCGTCGAACATCGCGACTTTCCGGACCGCGAGACCTTCGACCACGCCCTGCTTGAGGCGATCGACGCGTTTGCGCCCGATCTCATCGCGCTGGCGGGATTCATGCGCATCCTCGGTCCGGCTTTCGTGCAAGAGCAGGCGGGCCGGATTCTCAATATCCACCCTTCCCTGCTGCCGAAATATACGGGCATGCATACCCACCGGCGCGTACTCGAAGCCGGCGAGCGCGAACATGGCGTCTCCATCCATTTCGTCAACGAGGAACTCGACGGCGGGCCGATTGTCGCGCGCAGCCGGATCGCGGTGCGCGAAGAGGACGACGAGGAAAGCCTGACCGGGCGGGTGCATCGGCTCGAACACGATCTGTATCCCAGGGTGACCGGCTGGTTCGCCGCGGGCCGCCTGCGCCTGCGCGACGACGGCGTCTACCTGGACGGAAACAGATTGCCAGCTACGGGAATCGAGGAGGCCACCCCTCCCGGGATCTGAATCGGCGGCCGGACTCAGCTCTTGCGGCCGAGGCCGTGCCGACGCATCTTTTCAATCAGGGTAGTGCGGCGTAATTGCAATCGCTCGGCGGCCTGCTTGACGACGCCGCCGCTGTCCTCGAGCGCGCGTTCGATGAAATCCTTTTCCAGGTTCGCCAGATATTGCTTCAGATCCATGCCATGGATCGGCGGCATCGCCGCGGAAGGATCGGACGCGGCCGGTTCCTGCGCGCTTTCACGCGTTTCCGGCGCCGGTTCCGGTCGCCGGTCCGGACGGCAAATCTTGTCCGGCAACTTTTCGGCGCCGACTATGCCATGGGGGTACAGGATCGCCATGCGTTCAACGAGATTGGCAAGCTCGCGCACATTGCCCGGCCAGGCATAGGCGCACAAGGCCGAAACGGCGGCGGAATTGAAACGGACCGTGCCCTTGCCCGCGGCTTCGAGATTGCGGATCAACTCGTTCAATAACAGCGGAATATCCTCGACGCGGCGGCGCAGGGGCGGCATCTCGATGGGGAATACATTGATTCGGTAATAGAGATCCTCGCGAAATTCGCCGCTGTCGATCATGTCTTCGAGATTCTTGTGCGTTGCCGTCAGAATGCGCACATCGGCCTCGATCGAGCGGGTTCCGCCGACTTTCTCGAAACTGCCCTCTTCCAGCACCCGCAATATCTTGACCTGCATGTTGAGCGGCATGTCGCCGATTTCGTCGAGAAACAGGGTGCCGCCGTGAGCGCGTTCGAAACGGCCGATGGTCGACGCGACGGCGCCGGTAAACGCCCCGCGCTCGTGGCCGAACAATTCGCTTTCCAGTAATTCTCCCGGAATGGCGCCGCAGTTGACGGGCACGAAAGGCTTGCCTTCCCGGCCCGATATGCGATGCAGGGTGCGCGCGACGATTTCCTTGCCGGTGCCCGACTCGCCCGTGATCAGTACGTTCACTTCGGTGTCCGAGAGCCGCGTCACCACTTCCCTGACACGCTGGATCGCCGGACTGACGCCGATCAGCCCCTGCACCGCCGCGAGTCCGCGCGTGATGTCGGAATCCGCTGTTCCGGCGAGATGTTCATGGCAAAGGCGCGCCTTGTGCAGGACGTCAAGCAGATCGCGGAAATGGGATCTTGCGTCGGGTTCCGCGAACAGGCGTGCGCGCAATCTTTCGCCGGCGAACTCGGGAATCTCCTCCTCTCCCAGCAGGACGATGCCGGCCTCGGGCAAGGCGGAATCGAGTTCGTCCAGCAATCGGCGCAGGTCCTCGGGGTCGTATCCGGCGAGCAATACGGCTTCGACCGGCTGCAAATCAGCCGCTGCCTGGCGCCAGCCGGCGGCATCGGCTGCGGCTACGGATTCGTCGAGAAATTCGAGTTTTATTGCAAGCTCATGCCGGGCGGGTTCGTCTTCGCAGATCAGCAATATGGGAGATTTGCCGGCGGCCATGACCATGGGTTCCTGAGCGAGGGCATAGTGTACACGATGAGAGGGTGGATTGACGGTCGTGGTTTTTCAACTTCCCGGCGCACCTGCCGAAATCCATAACACGGGACGAACGAAATGAACGAAGACCACCGCAGCACCGGCAAAACACTCCCTTTCGCCAGACCTGCACGCGCCCCCGGGCGCGGCGGCAAGGGTGCGCCGTTCGCCGTGGAGATCAGCGAGGAGTTGCTCGACATCGTCAGGCAGGAACCGGAGATGAATATCAGCAAAACCGTCCTGTTGGGCAAGCAGGTCGGCGAGGGCCGCTACCGGGTCGACGCGTCCCGCGTGGCGAGTCGGCTGCTCGACTTCGAGGGCAGGCTTCAGCGCGACCAGGGCAAAGGCGGCCGCAGTTCTTCCAGCAGGGGCAGGTCTTCCGCGTCGTCCACGTCCCACGACGATTCCAGTAATTGATGGCTCAAGCCCGCCTCGCGCACTCGCTCCAGCGTCTGCTCCAGCACACCGGGACCGCTCCAGTCCACACCGCTGAATAGTTCCCAAGAAACCTGACGCAAACCGATCAGGACATAGCCGCCGTCCCGGGCGGGGCCGAGCACGACTTCGACGCCGGCCGACAGGGCATCGAGCGCTCGTTCGAGGTAGTCCAGCGTAAGGGCGGGGCAGTCCGAACCGACGATCAGCACGAACTCGACTCCGTCTTCCGCCAACTCGGCCGCGGCGGCGTTGTGCATCCGCGATCCGAGATCCTCGCCCTGTTGCAGCCGTATGTCCTGTACGTCGCACAAGGCGGTAAATTCCTCGTGCCCCGGATCGGACACCGCCCAGAGATGGAATTCCGCGAGCGCGGCCTGCTCGACGGTCGCGACGACGCGGCGCAGCATGGCGAGATACAGGCGCAAGGCCGCCTCGGCGCCGATCTGCGCGGCCAATCGGGTCTTCACTTCGCCGATTTCCGGTTCCCTGGCGAACACCGCAATCCTCGCGGACGGAAATTTGAAACGGGCCCTAGCAAACAGCCGCGGATAGTACCTGGCCGCCAGTTTTTCGGGCATCGCGCCGAAAAAGTACAGCAGCCGCAGCCGCCACATTTGCAGGATCGTCCGCGCCACGCCGTCGCGTTCCCAGCGCCGTGAAGAACTAGATACCTTTTGCGCCAGCGGCCGCGGCCGGGCGAGCTGTCGCAGCTTCTTGCTGATGGCGATGTCCTCCATCAGGGGAATGCCGGGAAATCCGCCCGCCAGATGAAACAGTTCAGCGGAAACGAAAAGAGCCTGGTCGCCGGTGCAGACCGCCGTGAGCCTGGCGCGCAGGTTCATGAACGCGGCGATCAGGCGGTAAACCGGCGCCCGCCCGCTCAGTCGCACATCGAACCATCCCCAGCCCGGTTTCCGGTCGGCCAGGGCTTCCGCGATAGCTTGCTCGGCATCTTCGGGCAACTGGCTGTCCGCGTGGAGGAACAGGACAACGTCGCTGCCGGCGAAACGCGCCCCGAGATTCATCTGCGCGGCGCGGCCCGGACGGCTGCGCAGAAGCCGGTCGCATAACGGCGCCGCCAGCGCCCGGGTGGCGTCCGTGCTGCCACCGTCGACGACGATGACTTCATGGCCCAGGAAACGCATCGGCTGCAATCGTTCCAGGCAGGAAACGATCTGGGACTCTTCGTTCAATACGGGAATGACGATGCTGATTCGCACGCGGTAGTCTCGCGGCCAAAAAACCGTTTGTACATTTGTAACTTATTGTGAGATTGGCATAAAATCTCGCCGCTCAATGCCGATGGAAGGCTAGAATACCGCCGGTGTTCAAAAACATTCGCCTCTTTGCATCCTATTGTAGTTCCCGTAAGAAGGCCGTGAACGCAGAAAATTACTATATCGTGGCTACGGCGCCGAAAGATCCTTCCCTGCAAGTGAAAATCTCCGGCCCCTATCTCACCCGGCAGGCCGCCAAGGCCGACCTCGAAGCCGCAATCGACGAAGCGATGGACATCGATCCAAGCGCCCGCAGTTACCATTACAGCATTTCAAAACTCGAAAGCCGCAAGCCCGGCGTGATCCAGCATATGGGATCGCATTCCTGAGCGCGAAATTTCGTTCAACTACCTGATTTGCAACGGTTTCAGCCGGTCGTGAAACAGCACGCGCCCGTCGTTGCTGTATTGTTCGTGATTGGCTTCGATCCGTTTCTGATCGTAGAGATAATTAACCATCACGCCGCGGGATTGGCGCCAGCCCTTGTCCGACCGGTCCGCGCCGGCGTTCACGCGATAGAGCGACGCGCCGTTGCCGAGATGGAAACGGGCGACCGAATCCGCCGGAAAATTGCCTCTCCGCTTGCGCAACAGGAAATTGAAGGCCAGCTTGCGCAGCAGTTCTTCCTGTTCGGCGGCTGAAGCCCGGTCGCTGATTTTCTCCCTGAATTCGTTTTTCAGTTCCGCCAGCGCTTCGTCCGGTTCGTCTTCGTCGCGCTCAAGCCACTTGCCCAGACCGGGTACGGGAGAGAGGGTCACGAAGGTCTCGATCGAAGGATGAGCCGCCTGCAATTCCTGCACGACCTGCTTGATGAGGAAATTGCCGAAGGAAATTCGTTTCAGCCCCGGCTGGCAATTGCTGATGCTTTAGAAAACCGCGGTTGTGAAATCGCCGTTGACCGGCGTCGCGGCGGCGTCGCTGTCCAGAATCTCGCCTATTCCGCCCGGAACCTTGTCGGTCAGCGCGACTTCGACGAAGATCAGCGGTTCGTCGGTCAGGGACGGGTGGAAGAATGCATAGCAGCAACGGTTCTCCGGCTCGATCCGGCTGCGCAGGTCTTCCCAGTCGCGAATTTCGTGCACGGCTTCGTAACGGATGATGCGTTCGAGAATCGCCGCCGAAGTCGACCAGTCTATCTCCTGCAACATGAGGAAGTCCCGGCTGAACCACGATGAAAGCACTTGTTCGAAATCCTGATCCAGGGCTTCGAGTTCCCGGTGCCTCTTGATCAGGCGCAACAGGTCGGCCCGCATGGCGACCAGATCGTGCGTGGAGTTGGGAGTCTGATGCAGGCGGCGGAGCAAGGCAAGCCGGCGCGGTTCGGCCTGGCGCGATAGCCGGCTCAGGTTCTCGCTCGACGGTTCGTGTTCGTACGCCCGCCAGGCGGCCCTGACGATCTCGAATTCCGCGTTGAAGTTCTGCTCCAGGTTGCGGAAGAAGGCGAGCTTGTCTTCCTCCGGCGCCTCCTTGTAACTGTCGAGCACTTCCCTGGCCGCCACCGCCGTCGAGACCTCCCCCCGCGAGCCCATCAGCGTATGCAGCGCTTCGTCGAGCTGCAGCCTGTCGCCGCCGCGCCTGCGCAACGGAAAAACAAGCCCCCACAGAAAATCCTGGAATCTGCCCAGCGCCATATCGGAAATGCCCAGCCGCAAGTACGCCATCGCCGGAAAGGGACCTATTCTATCTTGTCGCCCATATCTGATAATCTCGGCTGGTTCGAGATTTTACTGTAACGGGAGACTGGAATGATCCGGAACAGGATTTCATTGACGGAGGCCTTGCGGCGGGACCCCGTGGCCGCCGACCGGCTGCTCTGGGGCCGCGAGTCCGACCCGTTGACCCGCCGCGGATTCATCCGCAAGAGCGGTCTGCTGGCCATGGGCGCGGCACTCGGCTCGGCGATTCCCTATGCCCGCTTCATGCCCGCGGGGCTCGTTCCGGCGGCTTTCGCGCAGGAAGACGCGCCCGGCGAGATTCCCGGCAAGGAAGGCCTGATCGTTCTTAATGACCGTCCGCTGAACGCCGAGACGCCCGCGCACCTGCTCGACGATTCGGTCACGCCGAATCGTTACATGTTCATTCGCAACAACGGGACGGTTCCGGAAAATATCGATCCCGAGACCTGGGAACTCGAAGTCGGCGGCGAATCCTGCCTGCGGCCCGACCGGTTCAGCATTGCCGACCTGCGCGCCCGATTCGAAACCGTCACCCTGCAATTGCAACTCGAATGCGGCGGCAACGGCCGCAGCGAATTCGTTCCCGCCGCCAGCGGCAATCAATGGACCACGGGCGCCATCGGCTGCCCGAGTTTCACCGGCGTGCGCCTGCGCGACGTGCTCAATTATTGCGGCGTCGGCGCCGACGCCGTCTATGTCGGCTACCACGGCGCCGACATCCATCCGAGCGGCGACCCGGATCTCGACGCCATTTCGCGCGGCGTAACCATCGAAAAAGCGCTTGAGCGCGAGTCGCTGATCGCCTGGCAGATGAACGGCGAGGACATCCCGCTGCAGAACGGCTTCCCGCTGCGCCTGGTCTGCGGCGGCTGGCCGGGCTCGGTCTCCGGCAAGTGGCTGAACCGGCTCGTGGTGCGCAATCGCGTACACGACGGCGAAAAAATGGCCTCGCCTTCCTACATGGTGCCGCATCTGCCGGTCGCTCCGGGCAGCCGGGTGCCGGACAGCGACATGCGCATCATCGAATCCATGCCGGTGAAATCGCTGATCACCTACCCCCGCTCCGGCATCACCATAGGCCAGCGCGAGCGTCTCGACGTGCGCGGCCACGCCTGGGCCGGCGACGAAACGGTCAGCGCGGTGTTCCTGTCGACCGATTTCGGCGCAACCTGGCTGCCGACCGCCGTGCAATCGCCCGCCAACCGCCTGTCCTGGCAGGACTGGGCTTCCTGGGTGCAATTCACCGAACCGGGCTACTACGAAATCTGGGCCCGGGCCATGGACGCGTCAGGACGCTCCCAGCCCATGGTCGTGCCCGGCTGGAATCCCCGCGGCTACCTCAACAACGCCTGCCACCGCATCGCGGTACAGGTAACCTGAGGCTCAGATGCGGCTACTGCAATTGACCGGGCTGATTCTCGCCCTCGCGCTGCTAACGCAGGCGCCGCGCGCCGCGGAAGAAACCGACCGCGTCACCGGCCTCGCGCTCGCAGGCGACTGGCAACTCGTACAAGCGAATTGCACCGAATGCCATTCGGCCCTGCTGATCACGCAAAACTCAGGCTCACGCGGCGTCTGGCAAATCCGCATCGCCACAATGCGGAATACCCACGGTATGGAAGAACTCGACACCGAAGTCGAGGAACGGATCCTCGACTATCTCGCCGAGCACTACGGCCAGCGCCAAACCTCCCGCCGCCCCCCGCTCCCGCCCCAGCTGCTGCCCGAAAATCCATACCCCTCTCTTTGATTCAACGCGAACCGACCCAAAACAGTATAATCGCGGCCTTCAGGACACCCATTCCAGCAGAAGAGGTTCACATGGCAGATCAGTCCGCCGGCCGGAAGCTGCGCCAGGCGCTGGCGGAAAATTCGCCCTTGCAGGTCGTCGGCGCGATCAACGCCTATTGCGCGATGCTCGCCGAGACCGCGGGTCACAAGGCGATTTACCTCTCCGGCGGCGGAGTCGCGGCGGCGTCCTACGGCTTGCCCGACCTCGGCGTGACTACCCTCGACGACGTGCTGACCGACGTCGACCGAATCTGCAACGCCAGCGAACTGCCACTGCTTGTCGATATCGACACCGGCTGGGGCGGCGCCTTCAATATTGCCAGAGCGATCCGGGCACTGGAAAAAGCCGGCGCCGCCGCGGTGCATATCGAAGACCAGGTGCTCGAAAAACGCTGTGGACATCGGCCCAACAAGGCCATCGTCAGCAAGGGCGAAATGGCCGACCGCGTCAAGTGCGCCGTCGACGCCCGCAACGACAGTGATTTCGTCGTCATGGCGCGAACCGACGCCCTCGCCTCGGAAGGACTTGATTCCGCCATTGAACGCGCAATCGCCTGCGTGGAGGCCGGCGCCGACGCGATCTTTCCCGAAGCCGTGACCGAACTCGATCAATACCGCCGCTTCGCCGAGGCGGTATCGGCGCCCGTGCTCGCCAACATCACCGAATTCGGCCAGACACCCCTCTTCACCCTCGAACAGTTGCGCGAGGCCGGCGTCGCCATCGCGCTCTATCCGCTGAGCGCTTTCCGCGCCATGAGCCAGGCGGCCTTGCAGGTGTATCGTTCGATCGCCGCGGACGGCCACCAGCGCGCCGTGCTGGAAAGCATGCAGACGCGCGAAGACCTGTACGAAGTGCTCGGCTATCACGAATTCGAGCAGAAACTCGATCGCCTGTTCGCCGAAGAGGGCCAAAAAGTCTCGAACGCGGATTGATGGAGACCATGCATTCTGAACTGGAGTTGAAACATGCCGGGAAGACCGCTTGAGGGCGCCGGGCTGCGCGGGCAAGTCGCCGGAACCACCTCGCTTTGCACCGTAGGCAAGACGGGGTCGGGATTGACCTATCGCGGCCACGACATCGAAGTGCTGGCGCGCAAGGCGCGATTCGAGGAAGTCGCCTGGCTGCTCCTGAAAGGCAACCTGCCCCCACAATCCGAACTGGACGAATACAACGGCAAACTCAAGCGCCTGCGCGGTTTGCCCGCCGAGTTGCGCGAGGCGCTCGAGCGGATTCCCGCGAGCGCCCATCCGATGGACGTAATGCGGACCGGCTGCTCGATGCTCGGCAATCTCGAGCCGGAAGGCGATTTCGCGAATCAGGACGAAGTGGCCGACCGGCTGCTGGCGGCGCTGCCTTCGATCATTTGCTACTGGTATGTCTGGAGCCATCACGGCCGGCGTATCGAGACCGAACTCGACAGCGACTCCATCGGCGCGCATTTCCTGCACATGCTGCATGGCGAGGAACCCAACGAGTTGTTCCGGGAAGTGATGAACGTTTCCCTGATCCTTTACGCCGAACACGAATTCAACGCCTCCACCTTCACCGCCCGGGTCGTCGCCTCGACGCTGTCCGACATGCATAGCTGCATTACCGCCGCCATCGGCGCCTTGCGCGGCCCGCTGCATGGCGGCGCCAACGAGGCGGCCATGGAAATGATCGAGAACTGGGGCTCACCAGACGAGGCCGAGCGCGAAATTCTCGCCATGCTGGAACGCAAGGAAAAGATCATGGGCTTCGGACACGCGGTGTATCGCGAATCCGACCCGCGCAACGGCATCATCAAGGGCTGGGCGGAAAAACTGGCGGAGCTGGTCGGCGATACCGTGCTCTATCCGGTATCGGTGCGTTGCGAAGAGGTCTTGTGGCGCGAAAAGAAGCTGTTTCCCAACGCCGATTTCTTTCACGCCTCGGCCTATCATTTCATGGGCATTCCGACGGAATTGTTCACGCCGATATTCGTCATGGCGCGGATCACCGGCTGGGCCGCCCATGTGAAGGAACAGCGCGCTAACAACCGCATCATCCGGCCGAGCGCGGAATACACCGGGCCGGCAAGCGCCGATTGGGTGGACATTGCCGACCGGCCGGAGAGGCATACATGAGCGCCAGCGCGGATCTGAACACCCGCCCCGACCCGGATCAGGTCCTGGTCGATATCGCCGACTACGTCTGCGACTACGAAATCGATTCGAAGGAAGCCTACGACACTGCCCGAAACTGCCTGATGGACAGTCTCGGCTGCGGACTGCTCGCGCTGCGCTACCCCGAATGCCGGAAATTGCTCGGACCGCTGGTGGAAGGCACCGTCGTGCCCAACGGCGTGCGTGTGCCGGGCACCCAGTTCCGGCTCGATCCCGTGAAAGCCGCCTGGGACATCGGCTGTGTCATCCGCTGGCTCGACTACAACGACACCTGGCTGGCCGCCGAATGGGGACACCCATCCGACAATCTCGGCGCCATTCTCGCAGTCGCGGACTACCTGTCCCAACGCAGGGCCGCCGCGGGCGAGCCTCCCCTGCTCATGCGCGACGTGCTAACCGCCATGATCAAGGCCCACGAGATCCAGGGCGTGATCGCGCTGGAAAACAGTTTCAACCGCGTCGGGCTTTGCCACGTCCTGCTCGTGCGCGTGGCTTCCGCGGCGGTGGCGACCTGGATGCTAGGCGGTTCGAAACAGCAGGTCATCGACGCCCTATCCCAGGCCTGGCTCGACGGTTCGAGCCTGCGCACCTATCGCCATGCGCCCAATACCGGATCGAGGAAGTCCTGGGCCGCCGGCGACGCGACCTCCCGCGCGGTGCGCCTCGCCGATCTGACCTTGCGTGGAGAGATCGGCTATCCGAGTGTGCTCAGCGTACCGACCTGGGGCTTCTATGATGTGAGTTTCAAGGGAAAAGAATTCAAATTTTCAATGCCTTATGGCAGTTATGTAATGGAAAATATTCTTTTCAAGATCTCCTATCCCGCGGAGTTCCACGCCCAGACCGCGGTCGAGGCCGCGCTCAAGTTGCACCCCGCAATCAAGGACCGGCTGGGCGAGATTGACCGCATCGTCATGCACACCCACGAGTCAGCCTTGCGCATCATCAGCAAGGTAGGGCCCCTGAACAATCCCGCGGACCGCGACCATTGCCTGCAATACATGACCGCTGTCGCCCTCGGCTTCGGCGCGCTGACTGCCGATCACTACGAGGACGCCTTCCACGCAGCCCATCCCGTCATCGACGAATTACGCGAAAAAATGGAAATCCACGAAGAACCCCGCTACACCAACGAATACCTTCAGCCCAACAAACGCTCCATCGCCAACTCGATCAAGATCTGGTTCAAGGACGGCAGTTGCACAGACCGCGTAGAAGTCGAATACCCAGTCGGCCACCGCCGCCGCCGCAAGGAAGGCATCCCCCTCCTGGAAGCCAAATTCAAAGCCAACCTGGCCACCTGCTTCCCATCCACCCGATGCGAAGAAATCTATAACCTCTGCAAAGACCAAAACGCCCTGGAACAAACCCCAGTCCACGACTTCATGACAATGCTGGTGATCTGACGCACTGGGGGCGCGCGGCGGTGACTGAAAGGGGCCCGACGCAAGTCGGGAAAGCGTCAGTCAGCGACGAGAGAGCGCCCGGACGTCGAGCTTGAAATCTGTCCTGGGCATCCTCATATAGGTTTCCAGCGGATGCTCATGAGAGGTCCGCCAACCAAACCATATTGCTTAATTGTGAGGATATGACCATGACCAGATTTGATTTTTCACCCCTGTACCGCACAACCGTAGGTTTCGACCACCTGTCGTCCCTTCTCGACGCAGTGACCCGGAACGACAACGCCGGTTCAGGCTATCCGCCCTACAATATCGAGCTGCTCGACAAGGACAGCTATCGCATCACCATGGCCGTGGCCGGCTTCGCCGAAGACGACCTCGATATCCAGGTTGAAAGCGAGGAACTGACCATTCGCGGCCGCAAGTCCGAGGAAAACGGGGACCGCAAGTTCCTGCACCAGGGAATCGGCGCGCGCAACTTCGAGCGGCGCTTCCGCCTTGCCGAGCACGTCAAGGTCAACAACGCCAGTCTCGAAAACGGCCTGTTGCACATCGACCTCGTGCGGGAAATTCCCGAGGCCATGAAGCCGAGGTCGATTCCCATCGGCAAGGGCAACGTGATCGACGCTAAAGCCCGCGCCAAACTGAAGCAGGCGAGCTAGTCCAATACGTGACTGACCAGTCCGCTGCGCAACTTGGGTTCGAACCAGGTGGACTTGGGCGGCATCACGCCGCCTGAGTCCGCCACTTCCATCAGGCTTTCCATCGAAGTCGGATATAGCGCGAAGGCGGCGCTCCAGGCGCCGCTGTCGACCTTGCGCTCGAGTTCTTCCAGGCCGCGAATGCCGCCGACGAAATCGACTCTTTCGTCGATTCGCTGATCCATGATGCCGAGCAGGGGCGCGAACACCCAGTCCTGCAACAGCGCCACATCGAGCCGGTCACTGGCTGACTTGTCTTCAAGCGAGTCGAGTACGGCCTGCCGCGGCCGCAGGCGCAGCCAGCGCCCTTCCGGATGCCTTCCCAAATACAGCGCGAACTCGCGCGGCTCCGCGGGCTTGGCGTCGCCGGCTTCGACCTCGGTGAGTTCGAAGTCCCGTTCGAGCTTTTGCAGGAAATCCCCCGCTGCAAGACCGTTGAGGTCGCGCACCACGCGGTTGTAGTCGAGGATCTTTATCTGGTCGTGAGGAAACATCACCACCAGGAACCAGTCCCAGGCGGAAGTGCCCGTCCTGCGGGGAATGAACAGACTCAGGGTTTCCCGCAACTTTGCGGCCGCCTCGGAACGATGATGTCCGTCGGCGACATAAAGCGCCGGCAATTCATCTAGCGCCGCCTGGAATTCGATCACCCGCTCGGCTTGCGATACGGCCCAGAAAGTGTGGCGAATGCCGTCGTCTGCGGTGAAATCGTATTCCGGCTCTTCCCCCGTCGTATCGGCGATCAACTCATCGACCGACTGTTGAGCGCGATAGGTGACGAATACCGGCCCTACCTGGGCGCCCAGCGCGTGCATGTGCGATACCCGGTCATACACCTTGGGCGGGCGCGTCAACTCGTGTTTCTTGACCAGGCCCTGCTCGTAGGCTTCCAGCGAAGCCAGGGCGGCAAGCCCGGCCTGGACGTGATCGCCCATGATCTGGCGATAGACATAGAAGCTGTTCGCCTCGTCCCTGACGAGGACGCCCGAATCGATGAACCGGTCGAGATTCGCCCTGCCCCGGGCGTAAACGATGCGGTCATGGGCGTCGATGGCGGGATCGACGTCGATCTCGGGCTTATTGATATGAAGAAAGCTGAACTGGCTGCCGCGCGCCATTTCCAGCGCTTCTTCCCTGCTCAATACGTCGTATGGCGGCGAAGCCACGCGTGCGGCGAATTCGGGGGCGGGCCGCAATCCTCTGAACGGTCTGACCAGTCTCATTTCGGAATCCTGCCGAAAGCCATGGAGAATCAATTCAAGCGGCGCGATTATCGCACTTCGCCTGCGCCGATTCTAATGGCTTCCGGCTTTGGTGCAACGATCGGAAGTCGAGCTTCAGCTCGGCGCGGGATACGCGGCCGCCGCCATTGGCGGTCGTCGCTGAATGTCGTTCCAGTCCACCATCGGCTCTTGACGCCAGGTGGAAACCGTGCCGTCCAGCCGGACGTTTGGGATTTCCGCCTGGAATTTTGTCTTTCTGCGTTCGCGTTCCCGGTCGGCCTCGGGCAAAACCGCCAGTACGCGCACTTCTACCGACTCCCGCAACGGCGCGTCCTGCCGGGCGTCCGGGTCCCGGAATGCGGCATGAAAGACCCCGCGCAACGCCGCGTTTTCCTGGCGCGAGTCGTACTGCTTGAAAATCAGCGCCTCGCAAGGCTTCATTCGCGGGAAGTAATGCCAGCGCTGACTGGCATTGTGAATCAGGCGGCAATCGATCAGGCGGGTTCGCGGCTCGGTGCGCCGCAGGCAATCCGCGTAAACGATATCGTCCGCGGCGACGGAGGTCAGATCGCATAGCGCCAGCGGCATCGACTCGATTTCACGGTCAGGATTCGTTCCTCGCCAGACGTTGTACAGTGCAAAGTGCTGTCCGTCCGGCGCAACCGCGAAATCCTCGATAAAGGGGGTAAAGTCGGAATGGGCCACCACGGCGTAGCGGCCCACGCCCGCGGGGCCTATCACTCTTCCGGCGCGGAACTCGTGCTGCACGGCCTTGGCGGCCTGACATCCGGTGACGGCCTTGACCAGGTTCGCGCAATGCTCGTAATAGCGGCTTGTCACTTGGGAAGGACTGCTGAAATCCAGACGAATCGGCGCCTCGACCAACTGGAAGCCCTCGGGTTCGATTCCCGGCGCCTGCTTGAGCGAACGCGCGTCATGGATACGGATTTGCATGCGGCGAATCGCTTCGCGGCTGCCATCCGGATCGAACGCTTCCTTGCCTGACAGCCGCGTACCCCGATATTTCGGATTGACGAAGACGCTGTCCGAAACCACAAACGGCGCGTCCACCAGCGGCGGCAACCCTCTCCTCACTCGTCGGTCCATATTCTTCAATCTATCAGCGCCTTGCAGTAGCCGGCGATCACCGCCTTGCGAACCCTTTTGTCGCGCATAACCCGACGGTCCTGAATGACCCTGTGCGAAATTCCGGAGGTGTATCAGTTTGACTTTCCAGGTTTCGGCATTGACGAGACCGTGTTCCGGATCATTGACTCGCACACGGTCAGGGCGAGTCGGTAGTATTCGCCTGAGAGCGGTTTCCAGTCTTATTGCCCGTTTCGATGCCAATACTTTTGAGCGAGGTATTGGTCAACGCCGTTGAACTCGAAATCCTTCTTGAGTCGATACACGCTGTCCCAATGCTCCCAATCGTCGAAATAGCCGGTTCCCTCAAACGTCTGGTAGTGGAAACTGGCGCTATGATTGCGCCAGCAGCGATCAAGTTTCGTCAAGCGATAAGCCTGCCCTTGCTCATCGCGGCAGACCGGCTGCCAGTTGATCGTCACGGGCCGGTTGTCCCACCTGCGCCGGAAATTCGGGCCGGTGTATCCGTTGCCCAAGAACATATTGGTCAGAATCTCAAACTCGAAAACACCGTCAACGTTGGTATCCTCGACGATCATTCTGCGAGGCGTCACATACTTCCCGCCGCCGCTGATCCATATCTCGACCTTGCCGCCGACAATCCTGACCGGCTGGCCGGTAATCCGCTGCTCCCGCTCGGCAATGACGCGTGAGTTCGTATGCACCAACACATCCTCGCGGGCATGGAAGGATATGCCGCACTGCACCTGCCTGCCCGGCGCGAAGCGCGCCCCGCCGAGGAGACACACGACACTGGTATAGTCGTAAGGGTGCGCGACACGGTACTCGGCGTCTATCGTACAGCGGTTCTCGACCAGGCATTTGATCTGGCCCGCAGCCTCCGCCTTGTGCGGAGACCATGCCGCGAGAAGAAACAGCAGACTTAATCCGAAAATAATTTTGGGCCTCATGATAGCCACCTCTCGCCAAACTTAATCCTTTCCCAGTACTCAATGATGATACG
>VYCF01000025.1 GCA_009844085.1 Gammaproteobacteria bacterium | reverse complement strand
CGCAACCCATTGATTCTATTGGAATACGATTTTCAGCGGGAATCGCTGGCCCGGGCGTCAGACCCAGTCCGCCTTGATCAGGCGCTCAAGGGCCTCGATGCAGAACGCGGTTGTCATCGACTCGGAGGCATGGCCGATCTGGCCGAACACGCCCCATTTCAGCGTTTGATCGCCGAATGCGAGCAACTCCGGCCAACTGCCGTCATCGTTCTGCCAACTCAGCAACTCTTCGAAACAGGCTTTTGCGTCGATACGGTCAAGGCTGTCGATTTGCGAGAGCGCGGACACTGCCTGGGCGGTGTGCAGCACGTTGCCGAAACCTCCCCTCTCGTCCCGCAAGTCCAGGATGCGCTCCGCGAGTACCGTCCGCAGATGATCAAAGGCAGGAGCAGCCCGGACCATGGCCCGGGCAATCGAATAGTAAATCGTGACGGTGTCGGGATACCACTTGGAGGCGCCATGCAACTTGTCTTCCCTGATCAGGGTTTCCAGCCATTTTTGCGCGTCCCTGGTTTCAGGCCGGGTTTCAGGAGAGCCACCGAGCCAGGCGATAATATTCGCGTTTACCACAGGGTCGGCTTCAATGCGGAATCTCGCTACTACGTCGGGTTCGTTTTCACCCAGCAGCCAGGTCATAAAACGGCCTTCCGCGTCACGATTGGCCAATACCTGCGGGATGTTTCTTTCCAGCAGAATCCAGGGATGAGAGCCGACAAGCAGGGAACAAAGCGCGGTGCTGTCGAGATCCTGGGGTAGATGGCGGTAGTAGCGCCAAAGTCCGGGATACTCCATGGTCTCGATAATGTATTCGAGGCTGCGGGCATGGATGGCCCTGGCGCGCTCTTCTTCGCAACATTCCAGGGCGAGCGTACAAAAGGCAGAAATGAAGGCGGGTTTCTCGTAATGCCGCGGTATTTCCGGATCGGCCGTATTGAACCGGATGCAATGCCAGGCGCCGTTTGCGTCGATGGCGGACTCCAGGAATTCGAGGCCGCGCCGGATGCTTGCCCTGCCTGCCTCGGAAAGCGCATCGGGGCTCCGGGTGCTTATCCGTGCAGGCAACGGCTTCCGCACGGGAGGCCGTAATGGAGGCGCCGGGTCGTGCATGGTCTTCTTCAGAAACGCCAGTGAAGCCTGACCGGTAAGCGCCGCCTGCCGTTCTTCCTCGGTGAGCCTGCTCGGCGGAGGCAGCACGAGATGCGTGGTGTCGCCGGAGATTTCGTGAATGTGAATTGCGAATCCATCGGCAATGGTAACGCCAAGTTCCCGTTCTATCGCCTGCTTCGGATTAGCGAGCAGGCGAGCGCGAAACCCGGTGTCCTCCATGGCTTTCGTAATGAGGCGTTTGGCGCCGCTGATGTTCTTGTTCATTGCAGTCGCGATGAATCGGGAAGCCGCCGAAAAACCCGCCGGCCTGCCTCGCTTACAGCGGGTTGAGCCGCAGGAAGCGGCGCGGCGGAAAGCCGGTCAGGAATTTGAAAACAAGGCCCGCGTTATAAATCTCGGCGACGCGTTCAAGCTCGTCGCCGACGAGCGGTACGGCGAGATAAGGCTGAGCGGCGCCGCCGATTTCGCTCGCGACTCCGACTTGCGGGCGCTCGATGGCATGGCTGTACCATTGCCGCGGCCAATGATTCGCTGCGACATACAAGTTGCCGTCTATATCGCGCCTTGAGATTACGCGTTCGTGGGAATTGCCGACATCGTCCGTGGTGACTATGACGATGCTGTCGCCACCGGTTGGCTGGAAATAGCCCAGCATCGACTCGAAAGCGACCACAAGCAGAATGTAAACCGCCGCCACGATGACGGCGATGCGAATCCAGCGGGAACGGGTTACGGCCATGAGAATCCTCCTGCAACCATCATAACCTATTGCCAGGGGGCTGGTAGTTCATCCGTTTCCGGTATTCGTCTTTCCGGTCACCGGCGAATTTGCTAGGCTGGCCGGACTTGTCTTTCAGTCGGAAACCAACCGTGGCGCAAGACGATCCGACCATGCCCGACCGGGAATTTGAGCCTGGCGCGCAGCCTGAAAACCCGGGCCGCAGGAACCTGCTGAAAGGCGCCGGCCTCGTCGGCGCAGCGGCCATCGGCGGCAGCGGCGCGCTGATCGCTCAGCAACCGTCGCCCGCACAGAACGAGCCGGCGCCGGTGCGGGAAGCGCTGGAAGTGCTGACTGCGGCGGAAGTCGAGACGCTGGAAGTTATCTGCGATTGCCTCATCCCCTCGGACGAACTCGGACCCGGCGCTCGCGAAGCGCGGGCCGCGCATTTTATCGACCGGGCATTGGCCGGCCCCGACGCCGATGATCTCGAAGCATTCCGTATCGGCCTTGCCGCGGTCGAAGATTACGCGCGCACTGTGGTCGGCAAACCATTCTCGCAAATCATTCGCGACCGGCAGGAGTCGATCCTGCTGGCATTGCAGCAAAACAAGCTCGACGGCTTCATGCCGAGCGCCGCCGGATTCTTCAACCTGCTGCGCAACCACACGATCAACGGCACGTTTTGCGACCCGTATTACGGCGGCAATAGAGACTTCGTCGGCTGGGACATGATCAGATATCCCGGTGTGCGCATCGGCGCGAGCGAACGCGACGTGGAACTCGGTGCCGACTTGCCGCCCAACCATCAATCCGCCTACGACTATCTTCCCTATACCAAGACGGACGGAAGGGGAGGGGCTAACCGTGCCTAGAAGGCTTGAAGGCGCCGATGTCGTCATCGTCGGACTCGGGGCCGCGGGCGGCGTCGCTTCCCTGCCGCTGGCACGGGCGGGATTGAAAGTCATCGGGCTCGAAGCCGGTGGCTGGCTCGGTCCGCGGGATTTCGGACCCGACGAGTTGCGCAATAACTATCGCAACTGGCCCCAGGCCGTGCAGAAGTGCGCCGGCGAGGCGCCGACCGTGCGCGCCACGGCTTCCGACCGCGCCGTGCAAGGCGGCCATCCGATGATGAATGCCGTCGGCGGCACGTCCATGCATTACTGGGCGCAAAGCTGGCGGCTCAATCCCTGGGATTTCGAGGTTGCATCTGCCACCCGTCGGCGATACGGCGCCGGCCGCATTCCCGCGGGTTCCACGGTCGAGGATTGGCCATTCGGCTACGAGGAACTCGAACCCTTCTACGACCTGGTCGAACATACCGTCGGCGTTTCCGGCCAGGCAGGCAACGTGCTTGGCGATATCGACCGGCGCGGCAATATCTTCGAAGGCGAACGCAGGCGGCCTTACCCGATGCAGCCGCTGCGCGCTTCGCCGTTCACCGAATTGATGGGCGCGGCCGCGCGCGGGCTCGACTGGAATCCCTTCCAGGGTCCGGCCGCGATCACCACCGAAGCATACGACGGCCGCCCGCCCTGCCAGTACCATGGATTCTGCAGCCGTGGCGGCTGCCACGTGCGGTCGAAAAGTTCGACCGCGTTTACCGCCATACCCAAGGCGCAGGAAACCGGCAATCTGGAAGTCGTTCCCTATGCACGGGTGACGCGCGTCGTCGCCGGCGGCGACGGCCGCGTGACCGGCGTCGAATACGTCAAGGGAAACGAGCATTTCTACCAGCCCGCGCAAGTAGTGCTGCTGGCCGGATACACCTACGAGAACGTGCGCCTGCTGCTGTTGTCGGAATCAAGCGCCTTCCCGAACGGATTGGCGAACAACTCGGGCCAGGTCGGGCGGCATTACCTGAGCCACCACCAGGGCGCGCCGGTCACAGCGCTGTTCGACCGCGACCTGCACAACTGGTACGGCCTGCCGGCCCAGGGCGTCGCCATCGACGAATGGGCCGACGACAACTTCGATCACGGCGCTCTCGACTTCATCGGCGGCGCCAACTTGTGGGTACATACCGACCGCCGCCCGATGAGCGCCGTGCGCATGAACACCTTCGGCCAGACCAGCCGCAACTGGGGTTCGCAATGGAAGGCCTTCATCATGAAGAACGCCGACCGCAGCAACTCCTCCTACATCCAGAAGACCACCTTGCCTTACGAGGACAACTACCTCGACCTCGACCCGGAAGTGAAGGACCCCTTCGGGCAGCCGGTAATCCGCATCACGGCGCGTTATCACGAGAACGAATTGCGAATCGCGCAGTTCGCCCAGGACAAGATGGAACAGTGGTATCGCGAAGCCGGCGCCACCCACGTCACCCGCTCGGGTCTCGGCAACGCCATGGGCGCGTCCACCCATGCCTATGGCGGCACCCGCATGGGCGACGACCGCGAGACCAATGTCGTCGACCGCTGGGGTTTCTGCCACGAAGTCTCCAATCTCGGCATCGTAGGGGCCTCGGTAATGGGCACCAGCGGCGCACGCAATCCGACCCTTACTTCCCAGGCGCTGTCCTGGCGCACCGCGGACTACCTGGCGAACAACTGGTCACAAGTGGCGGAATAGGGATTCCATGCCTGCATCGATGCAGAACCGGCAACATGCCGTGGCGTTCATCGTCATCCTTGTGCTGATCGAATCCATCGGCTTCGGCATCATCCTGCCGGTTATGCCGCAATTGATCATGGGCCTGGGCGACGTTTCGCTCTCCAGCGCCTCGGCCATAGGCGGCTATCTCATGTTCACTTACGCCGCCGTGCAATTTTTCGCCGCGCCTATACTCGGCGCCATGGGCGACCGCTTCGGGCGGCGTCCTATCCTGCTTTACACCCTGCTCGCCCTGAGCCTCGATTACCTGCTGATGGCCCTGGCGCCGACCCTGTTCTGGCTGTTTGTCGCCAGGTTCATTGCCGGCGCCGCGAGTTCCACGTATTCGCTGGCCTACGCCTATATCACCGATATCACAGAGGCCGAAAAGCGCGCCCAGCGCTTCGGCATGGTCGGCGCCGCTTTCGGCGGCGGCTTCATTCTCGGGCCGGTGATCGGCGGCCTGCTCGGCGAATTCGGCGAGCGCATTCCGTTCTATGCCGCCGCGGCGCTGGCAATGGCAAATTTCATCTATGGCTATTTCGTGCTCGGCGAATCACTCGGCAAACGCAATCGCCGCCGCTTCGACATGAAGCGCGCCAATCCCGTCGGCGCTTTGAAGCAGGTGGCGAAATACCCGGTCGCCCTCGGCGTGGCGATCGCCTATTTCCTCTACATGCTCGGACATTTTTCGCTGCCCGCGACCTGGACGTATTACACGATGGAGAAATTCTCCTGGTCCGAAAGCCAGATCGGGCTTTCGCTCGGTTTCGCCGGCGTCTTCATGATCCTGGTGCAGGCTTTTCTCATCCGCTGGGCGATTCCCGCCATGGGCGCATTCCGCACCGGGCTGGTCGGCATGACGGCAATGATCGTGGGCTTTTGCGGCTATGCCTTTGCGGCGACGGGCTGGCAACTGTATCCCTGGCTGGCGATTGCCTCGATCTCGGGCTTTGTCACCCCCGCGATGCAAGCGGTAATGACGTCCCAGATACCCGCCAACGCCCAAGGCGAACTGCAAGGCGCCCTCAGCAGCCTGAGCAGCATTACCGCCATTCTCGGTCCATTGCTGATGACGCAACTGTTCGCCTGGTACAGCGCCCCGGACGCCGCATTCTATTTTCCCGGAATGTCCTTCATCGCCGCCGCCGCCCTGACCGCCCTCTGCCTGCTCGTCTTCGTATTTACGGTGAAGGGCCTCGGAACAGCCCAGGCCGAAGCGGCCTAGCCGACTGTATACTTTCGATTGGTCGGCTCTTGACTTTCAATTAGTCGGAAGTATACTTTCAATCGGTCGAAAGAAAATTTTCAACTAGTCGACCATAGACTTTCAATCGGTCGCTGGAGAAATTTGAAGGGCAAGCTGTTCAGGTGGCGACATGTATCCTCGTTTTGTAGAAAAGCGTATCCGGAGAGCTCTCGAAGACACGAGGGTTGTGCTGGTTTGTGGCCCCCGACAGTCAGGAAAGACCACATTGGTTCGGCAAATCGCGGGAAACGATGTTCCTTTCGTCAGCCTTGATGTCCAAACAACTCTCAATGCCGCTCAAAACGATCCAGTCGGTTTCATCCGCGGTCACGACAGGTTGGTCATCGATGAAATCCAGCGAGCGCCGGATCTGATTCTGGCGATAAAGGCCGCGGTCGACGAAGATCCGCGCCCCGGCAGATTCCTGCTCACCGGTTCAGCGAATCTGATGACCTTGCCGCGCGTGGCGGATTCACTCGCCGGCCGCATGGAGGTCATAAATTTATTGCCGTTGGCGCAGGCGGAACTACATGGCAAATCCACAAGTTTTCTCGATCAGGTATTCGCAGCAGAGATTCCCACGCCGGGACCTTCGACTACCGGAGACGGTCTGGTCGAGACTGTATTGGCGGGTGGTTACCCTGAAGCGCTCAGCCGCTCCGTCTGGAAGCGGCGTCTCGACTGGTACATGAGTTATTTCGATGCAATTTTGCAAAGGGATATCGTGGATGTGGCGAGAATTGACCAGTTGGACCTGATGCCAAAACTGCTGCGGATCCTTGCCGAACATTCGGGAAAGCTAACAAACTATTCCGCACTGGGCGCGCCTCTGGGAATGAACCACGTAACTACTAGCAAGTACCTGAGCGTTTTCCAAAGTCTGTTTCTCGTCAGAAACCTGCAACCCTGGTACACGAACACGATCAAGCGAGTAACGAAATCCCACAAACTGCACTTTCTTGATTCCGGCTTGCTTGCTGCGCAAAAAGGCATCTCGCCTGAGAGTCTGGGCCGAGACCGGACTCCGTTTGGGTCTTTGCTTGAAACCTTTGTTCTTGCCGAACTGATGAAAATCGCGAACTGGTCGGAAGATCGTTACGACTTCTCGCATTTTCGCGACAAGGACCGTAATGAAGTCGATATCGTGGTCGAGGATCATGGCGGGCGAGTCGTCGGAATAGAAGTCAAGGCATCTGCGACCGTGACTGCGGCGGACTTCAAGGGTCTTCGCCGCCTAGCGGCAGGAGCCGGAGACAGATTCGTTCTCGGAATTGTTCTCTACGACCACGACCAGACCGTCCAGTTCGAAGAAAAGAAGGCGGCAGTTCCCATCTCGAGCCTGTGGGCTCGTTAGAAACTCCTCCTTCAGCGGGAATTCCTAAAACATGAACACGTCGAATGCTGCAAAAAATTCCTTAAAACAGCAGCGATTCCCGCTGAAAATCGTATTCCAATAGAATCAATGGGTTGCGACAA
>VYCF01000037.1 GCA_009844085.1 Gammaproteobacteria bacterium | reverse complement strand
TTCCAGCGCCCAAACGCCCGCCATCGGCCCGATGAGCGGCCCGGTCCGGCTTCAGCCAATCGCCGGCTGAGTTACCGGGAGAAGCCGAAAGATCGCTGAAAGATCCGCTGCAGCGACTCCCGCTAATCCTGTCTGATCACTGATTCCGCGGGTTTCCGGCGGTCTGAAATATTTTTCTTCGCGGACTTTTGGCCGAAAACAGCGTCATGCGGACGGTTTTTTCGTTTCGGGGTGACGCATTATGACCAGGTCGCTGTTTCGCAAGACGCTGAGCGCGCCGGGCCTGCTGGGCCTGGTGCGGGGTTGTTTCGAGCGGGTTCCGGACCCGGTTGCGGGCCGGGGTCTGACGTTGCCGGACTGTCTGATGTCGGCGCTGGCGCTGTTCGGGCTGAAGTACGCTTCGCTGCTGCAATTCGACCGGGACGCGCGGCGCGACGAGCGCGTCCGTTCGAACTTGCGGAGTCTGTACGGTGTGGGTCGTGCGCCGTCGGACACGGCGATGCGGGAGCGGCTGGACGCGGTGGATCCGGCGTTGCTGCGGGGCGCGTTCAAGCGGGTGTGGGCGGCCTTGCAGCGGGGCAAGGCGCTGGCGGACTTCACCTGGCTGGGTTATCACGTGCTGTCGGTGGACGGCACGGGGTTCCATTCTTCGGAGAGTGTGCGCTGCGAACGTTGCTGCGAGAAGCGCCGCCGGGACGGGACGGTGACGTATTACCACCAGATGGTGGCCGCGGTGCTGGTGCATCCGGCGCACCGGGAGGTGTTTCCATTGGCGCCGGAGCCGATCGAGAAGGCGGACGGTTCTGCGAAGAACGACAGCGAACACAACGCCGCGAAGCGGCTGCTGGCCCACGCGCGGCGGGAGCATCCGCATCTGAAGCTGCTGGTGGTGCAGGACGCGCTGGCCGCGAACGGGCCGCACATCGCCTTGCTGCGGTCGCTGGACATGCGCTTCGTGCTGGGGGTGAAGCCGGACGGCCACAGGCATCTGTTCGAGTGGGTGGAGGCCACGCGGGGCGTACGGACCTTCGAGACGACCGACGGCAAGGGCGTGACGCGCCGGTACCGCTATCTCAACGGTGCGCCGCTGAACGGGGCGCACTTCGATCTGGAGGTGAACTTCCTCGAATGCCGGGAGAGCCGTCCCGGCAAGAAGCATCTGGCGACGGTGTTCGCCAACCTGATGATGCTCGCCTTCCTGATCGACCAGGCGCAACAGCGCTGCTGCGGGTTGTTCCGGGCGGCGCGGGAGAAGGCGGGCCGTTCGAAATACCTGTGGGAACGGCTGCGCGGCCTGTTCCTGGAGTTCTTCGTTCCCGACTGGGAGACGCTCTACCGCGCCATCGCGTTCGGCCATCGAACCGAACTGGTTCCCTTCGACACGTCCTGATCCGAAAGCCGCGGCCGAAGCCGAAGCGCGGGGCGGTTCTTCAGGGTGACAGTCTTGCGAAAACGATCCATCCGGCATCGGCCGGAGGGGTTCCCGCGCCTCCGCGACAGCCAAAACGGCGGTTCGGACGCGGAATCCGATAATCCGATGCGCCAGGCTCGTTAGCGGGAGTCGCTGGATCCGCTGAAAGATCCTTGCGACCATGTCGTTTTTCCTCCAAACTGTCCGTCCATGTCCCTACGACATGAAAAAAAATCGGAACCGGATTCTGTCCATTCCGAAGTCTGCAACGGCGTCTTTTTGTGTCTTTTTGTGCGGCGGGCCTGAACGGAATCAGGCGCGGAAGCGCGGCCCTTGTGTCATTCGATTTTCCGAAGAAAGGGGATTGACGGTATAGCTAGCCAGACGAGACTTGCGCCACATGCTCCCGTTCGATTTCCTCTTGGAAACGCTCAGGCAACCTCGCCCAGTCCCGCGCCTCGACCAGAAACGGAATCGTGGACTCGCGCACCGCCTCCTCGAAATCGGCCAATCGCTCAATCGGAATCTCCTTTAATTCCGGCCCCCGCAACACGAGGTCAAGATCGCTGCCGTCGTGGCCGCGGCCATTGACTCGGCTGCCATAGGCCCAAACTTCGACATCAGGCAAGTGTTCCCCGAGAAGTCGTTCGAGAATGCGCAGGTGTCTCGGCAAAAGGCGCAACCGGTCAGTCTTCATCCCCGCGCTCTATCATGTCGGCCAGCGCCTTCGCATCGACGACAAACGCCGGCAGCAGTTTCAGAGTGGCTTCCGCGAAATCCTCGCCGTAGTCGTGGGCGGTTTCGTTGCGATTATCGCGATAGCCCAACCATCGCTCGACGGCTTCGCAGTCGATAAGGTCGTGTTTGGCGGCGTGTCTGAACAGATCCTTGAAGTTCAGGCGATCCGCCTGGCGGTTAGTGGCGAAGTACGCTCCCAGCCGCTTCCGCAGCAGCTTGCCGCTTTGTTCAAGTACGAGTTCAAACTCCTTGACGCAAGCGGCTCGAAAAACGTCATACATGACTTCGTCATCCTTTTCGACTTGTTCAATCCCGGTCACGGCGCACTCAAGCGAGGCAATGCATCGGCGCAGAAAGGTGGTGTCGATTCTCATTCCCTGTTTCCTCAAACCCTTGGCGATGCAGGAATTCCGGCAATCCCTGCGTTCGATCTCGTGCCTTCAGGAAACAGAAAGTACCACAATTCGGGCCGTTCACTCTCGTGAGGTATCGGACGCCGCGCCGACGACCGGCGGCACGGCTGTGAAGGCGGCGCCGGCGGTCGCGGGCAGGGCGACGGCCGCGACGTTGCGGTCGCAGCGCAACGTGGCTTCGCCGCCCGCGAAATCCGCCGGCGGTTCGAACAGGTCGGCCAGGAAGCGGATTTCGGTGGATCCGCTTTCGATCTGGACGGGCGTTTCGGCGGTCAGCGTTTCCTCCCTTCCGGCCGGGGTCAGTTCGACTGCGCAGGAAGCGCCGGCTTCGGCGGCGTTGGCCATGACCAGCGCGAAGCTCCCCAGTCCGGGCGGGACCGGGAACCGCATTTCCCGCGCGGCCTGGACGGGCGCGATGGACGCGATTCCGGCCGGGCCGTGCGGCGTCCGCGCGGTCAGCAGGTTGCGCATGTCCGCCGGACCCTCGCAATCGAGCGCGGCGTGGCCGAAGGAAACGAACGGCGAACGGTCCAGGGAGGGCAGCGACAGTTGGCCGCCGGGGCCGGCCGCGAGTTCGAACGCCGCCGTGCGGGCGTCCTCCCAGGTCACGCCCGGCGTCCTTTGGAACTTGGCCGAGGGCACGCCCGGGAGATCGAAACGCAGCGTACACGAATTGGCCGCGTCGGACAGGTTCGTCACCACGAGGTTGGACCGGAAGCCGCCGCCGTCCTGCACCAGGGGCAGGATGCGGCGGAAGCGCGATTCTTCGCCGCTGTCCGCCGGATCGGCGGCGCCGTCTGTTGATTGGCCGGCGGCTTCGAGATCGACGCCCGCCAGCGCGGCGAGGTCGCCGCCGTGCAGCGGCACGCCCAGGGCCGCGACGGCCCGGTCGCAGGTCACCCTGACGGTACCGTCGGCCGCGCCGTCCGCCGCCGGAACGAGTTCGTCCAGGAACCGGACTTCGGCCGAGCGCGCGGGAACGGAGATATTGGCCCCGCCCGCGTTCATGCCTTCGGCGTCCGCGGCCTCCAGGGCGCAGGCGGCTTCCAGTTCGTTGTCGTTGGCCAGCACCAGACCCAATCGGCCCAGCCGGGGCATCGCCGGGAACTGGAAGACGTTCATCGCCCGGACGCTTTCCAGGTTCGTCAGGGCGGCGGGTTCTCCGCCGCTTTCCAGGGTCAGCAGCATGCGCGCCACCGCCGGCCGCTCGCAGGCGAGTTTGGCGTAGCCGAAAACCAGATTCCCTTCGCCGGCGGTCGTCAGCGCGACGGTGTCGCCGGCCGGGTCCAGGTCGATATCGACGCCGTCGGCCGAAGCCGTCAGCGCGGGATGGTTTTCGAACGCGGCCGCGTCCAGGCCCGGCCCGTGCAGGCTCAGTCCGCAGCGGTTGTCCGCGCCCGAGACGTCCGTCAGGTACAGGCGGGTGCGGAAGCCGCCGCCGTCGGCGAACAGGGGAAACAGGTGTTCCCGCGCCGCCGCCGCGTCGGGGGCGGGGGCCACCGCGACGGCGAAGACCGTCTCCGCCGTCAGGCCGCCGGGGTCGCTCGCGGTCACTTTTACCGAAACCGCGCCGACGTCCGCCCCGCCCGGCGCGCCCGAAAAGGTCCGCGTTTCCGCGTCGAAGGCCAGCCACGCGGGCAGCGCGGTTCCGTCCTCCCGCGCCGCCGCGTAGGTCAGTTCGTCGCCGTCCGCGTCGTCGAAGGCGTCTTCGGGGAAAGTGAAAGCGAAGGCCGCGCCCTCGGTCGCCGCCTGGTCCGGAAGCGGGTCAGCCGCCGCGTCCGGGGCGTCGTTGACCGGGGTCACGTCGACCGTCATGACGTAGGCGGATTCGCTTTCCGCCTCGCCGTCGCTCACCTTGAAGCCGAAGGACGCGTAGGCTTCTCCGCTGGCGTCCGCCGCCGGGGCGAAGGTCAGCTTGCCGGCGTCGATGTCCGCGCGCGGAATCGACTGGCCGGCGGCGACGTCCGCGCCGTCGAGCGCGAGAACCCCCGCGTCCGGCGGCGTCGTGACCGTCACGCCCGCCAGCGCGTCGCCGGCGTCGGCGTCGGCGAAACCGAAGTCCGCCGCCGCGAACGTATAGACGCTGTCCTCGGGGGTGGTCACCGTGTTGTCCGCCGCGGCGGGCGCGTCGTTGACCGGACCTCCTCCGCCGCCACCGCCACCGCCACCGCTACCGGTGTCGGGATCGGGATCGGGGTCAGGGTCGGGATCAGGGTCGTCGTTGTCCCGGACGGCCACCGACGCGCTCGCGTTCGTGTTGTGGGGCGAGTACCCCGTCCCGGATTGCACCGTCGCCCTCACCGGGCCGTCCGGCTCGTCCGCATCGTCGTCCACCGTGGCGACGGTGAAGCTCGCCGTCCCCGACGCGCCCACCGTCACAGTGCGGTCGCCGCCCGTGGCGAAGTTGCCGCCCGCGACCGAGACCTGGACCGAGATGCTGCCCGACGGCGCCGGGCTCGCCGTCAGCGTGAAGGCGGCATCGCCGCCCTCGGTGACCGCCGAACCTCCCGAAATCGAGACCACCGGCGTGTCCGGCGGCGGATCGTCGTTGTCGGTGATGGTCAGCGTGTGGACGCTTTCGCTCCCCACCGAGTAGCCCGTGCCGTCCGTCAGCGTCAGGACCACCGTCTCGTTCGGCTCGTCGTCCGTGTCGTCCGTGATCGCCACCGGGATGTTGACGCTCGCCGTGCCCGCGGGCACGGCCACGGCCAGGCCCAGGGGCGCGTAGTCCTGGCCCTCGCTCGCCGTGCCGGACCGGTTCAGCACGACGGTGATGTCGGACGCGGGCGCGGGGGAAAGGCCGAACGCCACGTTGCGCGTGCCCGCGCCCTCGCCCGCGGTCGAGGCGGCGGAGGCGAAGGAGGCCACGGGGATGTCCGGGGGCGGATCGCCGCCGCCGTCATTGTCGTTCACCGTCACGGTCGTCTCCACGAGAGACGTATCGTCTTCATGCCGCAGGTAGGCCGAATCGTTCCTCCTTATCCAGACCGACACTGCGCCGTCCGGCTCGTCCATCTGGTCATCCACGGTCGGAACCGTATAGGTGGCTGATCTCCTATTGGCCGTAATGGTAACCGTTTTATCACGTCCCTCTTCACCGGAGTCCACGAAATCCCCGGCAGCGGCGTCCTTCTCCTCGACCCCGATCCCGACCGTCAGGGCTGAGCCTATCGGTCCGCCCGTCCTTCTTATCTCGAACTCCGCTCCCGTTCCCTCGACAACCGGACTGGTTCCGGCAACGATGCTCACATACTCGGGACCGTCATCATCATGAATGACAGTAACCGCCTCGCTGGCGTCACCGTCGATAATGTATATGTCGTTCTCCCTGATCGAGACCGTCACCTCGCCATTCGGCTCGTCCGTATTGTCTCTAGCTAAAGGTATTCGGTAGGTGATGGATGAGGAGCCAACATCCATAAATGCCGACTGATATCCTAGGTCTCTCGAGTTGAAAAATCTCTGTCCTTCATCTCTATTCTCGTCGATCTCTAACTGGATAAGCTGTGATGAGGTCGTCGGTCCTGTCCGGCTTATCTTGAAAATTGCATATTCTTTGCCTTCTCCGATTTCCTCATTAACCGGGGTTACGCTCACCACCGGTTTTTGCGCCGTGGGATCGACGTTCCTGATGTTCAGCGTGACGCCATCGAAAACCGGAGTAAAATAATTCCCTTGTGGTGTAGTTATTGATTGCTGTCCCCTCAGCCTCAGCATAATCGTTTCATCCACCGAAGCATTGTCCGCGATGGCATGCACCGTGAAGGTCTGGGCGACGTTATATTTGTCAACGGGGTTAAATGAAATAATTCCGGGGGCGATGATCAAGCGGGGATTCTCAGAGTTAGGATAGTATGAAGGCAGGTCTACTGATGTACTACCCCCTTCGGCACCGTAAGCTTTCACGGTCACGGGCCTATGTGTCGGGGACTGCTCTTCGGTCAGTTTTACGGTGAATGACGCACTCTGCCCCTCGGTGACCGACAGAGTGTCCGTGCTCAGGACCATGCGTCTAGCGCCGTGATCATCGTTCAGGATATTGAGGGAGTGGGTCAGGTTGCCCGGTCTGACGACATTGTCCTCAATACCATTTTCCTCAAGTTCTTCCCACGGTATGGTATCTCCATCGACCGTCTTGTCCCGGCCAATAACTTCCACTGTCGCAATGATTTCCTCGTCCCCTTCCGCGTCCGTGTCGCCCCTCACCTCGAGCCAGAAGCCGGCTCTGGAGAGTGTGCCCCCCGGCAGGAAAAGAAAAGTGCCCGTACAATCGCTTGTCGAATTTGTGCCTACAACAAGCCTGTAGTCCGAGCCTGCCTGCCAATCGGCACTGCCGCTTTTATCCTGGGTCGCCGTAAAACCTCTAAGTGTCCGGGTACTGAAGCAGACCTTATAGGGCACGCCCTCCGATACACTCTCCGACAGGCTGACCGTGTAGTCCAGCCTCCGCACGCCGCTGTCACCCTCAAGGGCGCTGGCCGGGCCGCTGATCGAGAGCTTGGGCTGGGCCTGCGCCCCGGCGGCCAGAACCCAGATCAGAGGCAGGCAGCAAAGAAGCGGAAGCGGTCGGACGCGGCGCAGCCGCGACATCCATGTTGCCGCGCTCAAGACCGGAGCCCCGGCTCGGCTCGGCTCGGCTCGGCTCGGCTCGGCTCGGCTCGGCTCGGCTCGGC